>CALBWK010000053.1 GCA_937969415.1 uncultured Saprospiraceae bacterium | reverse complement strand
GCACTCTATGATCAGATGCAAGATGCTGTCGTGCCCCTAAAAGTAGATATGCTATCTGCCCTCAATATTCAAGTTGATTTTGTAGATGCTGATGGTGATTAATGAAGACGATAGCATTAGAATATCTGAATAAAGAAACAAAGGCTGCCCCACTGGCGGTCTTTCGTATTTTATTTGGACTCTTAATGGTCGTTAGTCTTATTAGATTTTGGTATTACGGGTGGATAGAAAAGCTCTACCTACTTCCAAAATTTCATTTTCATTACTTTGGTTTTGATTGGGTGACCGTACCGGACAAGTGGACGTATTTGCTTTTCATTATCTGTGGTCTCTCGGCTTTTTTATTTGCGATAGGTTATAAGTACAGGCTTTTTATCCTCACCTTCTTTCTAAGCTTTACGTATATAGAGCTGATGGATAAGACGACCTATTTGAATCATTATTATTTCGTATCCCTAGTTTCTTTTATTCTCATATGGTTGCCAGCGCAGGTTCATTTTTCTGTGGATGCGTGGAGAGATAAATCCATTAGGAGTGAGTACATAGCACAATGGCACATCGGCGCACTGCAGTTGATGATGGCAATCGTGTACATATATGCGGGATTGGCCAAGCTGAATGCGGATTGGATGGAGGAGGCGTTGCCATTGAGTATTTGGCTTAGAGACAAAGGACATCTTCCGCTTATAGGGCAATTGCTAGATGAGCGGTGGCTGCATTATCTGTTCAGCTGGGGTGGTGCTCTATATGACCTGAGTATTGTTTTCTTTTTGATGTGGCCTCGGACAAGGGTTGTGGCTTTTATTGCCGTTATCTTTTTTCATATTTTGACTAAGATATTATTTCCGATTGGGATGTTTCCATACATAATGATAGTAGGGACTTTGCTCTTCTTCAGTGATGCGTTTCATACGAGAGTATTACAATTATTTTCTAAAGTAGGCGGTATAGACTATAAGGCATTTTGTAATGAAATACGGTATAACTGCAAGCCTAGGTACAAGCGGTTTAGCTTAAGTGTATTAACTTTCTTCTTTGTAATTCAATTGTTGTTTCCTCTGCGCTGCTATGCTTATCCAGGCAATTTGTTTTGGACAGAGCAGGGGTATAGATTTTCTTGGCGGGTGATGTTAATGGAAAAGACGGGGTATGCTAATTTCAAAGTCGTAGATGCCGTCTCTGGTAAGAGATTTTATGTTCAGAATGAAGATTTCCTTACCGCTTTCCAACAAAAGCAAATGTCTACTCAAGCAGATTTTATCATTGAGTATGCACATTATCTTGGCAAGCATTTTGCCTCGCAGGGCCATCAAAACTTGCAAATATTTGTTGAGAGCTATGCTTCGCTCAATGGTAGAAAAAGTCAAATTTATTTAGATCCAGACGTCGACTTATTGACGTTGGAGAATAATTTTGGAAACAGATATTTTATAAAACCCTTAAATGAAAATTAGTCTAGCTATCGTATTGACTCTTCTTTGTCCTGTTTTGATGATAGGACAAGTTACAGGTGTCGTATTTGATGCTGAGACAGAGAAAGTACTGAGTAGGGTAGAGGTGCTGGCGCCTGATACTGGCCTATATGCAGAGAGTGATGCAGAGGGCAGATTTACTCTTGATATAACACCTGAGATAGGGCTGCGACTAATTTGTTACAAGGAGGGTTATGAGATTTTGGACTTTGTTGTCACTACAGTCAAAGATAATTACACACTTGAATTAAGTCGATTGTCAATTGAGCTGTCGGACATAGAGATCATCAGAAAGAAACAAGAAATATTTGCGACTAAGCGACTTGATGATATCGTCGGCACGTCGATCTATGCTGGGAAGAAAACAGAAGTCGTGCTCCTAGATCTCGTCAAAGGCAATACCGCCTCCAACGTCTCTAGACAAGTCTATGCACAAATAAGTGGTCTGAATATCTACGAGGGATCAGATGGAGGCTTACAACTGAACATCGGCGGTAGGGGGTTAGATCCCAATAGAACCTCTAACTTCAATTCTAGACAAAATGGTTATGACATCAGTGCAGATGTGCTGGGCTACCCAGAAAACTACTACACGCCACCCTCGGAAGCCTTAGAAGAAATTAGAATAGTTAGAGGAGCCAGCTCTTTACAATATGGGACACAGTTTGGAGGGCTCATTGATTTTAGAATAAGACAAATACCACAGTATAGACAATTGGATATTAGGACCAAACAGACAATAGGTTCTTTCAATTTCTTCAACAGCTTTAATTCTATTGGATTCAATAAGGTCAAGTTTTCACTTAATGGCTTTTACAATTACAAACGTGGAGATGGGTATAGAGAAAATAGCGAGTTTGTAGCACACAATGGATTTTTGTCTGGAGCTTACCGCGTATCTGAAGCTACAAATATTTCCTTTGATGTCACCTATTATAATTACTTAGCAAAGCAAGCGGGTGGACTCACAGATAGCCAATTCGCTGCAACCCCCAGGTTAAGTACACGTGATCGTAACTGGTTTGAAGTCGACTGGCAGCTGTACAATATGAAATTTCTGCACCAGCTGGGAGGTGGCCATAAGTTAGAGTTGAGTCTTTTTGCACTCAATGCTCAGAGAAATTCTGTAGGCTTTAGAGGTAATCCTATTGTACTCAATGAAAATCCAATTCTGGGTATAGATGAGCAGAATAGTAACGGCGATTATATTAATCCTCGAGATTTGATATTGGGTCGTTTTAGAAATGTGGGTGCGGAGATCAAGTTCTTGAGTTCTTACAAGTTGGGAGATATTTCTAATACTTTGCTGGTCGGGTCTAAGATCTATAGGTCAAACAATACTTCCATACAAGGGCCTGGAACTACAGGCATAGATGCAGATTTTAGTTTGCAATCATTGGCTTTTCCTGATTACGCTAGCCAGTCTAATTTTATTTTCCCTAACCTCAATCTGGCTTTGTTTGCTGAGAATATATTTTATCTGAGTGACCGATTGTCCATTACACCTGGTCTAAGGTTGGAATATATTAAGACAGAGACTGAAGGCACTTTTCAGGATATAAATTTTGACTTAGCTGGTAATGCCATTTCTAAAATTCGTGTCGAGGAAGCGCGGGAGCTGCCGCGTACTTTTTTGTTAGCTGGCATCGGTGTAGATTACAAAATTTCTGAGCAACTTAAGTTCTCTGCCAATGTATCCCAGAATTACAGGTCAGTTACGTTTAGCGATATCCGGGTAGTGAATCCCTCATTTATAGTAGACGAAGATATTTCTGATGAGAAAGGTCTCAGCCTCAATGCAGGTGTCACGGGAAGGATAAAGTCTAGATTTTCTTATGACGTAGGGCTCTACTCTATTTTGTATAATAATAGAATCGGGATAAGATTAGATGACCGGGCCAATAGAGAAAGGACTAATATCGGCAATGCGATTATTGTTGGAACAGAATCACTTCTCAATTATGTAGTATATAGAGTTGTCAAGGACAATGAAAAACTATTTCAAGCCAAGACTTTTTTAAATACTTCTTATACCTATTCTAGGTACCTGACCTCACTCAGTAACAATGTCGAAGGCAATACCGTAGAGTTTATTCCCACTTTGACCTTAAAGTCTGGTGTGACAATCAACTATAAAAAGCTGTCTGCCTCCATTCAATACTCCTTTACAGGAGAGCAGTTTACAGATGCGCAGAATAGTCTTGCGTCTACCAGCGATGATTTGCGATCAGGGATTATAGGACAAATTCCTGCCTATCAAATTATGGACCTTTCGGTAGGCTACACCCTAAAGGGTTTCTCCATTGATGCAGGAGCCAATAATCTCCTAAACAGTGCCTATTATACACGTAGAGCTACCGGTTATCCAGGCCCAGGTATCATTCCTTCTGAAGGTCGATCTGTGTATCTGACCATAGGTTATTTGTTGCAGCGGTAATGCTTTTAAGTTATAAAAAGGTGTTGGAGATTTGACAACAAATTTTTAACATTTTTTACATGTAAAAATTCAAGAATGCTACGTTTTTTTGAGGATAGATTCGGAAAGCGAATTTTTTATTGTTTAATATTAATTAGAAACAAATGCTGCCAGTAGTAAAATCACTGATGCCAATTGTCTCGAAGTTTATTGACGACGATTTGGCTCTACTAGAAGATTGGTCACCGCCCAGGTGCACTTCTGTATCATTAAAGTCACATAGAATTATTGATCGTGTAATTATCTCTAAGAGGATAACTTACATCTCTAAATAGGACTAAGTTCTATTTACCCGAGTTCTATTTATAATTATCAAGTTTGGCAAGTGGAGAGATTGCAGTGTAGTTGCCTGCGGTATTAGACCAGCTAGGTGTACTGCTTTAGCTCATAGTTTATACTAGCTTATTTTTTATTAATTAACCCAATAAATATTTTAACAAATGAAAAGGATAACTATTAATTCCGTTTTACTATTTCTGTTTTGTTTGATGAGCCAGATTGGTCTTGCACAAGAAAAAGTAGATATAACCGAAGATCCCATCAAAGATGAGCTTATCAAGACATACAGTTGGACTAAAGCCTTCTTTGAAAATACGGCCGAGCCAGTCGTTTACTTATCGGAGATGGAAAATGAAAGTGGTCATCAATATGTGCTCATAGAATCAAAGAATGCAAAGACACTTTATGATACCAATGGCAAACAATATTGTGCAGATCACTCTGAACTTAGTTGTGTGGAGTATTATAAATTGAGCGAGGGAAAATTATCCTGGAAAAATCCTAACTAAAAACAAAAAGAGACAGCAACAAAGATCGCTGTCTCTTTTTTATATCCAATACTTCTCTTGTATCTCCAAACAAACCTTGAAGCCCCCAAACCTTGACACCTCGACTCCCTCTTAAACCTTGACACCTCGAAACCCTTAAGCCTCGAAACCTTCAAACCTTTCACCGATACTTCTTCGCCAGATCGTGCATCGCCTGTGCATATTGTTGGTCTATGTTCTTTACGTCTTGCTGATACTTAGATTGTATTTTCACTAAAACCTTTTCAGGAATATTCCTGACGTCTAGATTGTATTCGTTGATTATATTGCCGATGCCTTTAGCTGCACGTCTAGCTGGTTTCTCCTCTACTTTTCTAAGGATGTCTTTAAAGACGCTTTTAGGGGCAGTCCGAACATTAGCATCTCTCTTGTTATCTGTTTTGACACCTTCTATTTCCTTTCTGATCAGATCGAGGATACTGTGTGGAGATTTACCTTTAGCAGCTCTCTTGGCTCTTGTCTTGTCGTCTAGATTACGCAACTTGTCTTTGAGTAAATCAAATACGTTGCTGTCTACAGTCCTTTGATTAGGATTTTGCTTGTTGTTCTGTTGAACATCGTTAATGGTTTTGAGTATAACGTCTATTACATTCTTTTTGGCCATAGTATGTTATTATTTGGTTCGTTGCAAGATAAGCAGTCACACTGAGATGTGAGGAAATTTAACATTGCGAGGCCAATTAGATAAGAGATAGTAGATTCTATCGAGTTTGCAAAGAGTCGGGAGTGTTTTATGGGTAATTGAGTGGATAGCAATATTTATTTTTAAAAGTGTACTACTAGACCTAAGCCATTTTTGCAACAACCTAAGTGCACACTACTGACCTCAGCCTTAGCGTTGACATTGTACTTTTCTGCTGCTTCTTTTCTCCACTCTCGCGAGACATACTTAAAGCCGATTGCAGCAGTCATTCCACTCAAAGCGCCTATAAAGGTTAAGCTGTGATTTTCTTCTTCTGTATTGACTCGCCATAGTACAAACCCTAAAGTAGCTGCGATGGTAGCCCATCTTAGCTTTGTGTTACGTTTCGATTTTTGCAGTAATTCATTCGCTTCAGGATCTTGAATGACGATCGATTCAAGTTCCCCTCTTGAAATACGTTTATCACCGTTAAAATATTTAAAATGATAATAACCTTTTACAATAGATAGATCTTGGGCAGCAATATCTGTTATGGTGAGGAATGTCATTGCGAAAAATAAGAGGGATAGTGTTTTCATATAGGTTGAATATACAATAACTAAGACAGCAATCATTAATACCCCCGTTGGAATTATTTCATAAAACATTAGATAAAAGTTGGCAAATATAGCGGCCGAAAGTCAGACAGACTTTAACACAGTTAGACTTAGCTCTTCCTTCTAAGTCGCATTATACCTATTGGAATCAGATACAAAGTAACACAAGCTATAAATCCAGTAATATTTGCAGATAACAACTTGTTGTAGGGCCCAGAGAATTGTAGATAAGGAAAATCATAATCCATAATAAGTAGGGCGCCCACGACAAGTCCTGAGAGTATAGACAAGTGGAAAGATATTTTTGGCGCATCGAGGTACCAGAATAAAAATATCGGTGTCAAGCCAATTACAACTGTTCCACTGACTGTCGTTGCAGAGAGGATGCTTGGATTAAAAAATATAGGAATTGTCCCTATAAGGCAACCGATTATAATGACAAGACGTCCTTTGCTGATGGTCACTTCTTTAAAGAATTTGAGATCAATGATCATCATCTTACTAAAAGAATTAAAAGTACTGTCAAGTGTTGATGCAGCAGAGGTGATCATTATGAAATTAATCATGATCATCATGGCTGTACCCATCAGTTGAGAGACACCTACTGCAGCCTGACCCTCTACACCTAGAAATCTACCATAGATACCAATGAAGGAAAACAAGATGATACTGATACTCCCTATCACTGTCGCTACGATAAAACTCTTCAACGTTAATTTTGGCGAAGCAATAAAAGCTCTATCTGTCATCACGGGATCGTGGAAGGGATAACTGAATACTTGAATCAGCGCAACGAAAATGAGATTGATACCGCCCGCTGCTGTCCACTCGCCAGTATTTAAAAATCTACTGACACTCATCCCTTCTTTAGGAAGGATAAGTGCTAGGATCACAAAAAGAAGAATGATGAACAGGATCATCTGAATCATATCTGTCAACAAGCTAGACCGCAACCCACCCTTTAGTGTATAGGCTAAGGTCAGTGCTGTAAAGACCACTATCGATGAGAAGTATCCGCTAGAACCCTGCTCACCAAAATAAGAACCGATGACCATTGTGTTAGACCAGACTTCATTGAGGAGTCGATAAGATATCAATAGCGAAAAGACGATTATTGCTGATCTTCCAAAGCGATGATTGAGAAATTCGTGAATAGAGTTAAAATGTCCTCTCACCCGCATCTTATATATGGTTATTCCAGCTACGAGAAAGGAGAGATAGTAACAGGCATAAGCGACACCCCCGACGATACCGAAGGAGAGACCTAGATTGGCAGAGTTGGTGATGGACTTGGCAAACAGCCAGCTGATCACGAGACTACTTGTGAGCAACACAAAGCCGGGCTCCTTTTCTAGTTTGGAGCCTTTAAAGAAGTCGTTGACACTTTTGGCATATGGAGAAATCATGAAGAGTAAGAGGGAAGACGCAATGACGAGAATCCATTGAATATTAATATTTGACAAGTACCTAATTTAGATGATTCACTAATTCATTTTCCAATGTAGCAGTCTGCTTGCTACTACTTGTGGCTAGACAAATACGACTGTATTTGTGGTCCTATAGCCTGTTGATAGAAAACAACTTTCTTAAGAAGAGCCCCAAAAGCTTCTCCCAGTCGGTGGCCGAAGGTAAGTAAACTATACTTGCCCCCCTGAGTCTTGGTTTTCGCAATTAGATCAGCCGTGAAATCTTAACTTTTAGCCATAATGGCGGTATTGTGGCTTTGGTACAATATCTGACCTTCTATATTCTGTTATCCGCACGGTAAGAACCATCCAATAGGCTTATCTTGCAGCATCTAAGAGCCACGACGGCCATAATCATACTGAATATCAGCGAATTAGGGACTTATGTTAGGATTTTTAAAGAAGGTCTTCGGGACCAAATATGATAAAGACGTAAAGGCGATTAACCCTTATGTCACGAAAACGAATGAGTTTTTTAGTCAATATGCCAATTTGTCTCATGATGAATTGCGAAATAAGACGCTAGAGTTCCGTGAGCGCATCGCTGCCCACCTACAAGGCATCAACGAAGATATCGCGAAGGCAGAGACTGAAGCCAAGTCAGAATCAGACTTTGCTGTCAAAGAGGACTTATATAGGCAGATAGATGCTTACAAAGAAGAAAGAGACAAGCACCAAGAAGATATTCTTTTAGAGATTCTGCCAGAGGCTTTTGCTGTGGTAAAGGAGACGGCCCGCAGATTTAGTAACAACGAAAGTCTCGCAGTTACGGCTACACAACAGGATAAAGACCTCGCAGCTGCAGGTAAGGACTTCCTTTCTGTTTCAGGTGAGCAAGCTACCTATTATAATACGTGGCAAGCAGCAGGAGGTCAGATCACCTGGAATATGGTCCACTACGATGTACAGCTCATCGGTGGGTACGTCCTACACTCAGGTAAGGTTGCTGAGATGCAGACGGGAGAGGGGAAGACCCTTGTCGCTACATTGCCAGCTTACCTCAATGGCTTGACCGGTATGGGAGTCCACGTGATTACCGTCAACGATTACCTAGCCAGAAGGGATTGTGAGTGGGTCGGACCGATCTTCCAGTTTCTACACTTGACCTTAGACTGTATCGATAAGTACAAGCCGCATTCTCCAGAGCGGGTTGCAGCGTATAAATGTGATATCACCTATGGAACCAATAACGAATTTGGTTTCGATTATCTGAGAGATAATATGGTACGGTCACAAGAAGAGAAAGTGCAGAACAAGCACCACTTTGCGATGATCGATGAGGTAGATTCCGTATTGATTGATGATGCGAGGACACCATTGATTATTTCTGGACCAGTACCTGCGGGAACAGAAGAGCAAGAATACCAGGTCCTCAAGCCTAAGGTGGAAAGACTTATTGCAGCACAGAGAAAAAAGGCAACAGAATACCTAGCACTTTCTAAAAAATTATATGCCCAAGGCAATACGTCTTTTGAAGAAGGTGATGCGGGTATGGCCCTATTAAGAGCTTATAGATCTCTACCTAAGTATAGACCATTGATCAAGTTCCTCAGTGAAGATGGTGTCAAGGCGATGCTTCAAAAAGCAGAGAACTATTATATGGCCGAGCAGAATAAAAATATGCACTTGGTCGATGAAGAATTGCTTTTTGTTATCGATGAGAAAAACAGAAGTGTCGAGTTGACGGACTTTGGTACTGAGTACATGTCTAAGGGAGAAAACGACCCAGGATTCTATGTGATGCCGGATATCGCGAGCGAGATGCAAGCAATAGAAGCTGAGGCTACAGCAACAGGAACGGATATGACAGAACAGCGCTCGACGTTGATCCAAGATTATTCTATCAAAGCGAGAAGACTCCATGCCGTTAATCAATTACTTAAAGCTTATACGCTTTTTGAAAGAGAGGATGAGTATGTAGTTATAGACGGCCAAGTAAAGATTGTCGATGAGCAGACAGGTCGTATGATGGAAGGACGGCGTTACTCTGATGGTCTGCACCAAGCTCTCGAAGCCAAAGAAAATGTAAAGGTCGGAGATATAACGCAGACCTATGCGACAATTACTTTGCAGAACTATTTCCGTATGTATCACAAGCTCTGTGGTATGACAGGTACAGCCGAGACGGAAGCAGGAGAGCTTTGGGAAATCTACAAACTCGATGTTGTGGTTATCCCAACTAACAGACCTATCGTCAGAGATGACAGAGAGGATTTGGTGTACAAGACTGAGCGAGAAAAGTTTAATGCTGTTATAGATGAAATAGGAAAACTTACGGGCCAAGGTAGACCAGTTCTCGTCGGTACGACTACGGTTGAGATTTCTGAAAAGATGTCTAGGATGCTAGACCTACGCGGTATCAAGCACAATGTCCTCAACGCCAAGCAACACCAGCGAGAGGCAGAGATCGTATCTGCAGCAGGTAATCCAGGGGCTGTGACCATAGCGACAAATATGGCAGGTAGAGGTACTGACATTAAGTTATCAGATGAAGTTAAGAGAGCAGGTGGGCTAGCCATCATCGCTACAGAGCGACACGATTCTAGACGTGTCGACAGACAGTTGCGTGGTAGAGCAGGTCGACAAGGAGATCCTGGTAGCTCACAGTTCTATGTGTCTCTAGAAGATAAGCTGATGCGTCTCTTTAATTCAGAACGTATCTCCAAAGTGATGGACTCTATGGGACACCAAGATGGTGAAGTCATCCAGCACAAAATGATTACCAAGTCAATAGAGAGAGCACAGAAAAAAGTAGAGGAAAACAACTTTGGAATCAGAAAGAGATTGCTCGAGTATGATGATGTTATGAACATCCAGAGAGAAGCAGTCTATAAGAGAAGAAACAATGCACTCAGTGGAGAGAGACTCTCTGTTGACTTGTACAATATGATTATGTCGCTTACCGAGAGTCTAGTAGAAGACCACAAGGCGGGAGGTGATTATAATACCTTTAGAAATGATAGTCTCAGGATTCTTTCTATGGACCCACAGATAGATGAGGCAACCTTTACAGAAGGGAATGTACCTGAGTTGGTGGAGATGTATCAGAAAAATGTTCTGGCAGGTTATGAGCATAAATCTGAGAAAATCACAGAACTCTTATTGCCTATCATCAAGAATGTCTACGAGAATCAAGGACATAAGTACAAGCGTATTGCTGTTCCTTACGAGAGTAGTTCTAGAGAGAAAGACCTTCCTATTGCTGCTGACCTAGAGTTGGCTGTTAACTCAGAAGGTAAATCTATAATGAAGGACATCGAGAAGGCGATTACCTTAGCGCTGATCGACGAGAACTGGAAAGAGCATCTCCGATCTATGGATGAGCTCAAAGATTCTTCACAAGCGGCTTCGTTTGAGCAGAAGGACCCACTGGTTGTCTATAAGATGGAAGCATACAAGTCATTTGAAGAGTTGGTCTACAAGGTCAACTATGATGTGATGTCTTATCTTATGGGAGGTAAGTTAGCACTGAAAGCACCAGAAGATGTCAAGGAAGCGAGAGAGACACGGTCTAGCAATAGAAATATAAGAACCAATAGAGATGCTGAAGCTATGGCGAGAAGAAGAGCGGCAGCAAGTGCAGGTAGAGCGGAGAGGGCTAAGCCAGAAACCTTTAAGCGTCAAGAAAAAAAGGTAAAGAGAAATGATCCTTGCCCTTGTGGAAGTGGTAAGAAGTACAAGCAATGTCACGGCAGCTAATGCGTTAGACTATATAAAATACAATCCTATGATCTTAAGATTATCTATCGGCGTATTATTTCTATTTTTTGGATTCCAGCTAGAGGCACAAGTAACTGTCTCCGAAGAACCCGAAATCACGAATCTCATGCGAGAGTATGTCAGCAACAATCGACAGGAGACGATTGTACGAGCTTGGAGAATTCAAATCTTAACGACTAATGATAGACGGAAAATGGAGACGGGGATTAAGAAATTTCAGACCCTTTATCCTGATGTGGATTTTACTTGGGAGCATAATCCGCCCTACTATCAAGTTAGAATCGGTGCTTACGAACTCAGAGAAGATCTAGAAGCTACACTACTAGAACTTAAGCGAGATTTTCCGTCCGCCTTACCTGTTCAAGCAGAAATGAAAAAAACACAATTGCTGGAACTGAACTAATTCAACTTCCAGCCCTCCCTTATCGCCGATGCTAAAGAAAGTAAACACTTCAAGATTGACCATAGATTGGCTGCTCTTGTCTTTGTTTTTCTCAATAGTCTTGGTAGGATGGTTGATGCTCTATACAGTAAGTTATGAGGGGGATGGAGGTCTGTGGTGGAGTTTCGATTCTATAGTCGGAAAACAAACGATATGGATTGGGGTAGCACTAGTGGCTTTTATTGTGGTCTACTCCTTGGATTGGCGCATATGGAATACTTTGGCTTACCCCATATACATTGTCACTGTTTTATCTCTTATAGGGGTGCTGCTTTTTGGAAAAGAAGTCAAAGGTGCAAGCTCTTGGTTTGAAATTATGGGCTATAGTATTCAGCCTTCAGAAATTGCAAAATGGGGGACGGCTCTAGGCATCTCTGCCTTTCTTAGTCAGATGAAAATGGATATCAATCGATGGACAAGAATCATAGTGGCTTTTTTGCTTTTTTTGGTTCCTGCTTTTTTGATTTTTTTGCAGCCGGATGCTGGAACAGCAATCATCTTTTTATCTTTTTTAGTGCCACTATATAGAGCTGGGCTTAATCCGATAATTTATATCATAGGTTTTTCACTAGCGTTCATATTTATTGGTTCTCTTTTGTGGTCACCTTATTTGATTTTTTTGCTTATCCTGTTGGGTTGTTATTTTGTATTGGCCTATAGTGTGAGCGACAACCGCTTGCCCTTGAGTATCTTGTTATTGTTGTCACTATTTGTAGCTGCGGGATATAATTTCTTTGCGTATGTCTACATTTTAGGAGCGGTAATTCTAGCAGGATTTTATTTTGCCTATCTCCCATTTAAGGAGGCCCGCTACAAATTGATGATTGGTACTGTGGTCGTTGGGATCGTCTGCGCTGCCTTATCATTCGGCACCTCGTGGGCTTTTGATAATATACTGAAGCCACATCAGCGGGATAGGTTAAATGTATGGCTCAAGCCAGAGTTAAGTGATCGCCACGGCTCATTATATAATATTATTCAATCTAAGACAGCGATAGGTTCTGGTGGCTTTTCTGGCAAAGGATTCTTGGATGGTAATATGACTAGACTCAATTATGTCCCTGAACAATCTACAGATTTCATATTCAGTATACTAGGAGAGGAGCAAGGCTTTATCGGTTGTGTCAGCCTCATCTTATTGATGGTGCTAATGCTTATTAGGCTCACTATAATAGGAGAGCGGGCGACCTTACCTTTTGTACGATATTATGCCTACAGTATAGCGGGTATTTTGTTTTTTCACTTCTTTATTAATATTGGAATGACCATAGGATTGATGCCTGTTATAGGGATACCACTACCACTCGTCAGTAAAGGTGGTTCCTCTCTCGTTTCTTTTTTTATTATGATGGCCATCTTGCTCAAGATGGATCATACAGCAAGACGCGTTTAAGATGCGTTGGTCCAAGTGTTAACTTTTCGTCACTGACCAATTATAGTTATTCAACAATCTAGTTGATTAATATTATGGTATTTTTAGTTATCAACTTTTTCCAATAACGTAGAACAAGTTCTTATGCGATTTTTTTACTCTATTATCCTTTTGGTAATTTCCATACATATTAATGGACAGAATACTTGCGCTGAGGCCATAGAGGTAATGGTTAATGACAATTGTCAAAGCAATACTTTTAGTAATATCGGATTAACGGCTTCTATGATAGAGCCAGGATTTACTTGTCACGGTACTGAACCCATAGATGCTTGGTTTGCTTTTCAGATTCCAGAAGAGGGTGGTTTTGTGGCGGAAACGACTGTTGTTGAGTTATCCGATATCGTAATGCAAGCTTACTCAGGTGACTGTAACAACTTGGTTGTCCTTGATTGTGATGGTGGAGAAGGTAGCCAAGCATTTATTACAGGCTCACTAGATCCAGGAGAGACAGTCTTTTTGAGAATTACAGAGTTTGGCTCTGATGTTAGTGGAGAGTTCGGTCTTTGTGTACATACGCCAGAAGTTGTTCCGGGTAGTATTTGCAGTTCTGCTGTCCCACTTCCGATAGCACCTGTATGTGATTTGAGAATAATAGATAATTCAGAAGGTACAGCAAGTAATATATCCTTAGGGTGCATCGGAGGTCAAGATGTGGACTTGTGGTTTACTATAGAAGTACCTGATTCGGGGGGGTTCACGGTAGAGACAGGAGATGTGATGAATGGAGAAGATGATATGATTATGCAGCTCTATTCTGGAACTTGTGATGATTTGACGCCAGTGGACTGTGATGATGATGGAGGAGCAGGTTTGCAAAGTCTAATTAGTATTCAAAGTGTGACGCCAGGTGAGTTATATTATTTACAAGTATCTGCTTTTTCTGGTGAAGCGTCCATATTTGGTATATGTGCTTATGAGGAAGAACCTGTAGTAGCTGAGGCAGGAGATGTCTGCTTAACAGCTCACCGTATTTCCCCTCAAGTTACTTGCCAAGAACAAGTGTTCGACAATTTTATGTCAAATAATTCTGGTGATGGGCAAGCTTTTTTATGCGGAGTTGAAGGACCCGGTTTTGATACTTGGTTTGTTACTACAATTCCACTAAGTGGTAATTTGATTATAGAAACAACAGTGCCACAGACAAGTGATGCTATACAAGATCATGTATTGCAAGTGTATTCTGGAGAATGTGGCAACCTTGACTTGTTGGATTGTAATGATGATTTTGATTTTGGGTTGACCTCACGAGTATTCTTAACAGGTCGTCTACCTGGCGAACAAATATTTTTTGAAGTTATTGAGTATTCGAGTGATGAACAAGGATCTTTTGGTGTCTGTGCTTACGATAGTTCTGCCATAGATGCCGATGGAGATGGGTGGTCTGTGCCTGACGATTGTGATGACAATGATAGTACAATTAATCCGGGCGCTACAGAAATTGTAGGTAATGGAATAGATGAAAATTGTGATGGCGAAGTTATCGTTGCGACACATGATCTAGTCGCTCAAGTTGTGGACATCTTTCCCAATCCTACACAGGGACGCGTGTATATCAATCTTGAGAAGACTAAGGACATCGTCTATCGTCTTGTCGATCTTAATGGCAGGATACTAGATAGTGGTGTGGTCAGAGATCATATTACATTGAGTCAATGGCCCGACGGAGTATATATTCTTGAGCTGATAGATCAGATCCATCAAGAAAGTGTGTTGGAGCGGATTGTGTTAAGTAGGTAGAAAGAGAACAAATTTTGTATGCAAATTTTTGAACGGATACTAGTGCTACTTTTGACTTGGACATCAATTGCATATTTCAATAAGTGTAAATCTTGTGCTAACACTATGCTGCAGAGTATAGGCTAACGCGTGACAGGATGTAATCATCTATCCTTTCGCATAAGTCACCAACACTAAATAAAATGAAGAGAATTGGGGTTTACGGAATTGGGTCAATTGGATCTGTACTTACAAAGTATTTATACCGAAATCCAGAATCTGAGCTCTACTATTTTAATAGAACAAAGCATCAATCTATAAGCGTTCAATTCAATCAAGAGGAAGAAGAAATAGAATTAAATTTATCAAAGTAAAAGATAATGGATTGGCATTGAAGAACAATACAGAAGACAAGTATTTGGTATGTACACAAGACTCCATCCCTCTTCATCCTTTCCAGGTACTGGCTTGGGCTTGGCCATATGTAAGCGCATCGTAGAGCAGATGGAAGGTACTATTTCGCTTAAAGCTAATGAGTGCAAGGGCTCCACTTTTATTCTTGACCTTCCTTATGAACGAGCCATAGGTTCTTCTATTGCGGTGGATGCTCAAAGGATGGCTAGTCGTCAGTAGAACAATCTTCGAAACCCCTTCTTAAAGGCATTACTGAATTTGTAAATTAAAGTGTATCTTGATACGCAAAATAGAACAGCCGACCAAGGTTGCCTTATTCACTTCCAGTAAGCCCAAGAAGTATAATGAACGCTAGATCAATTTGTTTTCAACTCGCCATTGCCCTATTCATATTCACTACCTCAATTCAAGCGCAACTTAGGTTTAGCAACCCCATCGAGGATTATAATACGCCAGATCTAAATAACCCAACCTTTGATATAGGGGACTTAAATGATGATGGATTTATTGATGTAGTTATAGGCTCGAGAAGTCAGATTTCCTCGGAAGGTTCGATTACAGTCAATATAAGAACAGGCAACGAAATGTTTTTTGAAAAGCCGATTTTCATTACTACTAGTAACGATATGACTGTTGATTTCATCTTTCTAAGAGATATCGATAGTGATGGTGATTCAGACATCATTTATGTAGATAAGGAAAAAAATAAGATTGCTTGGTTTGAAAACTTAGGCTCGTTAACCTTCTCGGATGAAAAGATTATTAAGTCAGATGGGACTGGACTCTTTGCAGTCGAGGTCACTGATATAGATGCTGATGGCGATCAAGATATTGTATGTACTTATCTAGAGGATAACCTACTTCTATTGCTTAGAAATGATGATTTTCCTTCTACACCTTTTGATCAACAGATGATTGATAATCTCACGGAGGCTAGTGCTCTTGAGATTGTAGATTTAGACCAAGATGGTCAACTAGATATACTTGCAGGCTCATACACAGGACCGGGCTTTAGTGTCTATTTGGGACCTAATTATCAAAAGAGATCAATTACTCAAGCTAATATGTTGGGCTTGATTGCTTTTACAGTTGGGGATATAGACCAAGATGGTGACCTTGATATAAATTTAACTGAAGAATTCAGTAACACACCCAGAACTTACTTTCAAAACAGCTTCAATGTATGGCAATTAAGGGCAAGTTCCGGCTTTAGTGGTGATGATTATGATAACCTCATTCTTGATATTAATCAGGATGGTTTGTCGGATGTAGTTAGAGGTGATTTTAGTACTACTAGAATTGCTTTTCTTAGTAATAATGGTGTACAAGTGGATTCTTTGATACCTCTATCGCCTCATCACGGTTCTCCTACCAAGATGATATACACAGATATGGATGGAGATGGCTTAGAAGATTTATTGATGAATTCACTTTTTGATGATCACTTGAGTATGTATAAGCACGAGACGGATCATTCGTTTGAATTGGTCTCTGGATTAATACGTCATAGGATTGAAGGCAACTGTATGGTCTATGATGATATGGATGGAGACTCTAGAAAGGATCTCTTGTATTCTACAAGGACAGCTTCTAATTCTGATCCACGATTATACGTTGATTTTCAAAGTAATGATGAATTCAGTTTTTTGAGGCACAAGGAATTGGGTTCTTCACAGTATTTTTTATATGAGGATATGGATAATGATGGCTTAAAGGATATTGTCTCTTTGCCCCTTAGTGGACACTTAGAATTGTATAGAAAAGTCAATGGCCCAGAAATATTTGCTGAACCAATAGAGATTGGATCACCTGAGATTGAATTCAGATTAAAACCTGAGATAGTTGATATAGACAATGATGGTCTTAAGGATATTGTCACCGTTGATTTTGAGGACAATGAAATATTTTTAATGAGAAATATTGATGGAAGGCAATTTGAAGCGCCGTCCTTCGTATTCAAAACCCAGTATAGCATTTCTGAATTTGATGTAGGGGACATAGATAGTAATGGGACGATAGATTTTGTCTATTGCTCAAAAAACAGAAACCGTGTAGAAATAATTTACGATTTGTTTATCAGCCCTGAGAATGCATTATTGGATGAGATTTCTAATCCTGAAGACATTGTAATTTCTGATATTGATGGGGATGGATTAACAGATATACTCGCTTATAACCAAGGTACTCTTTTTCTGTACAGAAATGAAGACGGCAATAGCTTTCCAGATAGCGAAAGAATTTTTGGTGAATTGAGTTCTCAAGCTAGCCTAGATATAATAGACATTGATATGGATGGGGATTTGGACATTTTGCTCAATGAAAGGTTTGGTGAAACTTATTTCTTGCTGCAAGAAAATGATCGATTTATAGCTATCGATGTTCCTTCCTCTAGTCGTATCGATGCAGTAGACAACATTGTGACTGATATAGACGACGATGGTGATCTCGATATCTTAGCCATAGGCAGTGACGGCTTTTATTATCTAGTTAATATATCTAGAAATTTTTTGCAGACTGTTGTCAGTTATTATGACGAAAATGAAAACGAAGTTTTCGATTCTAACGAGAGGACCTTACGCAATATCGAATACAAGACAGACCCCATGTCTTTCTTTAATTTTTCCGGCCCGCAAGGAATCCATAACTTCTCGACAAACGAAATTCAACATACTCTAAGTTTCGTGCCAGATGGGATATGGGAACCAACGGGGCTAGACACTGTTGTGATTGAAGGTCAAAGAATTTTAGATACCTTATATTTCGGTTACAGACCCATAGTGGATTTTGCTTTGTTAGAACCCGATCTCACTTCCCGTATTACAAGATGTAATTTTGTAACGAAGTTCATTAGTCATGTCTCAAATTACGGGACAGTACCTAGTGGCGGCACTTTAAGGGTTACTTTAGATAGCCTTGCTTCTGTGGCGGCACCTCAACTTTCGGAGTTTGTACCACTGCCAGATTCTATTGTAGGCCAAGATATTTATTGGACGATCGATGCGTTAGCACCTACAGAGCAGCAGAGGATTGAGTTTTATGTGCAGAATCCAAATGAAACCTCTTTTGGTAGCATTATGAATTTTGATTCTAGAGTGATTGCGGATACGCCAAGTATTGACACTACTTTTTATACTCTTGAATCTACAGTGGCCTGTGCTTTTGACCCTAATGATAAACAAGTCAGTCCTCTAGGCTATTCTGAAGAGGGCTATGTTTTGTTAGATCAAGAATTAGAGTATACGATAAGATTTCAGAATACTGGAAATGATACGGCCTTTACGGTGCAGCTAGTTGATCAGTTGCATGCTAGATTAGATGCCAGCACTTTTCAATTTGTATCTGCTAGCCACGACGCTACCTACTTCATCAATGATGGCAAGGAACTGCATTTTATTTTTGACAACATAATGCTCCCAGATAGTACCACCAATGAACCCGAAAGTCACGGCTATGCCAAATTCAGAATAAAGCCCGTCTCATATATCGGTGAGAATGTGGTGGTTCCGAACGAAGCTGAAATCTTCTTCGATTTAAATGAAGCTATCGAAACGAACAGAGTCCGCAATAGATTTGTATCTGTCATCCCTTTTGATGATGATGGAGATGGATTTACAGTGCTAGATGATTGTGATGATGGTGATCCTAATATCAACCCTGGTGTCAACGATATTCCTAATAACGGTATCGATGAAGATTGCGACGGTATGGATTTAACTTCTTCTGTCCATAATTTGCAAGGAGTTGCTATAAGGATTTTTCCTAATCCTGCCGACGAGCTTCTAGTCATAGATCTAGAGGGCGGTGACCGTTTAGATTTTGTCGCCTCCTTGTATGATCTGCGTGGTCGCTTGGTTGTGTCAGCTAAGAATGTTCAACGACTTAATCTAGAATCTGTGTTAGCGGGTATTTACCTGCTAGAAATTAGAGATCAAGTATCGGGGCAGAAGATTGTTGAAAGAATCGTCGTGTCGAGATAGATTATCTACTGATTATAATTTTTTCAGTGACTTGGTGGCCAGACAAGAGATCTTGTATAACAAGTAAGTAGATACCTGTAGGAAAATCTTCGACCAAGATAGCGTCAGTATTGACAGCATAATGGATAAGATTTCCAGTAAGGTCATACAAATAGGTTCGGTAGTCAAGTTTCTCATCTACTTCTATACTAATTACCTCAGATGCTGATTAGGATAGGTAGAAAGTGAGAAGGTTGCTAAATCCGAGGTGGAAGTAGTTACTCGATCTTCACCGTCACAGTTTTCGTCTATTCCGTTGCCCGGAATCTCCACTGCTGCAGGATTTATATTTGGGTTATTGTCATCACAATCTACTGAGGTGTCGAATGTGTCGTTATCCTCATCAACGAATCGAGTTGTATTATTGGTTGATCACAGCCTTGAATTAGATGCTAAAATTGGGGCAATTGTCGATACCGCTAAGAGAAATAATATTAGTATTCCAACGTCAATTAAATATTATGAATCGTTGTTGAATTACAATATAAAGAAGACTCCCGCCATAAAGTGATTACAATATGTCGTCTGCCCCCCTTTATTAACCCGATAAAGTCCCTATCTTTAAGACATCTTGAATAATAGATTGTACATCATACTTTTGACACTTGGGCTAGGCTTACTCTCTCAAGGTACGCTGAGTGCGCAGACGTATTTTGGTGTTAAGGGAACGTACTCTATACCCTTTAATCGGCCACACGAAATCAAGTATGACGATGCTGATGACCTTTTTGTATATCGTGTCAATTTTATAGAACAAGACTATACACCGACAGTATCCTTGGTTACTTACTACAGGAAGGAATTGATTTACCTTCAAGGAGAACTCGCCTATAGACGGGCCAAGACACGATTTAACGCAGATAACTTTATCGATCTAGAGAATATTACCAATACTTCTGTAGTCAAGACGACGCATAGTCTAGATATACCCCTAATTGCAGGCATACGCCTTGATCGGTTCAAGTTGGGAGTGGGGCCAATGTTTTCTATTATTCTATCTGAAAATGAGCTTTTTGGAGATATCGAGTTCTTTGAAGAGCGCCGCAGTAGTGTAGAAGCAGGATTTGGATTTCAGACAGGTATTGTCTTATACAGATTGCACGTAGACTTGACCTACCAGTTCCGATTTAATGGTGTGGGCGATTACCTATATTGGCGTTCGGACTTTAAGGGATTTAGTGATCCTGTCCAATTCCTTGATCTGGGTCTGTCTTTCTTTTTCTAGTCCGTGTAGATGATCTCTCTTAGGAATCTAAACACGAGGGACACTTCAAACGATACATTTCTAATTTGTAAAGCATCGGTACCTTGGATTTGTCCAGGGAGTCTGTTGTATTGAAAATTGAGGTCAGGGTTAATAGAAAACTCCAGAGCAGTATTGAAGTATTCACTACCCTCAAATTGGAAACCTCCACCTATACCTATCCCATAGAGCCAAGGATTGACAAAGGCCGCCTCAATTATAAAGTTAGATGGTACACCATTTGGGAAAGTGTTGTTATTAAGAAATTGGGTGTTAAAATCTTGAATCTCACGCATATTATCAGAAATAGTGTATTCCCCTCTTATGGTCACAAAGTAAAATGGCCTAGCACCAATAACTTCTGTATCCAATACTTTTTTGGCACCGACTTGTAAAGAAATATTACGGAAGCGATAAGAACTGCGACTGTTTCTACCAAAATTAAGACCCCTAAATCCAAGGCTACTTCCTCTATTGTGTAATCCTAGTTGGGCAAATAATGAGCCGCGTAGATTGGGATCCAGCGTCTCTACAAATCCTGCGATATGATACGAAAATAAAGGGCTGCGCTCTCCTCCATTCCAATTCTGACTGCCGATAGTCAGCCCACCTTTGGTGCCAAAATGATATCCATTTTGCGCTGATAATGAAGAGCCTATGCATAGAGAAATGACTAATGCGAGAACTATCTTAATTTTTGCCATAACAGTATTGTGTAACCTAAAAATAAAAGACTTTGCGAGAAGAAAAGTACTTGTAGCTGATATCCTTAGGGAGTGTAGTACATACTACCTTCCAGAGCTGTGGTAATAGGGATAGGCGCACAAGGCAGCTTAGTAAGACTTATAGGTATTCACATAGGCTAAAGCTTTAATTTAGGTGCTAAATCTACAAATAGTGAAAAAGCTCAAAGACGAAACCGTACTTAATCACGATACCTATGAAGATCCGCATGGTGCAGTCGTACCGCCGCTGTATCAGAATTCTCTTTTTACGTTTAAGGATTGGGACTCTATAGATCAAGCTTTTGACCATAAAGCGGATGCCTTTATTTATTCTAGATTGCTCAATCCTACAGTCAAGGTTGCAGAAGATAAAATTGCTGCTCTCTGTAGAGGTGAAAAAGCCAAGCTCTGCGCCTCAGGCATCGCTGCTGTGACCAGTGCAATTCTACATTGTATCAAGGCAGGAGATCATATCATCACGATCAAAAACATCTATGGTCCGACCAATAACTTTATCAGTCAATACCTCAAGCAAAAACTGAATGTGGCTGTAACCTATGTAGATGGACGACATCCAGAAGAGTTTGAAGAAGCAATACAAGACAATACAACATTAATCTACCTAGAAAGCCCAGCTTCCCTCACAATGGAGTTGCAGGACCTCAAGGCTGTGGCACAGATCGCCAAAAAGCATCAGATCAAAACAGTTATAGATAATACTTGGGCTTCACCTTTATTTCAGAAGCCATTGGAGTTGGGTATCGATATAGAAATACATTCTGCTTCCAAATATATTGGAGGACATAGCGATGTGGTTGCTGGTGTGATCATCTCAGACACAGTCACAATGGATGCCATCATCACTGCTGAGCACGAGTTGCTGGGCGCTAAGATGGCGCCCTTTGAGGGCTGGTTGATTCTAAGGAGTCTCAGGACTCTATCTATCAGAATGAAAGCCATTATGGAGAATGCAATGACCGTCGCCGAGTTTCTAGAGGGACATAATTCTGTCAATAAAGTTCATTATCCTGGCCTCCCTTCCTTCGAACAATATGCACTGGGCCAGCAACAAATGAGTGGTTACGGCGGGCTGTTAAGTTTTGAGTTGGCGACAACAGATATCGCTAGAATAAAATCATTTGTCAATAATCTGGAAATCTTTAAGTTGGGTGTCAGTTGGGGAGGCCATGACAGTTTGATCTATGCACCGGTCATTAGTTATCTCAAAGAATTGAGTCCAGACAAGTTTGCGGCGATGGACATTAAGCCTTCACTTATTCGTATATCCGTAGGATTAGAAAACAAAGAGGACTTGATTGCGGCTCTAAGAAAGCAATTGGATGCCTTATAGTATACTTTTAAAAAATAGTCTTAAAATTTTTTTCATCTCCCTTAGACTTGCACTACACAAATATTAAAACATTAAGTCTAACTTAGGTATGATATTATCTAAGCATCACAAGAGGTTAACTAGTTTCATCTCTAGGTTATAAATACCTATTGCTCGATGTCAGTCCTC
>CALBWK010000052.1 GCA_937969415.1 uncultured Saprospiraceae bacterium | reverse complement strand
CAGATAGAACCTGTCAACATAAATTTTAGAGTAGAGCTGATCACCAATCAGGGCAAGCGTACTATTTCAAAATCAGAAACGGTTGCAGGTATCCCTATCCAAGTCAGAGAACTGCCAGCACATAATACGCCCGTTACAGGTGCTGTAGGTCGTTATAGAATGCAGGTAGAATGTAAGCAACGCAGCATCAGTACCGACAAAGCGATTGTCGTCAATATGTATATCGCTGGCAATGGCGACCCCAATCAAATCAAACCCTCGCAGTGGGAATTGCCAGAAGGTTTAGAGATGTATGACCCCAACGTCACCGAAGGTCAACCGCAACAAGATGCCTATGGCCTTTCGCATAGCAACGGTTACGAATATCTGATCGTCGCTAAGAAGCCAGGCACATACAACTTATCTCCTTCCTTTACTTATTATGATACGGACAGCAGCGCTTATGTGACCCTCACAGAAACGCTTCCCAGAATACGTGTCGTACAAGGTACCAACATAGAAGAGGTAGCTGCACCCAAAGAGCAAAAAGAACTCCAAGGCATCTACCCAACCACCACACTCAAGCAACCTAGCGGATCTCTACATCATTCGGCTTTACATATAGGGGGCTTGCTCTCTTTAGTCCTAGGCGGCTTAGGGATGTTCTTGTATGCACAGCGACTAGACAAGTCAGGAAAATTTGATGAGCGGACCATCAAGAAAAACAAAGCCTATAGCGTCGCACAAAAAAGATTGGAAAAATCCAAAGCCGCTCTGAATGCTAACGACACCAAAGCCTTCCACGAGGAAATGATCCTTGCTCTCAAGACCTATATCACTGACAAGTATGACGTCCCCGCACTGCATCTTAAAAAGCCAGAACTCTTTGCGCAACTTACCCCGCTTATTGATGCCTCTGCCTTAGAGCAACTCAAAACCATCATCGATAGATCTGAGATTGCGATGTATGCACCCTCTTCATCATCGGATATGGACAATACGTATCAGTTGGCTTCTGAGGTGATAGCGTCCTTGGAGTCTTAAGCAGACGAGCCTGTAGGCGATGCCAACACATCGTTAAAACACCTCCTGTTTTGAGTCAAAAAGTGCTCATTTTAAGCTTAATGTCGATAACTACGTCTAACATCCGTAACTTTGCAGCCTTAATTAAAAGCACTGATAGCTCATGTCGGAAAGAAAGAAAATCAAGAATATCCTTACCTCTGGAGAGGTAGACTATGTGACTACTGTCAAAGGATGGGTAAGAACATTTAGAAACAACCAGTTTATAGCGCTCAGCGATGGCTCTACAGTTAAGACGCTACAGGTTGTCGTCGATAGAGATAATACAGATGCTGACCTCCTGAAGAGAATTACGACTGGCTCAGCTGTAAGTGCAACGGGTAAGATAGTAGCTTCACAGGGCTCTGGGCAAAGTGTAGAGCTCCAAGCAGATTCTGTAGAAGTTCTTGGAGATTCTGATGCCGATAAATATCCGCTACAACCTAAGAAGCATAGCCTCGAATTCTTGAGGGATATCGCCCACCTTAGATTCCGAACCAATACGTTTGGATGTATCTTCAGAATCAGACACTCTGTGGCCTTTGCCATCCACCAGTTCTTTAACGAGAGAGGCTTTGTCTATCTGCATACGCCTATCATTACGGGTTCTGATGCAGAGGGTGCAGGTGAGATGTTCCAGGTGACTACACTTCCTCTCAACGAAATGCCTAAAGATGAGGCGGGCAATATAGACTTCAAGCAAGACTTCTTTAATAAGCAAACCAACCTCACGGTATCTGGGCAGCTGGAGGCAGAGCTAGGCGCTTTGGCCTTATCAGATGTTTACACCTTTGGACCTACATTTAGAGCAGAGAACTCTAATACCTCTAGACACCTTGCAGAGTTCTGGATGATAGAGCCAGAAATGGCCTTCGCTGATCTCAATGATGATATGGACCTGGCTGAGGATATGCTCAAGTATGTCATCAAGTACATTATGGAGCACCACCAAGATGACTTGGCCTTTTTAGAAAAGAGATTACTCGACGAGGAGAGTCAAAAACCTAAGAATGAGCGCTCCCCGATGCCACTTATAGAGAAGCTACAATTTTGCGTGGATCAGCCTTTTGAGCGACTGACATACACGGAGGCCATCAAGATTCTGATGAACTCCAAGCCCAACAAGAAGAAGAAATTTCAATTTGTCATAGAAGAATGGGGCGCTGACCTCCAATCCGAGCACGAGCGCTACCTAGTCGAGAAGCACTTCAAGAAGCCTGTTATCCTGACGGACTACCCTAAGGATATTAAGGCTTTCTATATGCGGATGAACGATGATGACAAGACTGTAAGAGCGATGGACATCCTCTTTCCAGGTATCGGAGAGATCGTTGGAGGCTCACAGAGAGAAGAGCGCCTAGATGTGCTGATGGCCAGAATGGAAGATTTTGAGATTCCTGCCCACGAGATGGAGTGGTTTCTAGATACTAGAAGATTCGGTACTTGTGAGCACGCTGGCTTTGGGTTAGGATTTGAGAGACTGGTTCTCTTCTTGACAGGTATGGCCAACATCAGGGACGTTATTCCTTTCCCTAGATACCCAGGGTCGGCGGAGTTTTAGGATTTATTAGAGGATTTAGCCCTTTTTCGTAATTTAAAGGGGAAAGCGTGCAGCTATTCTAGACTTGCTCAAATTATAGGAGTAGTACCTAGTGTATCTAAATAAGACAACATGCGCAAATCCTCTGCTCTACTTATACTTCTTGTTCTGCTTCTATCTGCTTGTCAGCGGGACGAAGGGATGGACACAGAAATCAGAACCCCAATCCTCAATCCAGCTACGAATCCGATTACGGGTTCTATAGTCGGCAATGTATATGAAGCAGACTTAGACTTTGTCCCTGTCGACAATGCAATGGTATGGCTAGGCGACCTATCTACAGAGACCGATGCAGAAGGCAATTTTTCCTTTGATCAGGTTCAACTATATGAAAATGGCAGTCTACTAAGAATAGAAAAGGATGGCTACTTTGTGGGTACACGTCGATTTAATGCCTTCAAGGACGAAGTTCATAATGTGGATATTCAACTGATAAGAAGAGAAGAGTCTGGTAATTTTCAGACTACCTCGGGAGGTGAGGCAGTATTAGGTGCAGCAACTTTAGATCTTCCCTCAGGCAACTATATCTCAGATAATGGCACTTATACAGGTGATATGCACCTATTCGGTAAATGGCTTGACCCTACCGACAAGTCTTCTTTTAGCGCTTTCCCTGGCAATCTGACTGGCATAAACAAAGACGATGAATTGAAAACATTGGCCTCTTTTGGAATAATGATCGTGGAACTAGAAGGTTCTAATGGCCAAGACATTCAATTACCTGAAGGCAGCACGGCCAGATTAGTGATGCCTATACCCGAAATCATGAGACAATATGCTCAAAGTACATTAGAGTTATGGTCTTACGACGAAACCAACGCCACATGGATAGAAGAAGGAACAGCCTCAAGAGAGGGAGACTTTTATATCGCCGAGGTCACTCATTTAGCGTACTGGAGTATCAATATCAGTTTTGATGAAGTGACCTTATCGAGCCAAATTAATATAGACGGCTTTCCAGCGATAAATCGTGAAGTCAAGATCGTGGCTCCTGAGTCTGGCTTTATTAGTTATAGCCAAACAAGCAGTGAAGGACGCTTATCCCTGTCCATACCAGAAGGCGATATACTCAATCTGACTATAGAAGGAGATTGCATCAATACCCCTTTTGAAAGCACATTAGAACCACAATACGAAACTGGATCACAAGAAGAAGCCATAGAGCTCAACTCTCGTAGCGAAAACTTCTCTATTTCGGGAAGAGCACTCAGCTGTGCAGGAGAGGCGCTTAATAGCGGATGGATTAGAATCCAATATGAAAATGACAACGAGATGCTGAGAACCGATGACAATGGAAATTTTGCCATACAACGCAGCAGATGTGTCGACGAGCCTATATCAATCTTCGCCATAGATCCTATAGACGGTACTATCAGTCCACCAGAGCAAGTCACTGGTGCATTTGACACCGTCACTGCAGATCTTTTAAGTTGTGTAGATATTAACTATACTCAAGAACTAGAATACACCAATATGAATTGGGGAACAGAATGGCTTGAAACTGTGGAGCACATATGGGAGTGGAGTTTTATCGATGGACTTGATTTGACGATACTCAATGTTACTATAAAGGATGATGTAGCGACTTATATGACTGGTGCTATAAGATTTGTCGGAGATATCAGTCAGTCAGCTCTAGATGCTGAGTATCTCTTTACATTTCCGACACAAGGCTTTGAACTACGTGGTACAGGAGAAGTTTCTGCATCAGAATCAAACAACCTTGTCGCTTATCAATTTTCTGGAACACAATTACAAGACCCAATAATATTAGACAATACAACTTATCCGGCTGGAGGTATTACCGATCTGACCTTCGACCTCGTATACTTTGATTAGGAGCAACTGTTTTTATGAATGTAGATAATTTATTAAAACGCCTTAAAAAAGGAGAGCAGCGCGCTTACAAAGAGCTGGTTTTCCACTTTACAGGTCGCCTTATGACCATCGCTCGGATCTATTCTAATTCTGAGGAGGATGCAAAAGATGTCTTGCAAGACGCTTTCATTCTCGTTTTCAGAAAAATAGATCAGTTCAGTGGACAAGAGGAAAAACAACTTTATGGTTGGATGAAACGCATTATCATCAATCTATGTCTGAGTAGAAACCAGAAAAAATTCCGCACTATGGAATCAAGTCTGGACACTATGAACTTTGACAAAGGTGTAGATGCTGAAGCCATCACCAATATTTCTCATCAGGAAATTATGAATCTCGTGTTCAAACTTCCTGAAGGGTACCGACAAGTATTTGCCCTTTTTGCTATAGAGGGATATTCACACAGAGAAATTGCAGATCGATTAAATATCGGCGAAAGCAGTTCTCGGTCACAATATTCTAGAGCAAAAAAACTTCTGCAATCAGAATTCAAGAATCTCTACAACGTCTTAATCGCATGAGCAATAAATTTGACTATCATATAAAGAATCACGTGGACCGTCACGAATATGACGTAGACCCACAAGAAATATGGGATGGCATCTTAGCCAAACAAAAACCCCAACGAAAAAGAAAAATTTGGTTGTTCCTAATACCATTGGCCTTAGGTGGCTTAATGGTTCTTTTATGGATCACTAATGACATTAGTCCATCATTGAACACTTCAACCTCAGAACGCCAATTAGAAATCAAAACCAGTACAACCTCAGTGCTTGACAATTCTGCAGGAATCAACACGAGGACTGAAGTATCATCTAGCAAAAAACAAACAAGTAATTTAATGCCTGTTGACGGCAAAGAAAGTGTTGGCAGACAAATAGACAAGTCAATTCCCATCGATACAGATGTGACAACCACACCAAGTAGACAAATCAACAAAGAGATTGTTAGGGAGCTTTTATTCACAAATAAAAAAATATCTATACCCTACGAAAACTCAATTCGAGTGAATCAAGTAGCTGGTAAAAATTTAGAAACACTTGCAAGTAACAATCTCAAACCACAATCAGAATTAGTTTTCCTCACAATAGCAGAATTGGCCACAACTGACAACAATCTCAGCTTTAAAAGGCCAATTCCTACACTATACCTACAGCCTAGCTTACCCGAATCAACACCTAAAGAAATAAAAATACAAAGTAAAGGTAGATGGAGCGCTGCCCTTACTGGAGGATATGGACTATTCAACAAATCCATTATCTCAGCTTCTAATCAAGAAGAAGCCTACCAAAGAAACGAAACAGAAAGAACAGTGGACATCTTTACCTCTAACTTCTTACTCAATTATGATCTTAATCCTTCTTGGACTATAAGCACTGGTGTCATCTATCAAAAAGCTTACGAAACATTCCATTGGTCAGGCACTTATTTTGAAGACTCTAACGGAAATGTAATTAGCAATCAAGAAGAGTTTACTGAGAACTTCAACGCAATCTCCTATGAAAAAGTAGAACGTAATATAGAGTCCAGCTACAATAGTTACGAATACATCGACCTACCTCTGCACGTCTCTTATCACCCTCAACTGAATATGAAATTGAGGACAGCGATTACGGCCAGTGTCAATGCCAATATCCTTAACACAAACAACGGCTACGTAGTCAATTCGCAGAACATCCCAGTACGCTTAGGTACAGTACAAGATGAAATTGGCATAGGTTTACGATACGGCCTAGGTCTATCTATGATGCTGCCTGTTTCAGAACGCTTAGGTTTACAACTCAATGGATTGTATTCATTTAGAACAAACACACAGAGGGATTTGACACTGAGATATGACTACCAAGAAATCAATCTAGGAATTAACTACAAGATAAATTAAGAGACCGAATCGACTACTTAAGTAGCACTGAAGAATTAAATCTACAAGAAGTGAAATTTAGACTTGGGCCTCTTTCATTTTAGGTTATAAAGGCTAGAATTCCGTTAAGAACGGGCTTGTGTCTGAGCCATAGGCGAGTTTAAGACCGTTTAGGAATTCTAGTTTTTAGAACCGTTAAGAAATGAAATAAGCCTTGAATTTTTTGTTTCGTTTTTGTTTCAAGACAAAAATGAAAGCCGGCCGGCGAGGCAAATGATTAATTGCTTGACAATCATTTGGTTCGTAAGCCAAGGGGGAACAAAAAGAGTGCATCCCTAAATGGGCGATTCGGTTAAGAGATAAAAGATATAGATGTAAGGAGGCCATCTATTGTAGGATGGCCTTCCCTTTTTTAGTCTACAGAGGATTGAAAAAAAATAAAAAAATCATCATTACTCTGTCACATTTATAAGAATCATCAAATCTAATAGTGTAGGAAGCACTCTTGTATAGAACACTTCCATATTAATTTCATCACAAATAATAAATATGAAAAAATCAAGCCTTTTTATCTTGAGTATGTTGTTAGCTACTGCTGGCTTCTCTCAATCGATAAAAAATTATGTTATCACATCAGCAGGCGCTGCCTTAATGAATGAGAACGGTGCTATTTACCTTTCTATCGGTGAGCCGATGAACACCGAAATATCTGAAGGAGATATAATGATCTCTCAAGGGTTTCTTAATATCTCAGTAGCTGGGACAACAGTCTCTTCAGAAGATCTTATTACTGAAGTGATCAAAGTATATCCTAACCCTACAGTAGAGCAACTGCAATTAGAGTTGCCAGAGATGTCTGGAGAATACAGATATCGATTGACCGATTTATCCGGCCAGTTGATTGACAATTCACCGATTACTGAAATGACGACCGTCATTGACTTTACGAAGATGCTGCCCGGCACCTATTTTATGCAAGTGATCAAGGAGGATAAATCTTCTAAGACACTTAAGATTGTTAAAATATAAAACTCAGAAGATGAAAAAATATATACAAATCATTCTGATGTTATTGATAGCAGCTACACTTGCAACTGCTCAGAATGCTATCCGATATCAAGGTGTAGCTTTCGATCAATCAGGAAGCTCAATCAATTCTTCTCAGATTTCTGTTCTATTTACGATTTTAGAAAATAGTCCAACAGGAAGTTTTTCATACATAGAAAGCCATACGCTGACAACTGGCCCGAACGGAGAGTTTGAAGCAGAAATAGGTAGAGGCACACCAGTAGCAGGCGCACTATCTAATGTAGACTGGTTGAGTGACAGCCATTTTCTACAAGTTGCTCTGGACCCTCTTGGTGGTACTAATTATATAGATGCTGGTACAACAGAATTTCTATCAGCACCTTATGCACAATATGCCGAGGTTGCTACATATGGTCCTTCTGGAGCACAGGGTCCTTCTGGGCCTGCAGGTCCCCAAGGACCACAAGGAGCTCAAGGACCTGCAGGTGAGCCTGCAACAACTGGAGGTGCTGTCGGACCACAAGGACCGCAAGGACCACGAGGACCGCAAGGACCACAAGGTGTACAAGGTGCTGCAGGGCCATCCGGCGATCCTAACGGACCACAAGGACCTAAAGGCGAAACTGGTCCGGCTGGACCTGCTGGAAGTGGTGGTGGTGCTACAGGAATACCAGGAGAAGCTGGAGATCCAGGACCACAAGGAGCATTTGGCCCAAGAGGCGTACAGGGTCCTCGCGGTGGAGTCGGTCCAGAAGGACCAAAAGGACCAAAAGGTGGCTCTGAAGGTATTCCTGGACCAGAAGGACCTCCTGGTGATCCGGGACCGAGTTCTAATATTATGGGACCAGTAGGGCCTCAAGGGACTAACTGTTGGGATACAAATGGTAATGGATTAAATGATAGTGGTGAAGATGTCAACGGAGACGGTCTATTTTCCGCTTCAGATTGCCAAGGACCTGCCGGATCTGCTGGCTTCGCTGGACCACAAGGACCACAAGGACCGCAAGGTGCTCAAGGACCAACAGGATTTGAAGGGCCACAATCCCTCATTATGAGATCTACACCGCTTACAAATCCAGACCTGAATGATATCTACTTAGATGATGGGACTAATCGTGCAGATGGTATTCCAGGATTCAGGTATTACGATGGTAGCAATTGGATAGATCTCCATTAATCAAATTCAAAATTTTAGTAAAATGAAAAATTATTTAATCGTAGCTCTGGTTTTACTTGCAGGTTTGATTTATGGTCAATCTTCACCCCAAGCCTTCAACTATCAAGGGATAGCGGTAGATGCTAATGGGGCAGCCTTAGCTAATTCTAATATAGGTCTTAGATATAGTGTCTTAGAGAATTCCTCGACAGGAAACATCGCTTATCAAGAGACTCAAAATACAACCACAACAGGCATCGGTCAATTCAGCTCAGATGTAGGATTTGGATCATCGACACAAGGCATCTTTTCAAACTTGGATTGGGGCAGCAACAACTATTTCCTTCAAGTAGAAATGGATGCTACCGGTGGCTCTAATTATACATTTAGTACGACTATAGAGTTATTGTCTGTGCCTTATGCATTATTTGTAGAAGAAGCAGGAATGGTCCTGAATCCAGGACGAACAGGATTACAAGGACCGCAGGGACCAACGGGTGCAACAGGACCAACAGGTCCAATGGGTCCAGCAGGTCCTTCTGGAGGCTCAGGACCAGTAGGAGAACCAGGCTTACCTGGTCCGGACGGACCACAAGGAGCACAAGGACCACAAGGCGCCAATGGTGGACCTATAGGAGAGGTCGGTGATCAAGGACCTCAAGGACCGGCAGGTACAGCCGTAGGCGCTCAAGGACCCACAGGACCGCAAGGACCGCAAGGCCCACAAGGTGATCCTGGACCACAAGGGTTAGAAGGACCTGCAGGCACACAACAAGGTCCGCAAGGTCCGCAAGGTGATCCTGGTGATCCTTCAAATGAAGTAGGACCCAAAGGACCTGATGGTCCTCAAGGACCAGGTGGAGGACCTAAAGGACCAAATGGACCGAACGGCATACAGTGCTGGGACACAAATGGTAATGGACTTGTCGATCCCGCAGAAGACACCAATGGTGATGGATTATTTAATTCAAGTGACTGCCAAGGTCCAGCGGGGCCATCTGGTGCAAGTGGACCTCAAGGACCTGCTGGAGCACAAGGTGCAACTGGAGATAGAGGTCCTACTATATATAGTATGACATCAGTCGCTCCTTCTAATCCTAGCACTGGAACAATGTACTTGGATGATGGTACCAACACCGCTGATGGAACACCAAATTTTAGAATTTGGGATGGGACTCAATGGCTAGATCTTTAATAATTACAATTTCAAAATTGAATAATATGAAACTATATTATATAGCTTGCCTGCTCTTTGTAGCATCTTTATTGCAAGCACAAGCACCTCCACAAGCCATCAGTTTTCAGGGTATGGCAATGGATACATCTGGAGCTCTACTAACCAATCAAATGGTTAATATAGGCGTAGATATCCATAGAGGATCTCCTATTGGCACAGTAGTCTATTCTGAAAATCATGCTGTTGTCACTACGGACTTAGGTCACTTTACCATCGAGATAGGTAGAGGGAGTACAAGTGGTAATTTTAACAATATCGCTTGGGGTAATTCTGACCATTTTGCAGAAGTCTCGATAATTAATACCGCAACTGGATCCATTATTTCTGGCACAGTCCAACTGGTTTCAGTTCCTTATGCCTTTGCAGCGGAAGAAGCTGGCAATGGTATCCAAGGAGCTACTGGGGCTCCTGGACCTCAAGGTGTACAAGGTGCTCAAGGTGCTCAAGGTGCTCAAGGCCCTCCTGGAGTCAATTCAGGAAACTGTTGGGATACCAATGGAAATGGCATCAACGACCCTGCTGAAGACACCAACGGTGATGGTGTATTTAATGTAAACGATTGCATTGGCCCAGTAGGACCGCAAGGACCACAAGGTGCACAGGGACCGCCGGGACCCGATGGTGCGGCAGGACCAGATGAAGGGCCACAAGGACCAAGAGGACCACAAGGACCTCCAGGGGAAGATTATACAGGCACAGGATCAGTAATGGGACCTCCCGGAGATAAAGGTCCTCAGGGACCTGCTGGCCCTCAAGGACCTGTCGGCCCTACAGGATTAGTAGGCCCTGATGGACCTGCTGGCCCAGTCGGACCTCCAGGTATTGGTGGAGGTCTAGAAGGTCCTGCTGGAGATAAAGGACCAGACGGTACTGCCGAAGGTGATGCTGGAGATCCTGGTATACATTGCTGGGATACGAATGGGAATGGTGTAATAGATGGCGGTGAAGACGTAAATGGTGATGGCATACTCAGCGCTCTAGATTGCCAAGGTGTTGCAGGACCTTCAGGATCTAGTGGTCCTCAAGGGCCACAAGGACCACAAGGACCTCAAGGATCTTTCGGAAGGTCAGGTTCTGATGAAAAACTTAACCTACCTATGTTAAGCACTCCACCTACGACATTTGGTCCAGGCTATTACTTAGACGATGGATCTAATAGAGCAGATGGCTTACCAGGATTTAGATATTGGAATCCTAATACAAGTACTTGGGAAGATTAATCCTTCCCTCTGAAGAGAATTTATCTACATTCAAATAAAGTGAGGGATTAACAAAGGTTAGACCCTTACTTTTTCAAGAACGACAATCATTATAGTCTACATAAAAGAGGCTGGTCAAACTTAATTGACCAGCCTCTATTTTTTTATAAGATACTAAGACTTACTTCGCCTCAGCATATCGTCTATTCACTTCTTTCCAATTAACTACATTGAAAAAAGCTTGTACATAATCAGGACGCTTGTTCTGATAGTTAAGATAGTAAGCGTGCTCCCATACATCTAGACCTAAGATAGGTGTGCCTCCGCAACCTACGCCCGGCATCAATGGATTATCTTGGTTAGGAGAAGAGCAGACCTCTAATTTCCCACCCGGATGTACACATAACCAAGCCCAGCCACTGCCAAATCGAGTACCTGCAGCCTTAGCAAATTTTTCTTTGAAACTATCGTAGCTACCAAAAGCAGCATTAATCGCTTCAGCCACATCTCCAGTAGGCGCTCCCCCACCATCTGGACTCATTACTGTCCAGAACAAAGAGTGATTGTAGTAACCGCCTCCATTGTTTCTGAGGGCAGCATTATCCATATCCATTCCTTTGATGATATCAATGAGGTCTTTGCCTGCGTGTGCAGTGCCTTCGAGGGCTGCATTGAATTTTTTAGTGTAGCCAGCGTGGTGCTTGCCGTGGTGTATCTCCATTGTCCACGAATCGATATGTGGCTCTAGTTCGTGATGCTTATAAGGTAAATCAGGTAGTGTAAATGCCATCTTATGCTTGTTTAAATTGTAAGTGATGTTTTTCTAACGGTCGCTAAGATAACAAGTTCATCTTATTTCCATCTTGATTACCTTTGCAGCTCTTATTCCTATCCTTTTTTAACAAAATCACACAACAGAAATGAGATATAGAGAAGAAAAAGACTCCATCGGTATTGTCAAAGTACCTGCTAAGCAGTATTGGGCTGCACAGACGCAGAGATCAAGCGAAAACTTTAAGATAGGTGGTCAGAAGATGCCTCTAGAAGTTATAGAAGCCTATGCTATCCTTAAAAAAGCAGCTGCACAGACCAATGCCCAACTCGGTGTCCTTTCTAAACCTAAAGCGAGCCTTATCGGCAAAGTCTGTGATGAGATATTGGAAGGTCATCTAGCCGAAGAGTTCCCTCTCGTTGTATGGCAGACAGGATCTGGAACACAAACCAATATGAATGTCAATGAAGTCGTCGCCAATAGAGGGCACGTCCTCAAAGGAGGTAAACTCACCGATAAGAAAAAATATCTACATCCTAACGACGATGTTAATAAGTCACAGTCATCTAATGACACCTTCCCTACGGCTATGCACATCGCTGCGTACACCAAACTAAAAGAGGTTACCCTACCGGGTCTCAAAAAACTCCATAAAGAACTCGACAAAAAAGCCAAGGCGAATTCTAAGGTCGTTAAGATCGGACGTACACACTTTATGGATGCGACACCAGTTACCTTAGGTCAAGAGTTATCAGGCTATGCTGCGCAGGTGGAGTTTGGGATTAAAGCCATTGAGAATAGTTTGAAACATCTCAGTCATCTAGCCTTAGGAGGGACAGCTGTAGGAACAGGACTAAATACACCAAAAGGATATAGTAAACTGGTTGCTAAGAAGATTGCTCAATTGACTAAGATTCCTTTTATCACTGGTAAAAATAAATTTGAAGGATTAGCTGCTCATGATGCAATAGTAGAAGCGCATGGGGCACTCAAGACTGTTGCCGTTTCATTAATGAAAATTGGTAACGATATCAGAATGTTAGCTTCTGGACCACGATGCGGCATTGGGGAAATAATCATTCCTGCTAACGAGCCGGGCTCTTCGATAATGCCGGGCAAGGTTAACCCTACGCAATCAGAAGCACTAACGATGGCGATGGCACAGGTGATGGGCAATGATGTTGCTATAAATGTAGGAGGCATGAATGGCCACTTTGAACTCAATGTCTTCAAGCCGATGATGATTTTCAATTTCTTGATGTCAGCTCAACTCATTGGGGATGCTTGCGTCAGCTTTTGTGACAATTGTATAAAAGGACTTAAGCCTAATAAGAAAAAAATAAAGGAAAACCTCAACAACTCTTTGATGCTTGTGACAGCCCTGAATACAAAGATAGGTTATGACAAAGCAGCAGAGATTGCCAAGAAAGCTTATAAAGAAGACAGTACTTTAAAAGAAGCTGCTGTTAAATTAGGCTATCTTACGGCAAAAGAATTTGACGCTTGGGTAAAGCCAGAGAAAATGTTGGGATAAAAAACTAACAGCTATAAACTAAAAAGGCAGCTCTTATCTAGAGCTGCCTTTTTAGTTTTTAATTGTAATATTATCTTACGGTAAAAACAAGAGAAGTCGAAACTTTGCCCTCTATATGCTCATTTGCTTCTCCGTGCTCGTGCTCTTCGTTTTCCTCAGAATCAGAGTGTATTGCCCATACACTTGCTTCCATTATTAATTCTGTACCTGCAGCTACATCCAGTATAACATCGTCATGATGCTCATAATGAGTACTTGTATGGACGTGCTCTGTATGCGTATATAACTCTACACCATCCCTTTCAGCTATGACTACGCTAATGTTATGGATTATCTTCTCATCTGGTTCATCAAAATTTATATGTAAATGCACGCTTTCTCCAGCTATTTTATCAGTATTATCTGGGGACATAATAGCCACAGTATAGTTAAACATTTCTTCTGTAGTCGCATCATCACCTGAACAACCTACCATAAAGACTGACAACAACATCAATAATACGTTCCGCTTCATAATCTTTGTATTTTTTTGACGAAGGTAAAGCAACAGTAACTTGGTTGACTTTCCGGTTAGCCTTAGAGAGGACATTTGGGAAAGTTTTATATTAAGTGTAGACGTAAATGATTAGCCTTTGAGTCTACGCATAATGTTATCTGCAATTTGTCTTGTTTCAGGTGCTAAATTCCATATGAATAAGAAACTGGTCAACACAAGAACAGCAGCAATAGCAGTAAAAGTTATTGAGAAGAGGCCTCCCTTAGTTTGATTAAGCCATAGTGAGAGGATAGAAATGGTCAGTATAAGCAGATAGAACCCAACGCTTGTAGTCGTAAATGGGTGAATGGACATTTTCCTGTAGAGAAAGTAGGTTCTAAGATTGTTAGCTAGAAAAATAGATACACCTGTAGCAAGCGCTGCTCCTATTATACCATACCGGAGTATCAGTATGTAATTTAAAGCAACATTGGTAATCATCAAGAACAGAACTACATAGGTATTAAATCTGTACCAAGGAGAGTATTGTATAATTAAAGTATTGGTACTAGAAAACATATCGAAGAGCTTGGTCAAGCCGATTATAACCACCAAAGTCAAAACAAGATGCATATCTTTCCAAGTGTTTAATACCAAGGGTAAGAACTGCACTAAAATTATTAAGCCTAAAATTACCCCACCACCAATAAAGAGAAGATTGCGAGATCCTTTATGGTAAACTGCTTTGATTTCCTGCATATTTCTTTCTTTCCAAGACTCTGATAGAATGGGTGCTGATATAGCCAACACACTTTGCATAGGAATAGATACAATTGAAGATATAAACAACCCTATCCTATACTCCCCTGATGATGCAAAATCCATCAAAGCTGGTATCATAAATCCATCAAGTCTAAAGGCCATCAAGGTGCCGACGCTTGAAGCAAAGGCCCAGAAGTAATATTTGTAGAATTCAGATGTACTGACTTCCTTATCCTCTGAGAAACTTGTAGAATTAGTCCGAGAAAAATTTCTAATTACCATCCAGACCAAAACAACAGTACTAAACAATAAAGCACTCAATATCATCCAAATTCCAGTAATAATATCTACATTATAATAAAGAACAAAAAGGAAGATGATAGGGAGAGATATCTTATATATGTTCTGTAAAAGTATGGGTATAGTCACCTTCTTGTAATTAGAAAGGTAGCGTACCAAAAATTGATTGATTGTAAATAAAATCGCAGCAGGAACGACATAAGTAAAATATTCCGACAAATTCAATGAAGGATTAAGCATCCATCCTAGTATTGTCTCTGAGAGAAAATAAAGTACAGTTGTGAAAATTATCGTATTAAGGATAAGCAGTCTTAATAAAGACCATAAAAACGATAGTCTACTTCTCCCATCTCCATTACTAGAATAAAAAAATCTTATAGAAGTATGACCTAGCCCAACTAAAATAAATGGAATAAAGAAGGCTCCTGTGTCAATTACAAAACCAAAGATGCCATTGAGTTCAAGGTTTTGTGGGTAAATGAATATAGTTGCAATAGCCCCTATAATTGCCAAGAGTATCTTGACAGCTGTTTGACTAAAACTTTTTTTGATGATTATACCCAAGAGATATTCCTATTAATTTTAGAACAATCGATTGAGTTTATTCTTTATTCTATTCTTTATGTCTGGCTTCGACTGTGCAGAAGTATTAACAGCAGTTCGCAATGACTCTATTGCTTTATCTTTATCACCTACTGCCTTGATGCTGTCATATAACTCATTAAACCCATCTATGATATCCTCTAGATCTATTGTCATTTTCTGAGGCTTATCCTTTAGAAAAAGTGTGATGTTTTCATTGACGGTATCATAATAGTCCCTAGCACTAGTCACCTGTTCTTTATGAACTAATTGTTTGTGGCCTTGGAGTAGAATGCCTGCTGTATAAGACTTAATAATACTCCCTTGATTATTCCATCTATTCACAAAACTATCCACAGTTGCTTCCTTATCCCTCTTGAGATGGACATAGAATGCTTCATTTCCAAATGACTTATCTAACCTACCTAAGAACCAAGACAATCTATTATCTGCTTCAATATGATTCCGAGGATAATCTAATCTAGCCTTTCCAATAACTCTTGCCCGTGTTTCATGTCCAACCGTATAATTGGAGATAAAAGAACAAGCCTTTACAAGAGATTTAGAGCCAGACCTCCCTGTACATAAGATGAATACATTCATTTTCTTTCGGCATAAATGGCGTAATAGCGCGGTGTCCTATTTCTTAAGAATGGTCTGATTCCAATTTTCTTATTCTTGATAATCCACTTTTCGGAATCTTTAATTTCCCAACCAGCTTTTTCAATTAACCAATCAAATTGCCAGTCCTCAAATTCGTGATAGTGCCTGTCCCATTTGTCAGTTTTGGATCTATACGCAGGAGCAAACCATAAATTAAGAGGAATCGTCAACATCATTTTATTTGTTGGCAAACTCTGCAATAGAGGAAGTGGGGATAGCAGATGTTCTAAAATTTCGAATCCAGTAACAACATCAATATCTTTGTAGTCTTTTATAAAATCATAATCTAAATCAAGATCCTGTCCTCCTGTATTGAATACTGTATGTCCTTCTTGCTCCATTAATTTTGACATAGGATTAGGTACACCTAGGTCTAGGATGTTTTTCTTTCCCTTTAAGTGCTTGGACATAAAATTCAGTGTCCGCTCAAATCGTTGTTTAGGATAAGAATTTTCGTACATCGTATTAAGGTAATATGGTCTTTCTTCTATAGTTCCTTATAAACTGTCCAATTTTAGGATCTAGTTTATCTTTCTGAGGTGAGCCATAAGCTTTTAAAAAATAAAAAAGAGTTAATAGTCCACTTAGCACAAAAGGTCTGTATTTGATTCCTCTCTTTATTGATGACAAAGTACCAATAACTAATCCATAACTCAAATTATGGAATACTTGAGCATTGAGCTTTGATGTCTTAATCCATCCATTAAGTTCATTAGTTTCTCTGTGGTGCTTTACAAATAGATTAGGCAATGGCTTAACTTTCCAATTGTGAAACCTTAGTATAAACTCGTCAGCAGAATCCCATCCCATAAATAATTTCAAGCCATTCATTTCTTTAAAGGCTTCTGTCCTATAAGATTTCAGTGCTCCTCTTATATGATCCCCTTTTGAAACCGACTCTTCTTTCCATTCTCCATTCTCTTTAATAGCACATACTCCGCCAGTTAATCCTATTCTACTATCAGATTGAAAACTAAGTCTTATTTTCTCAAAATAATCAGCAGGAAATTCAAGATCTGCATCAAACTTGCTCACAATGTCATACTCATTAAGGTCTTCAGAATCTAGTCCTAAATTGAATGCTCGAACAATCTTGGCACCTGTAGCTCTTGGATCCTTATTGACGTTTGTAACTATTTTAATCCAATTATATTGTTCTGCATAGCTCCTCAAAATCTGAGGTGTACTATCATCGGAACCATCATCAACTAACACAACTTTAGTGGGTAGTTCCAATTGATCTGCTATAGACAAAATCAATGAGTCTAGATTATCTTCCTCGTTATACGCAGGTATTATAACTAGGTGTCTCATTATAGGGACCAATAGGTTAGTTCCTTAAATGGTTTGTACATAGACTTGATATCCATCAGGATGGCATCGGGATTAGCTATTTCTATAAATTTTGCCTTATCGAATAGAACAAACTCCTCGTGCTTTACTGCAGCTATTATACCGTCATAATTTTTTCCTATGCATTGGACTGGCGTAAGATTGTACGATTCCTTTAGCTCTTCTTTGTCTACGCAAGGATCGTAAATGTCTACTGTGATATTATAGTTCTGTAATTCCTGTATCACTTCTATAACTTTTGAATTGCGAATATCACTTACATTTTCCTTGAATGTGACACCTAGTACTAGAACCTTAGACGTTGAAGGTTGAATACTATTTGCCTTCAAATGGGTAAGCAATCTCTTAACTACGTGTCGAGATAAGTTATCATTTACTTTCCTTCCAGAAAGTATAATCTCAGGTTTATAACCCAGCTGTTCAGCCTTATAAGTCAAGTAATATGGATCCACACCTATGCAATGTCCTCCAACTAAACCTGGATAAAATTTGAGGAAATTCCATTTAGTCCCCGCAGCTGCTATAACATCTTGAGTATTTATATCCATCAAATCAAATATAATAGACAACTCATTCATCAAGGCAATGTTAAGATCTCTCTGCGTATTCTCAATAATCTTGGCTGCTTCAGCAACTTTGATTGAAGCAGCTCTATGCACGCCTGCATTAATAATATGCTCATATAGAATTGCAATGTCCTCAAGGCTGTCAGCTGTATCTCCAGAAACTATTTTTATGGTATTAGTTAAGGTATGCACTTTATCTCCAGGATTAATTCTTTCAGGAGAATAGCCAACATTAAAGTCAATAAGATGCGTGAGACCCGATTCTCTTTCAATGATAGGAATACAGTCCTCCTCAGTACAGCCGGGGTAAACGGTAGACTCATAGATAACCGTTGAGCCTTTTTTTATATGTCTCCCAATTACTGCAGATGCAGATTTCAGAGGTCTTAAATCGGGTGATTTCAACTTAGTTATGGGAGTTGGAACAGCTACAATAAAGACCGAAACTTCTTTTAATTCACTTTCATCGTCTGTAAAAACGATGCTCCGATTTTTAAATTCTTCATCATCTGATTCGCTTTTAGGGTCTTTTCCTTTTTGTAGGGAAGAAATCAGTGATTGATTGATGTCAAACCCAACTACCTGTATATCCTTACTGAATTCTAATGCTAAAGGTAAGCCTACGTAGCCCATACCTATAATGGCCAATTTACTTTTCCCGTTCTTCAGCTTTTCTAACATCTGGATCTAGTGAAGTTTAGTATTCCAAAATTATGAATGTATATGGCAAGAAACCTTGATTAGGTAAATAAGTTGCCATAGCAATCGAAATAATTAAGATGGGGACTAACTAAAGGAATTAGTGTAGTGTATAAAAGGAGAAAGCCTTACAACTTTCGCTGTAAGGCTTTCATAAAAAAAGGCGGCGACCTACTCTTCCACTTTCGTAGTACCATCGGCGCTGAGGAGCTTAACTGCTCTGTTCGGTATGGTAAGAGGTGGGACCTCCTCGCTATAACCACCTACTCTTTTTCCGCTATTGCGGATATTTCTTTAGTGACTAATCGTGTTTGACTAGAAACAAAAACAAGAGGGAGAAAATATCATATTAGAGAACAAGTAAATTAAAAAAAGAAAAAAGGAAGCACATGGGTAATTAGTATCACTCGGCTCCATACATCGCTGCACTTCCACCTATGACCTATCAACGTCCTAATCTTGAACAACCCTTAGGGAATACTCATCTTGAAGTTGGCTTCGCGCTTAGATGCTTTCAGCGCTTATCCATTCCGAACATAGCTACCCAGCGATGCACCTGGCGGTACAACTGGTACACTAGAGGTTCGTCCAACACGGTCCTCTCGTACTAGTGTCAGATCTTCTCAATATTCCTACGCCCACAATAGATAGAGACCGAACTGTCTTGCGACGTTCTGAACCCAGCTCGCGTGCCACTTTAATGGGCGAACAGCCCAACCCTTGGGACCTTCTCCAGCCCCAGGATGTGACGAGCCGACATCGA
>CALBWK010000051.1 GCA_937969415.1 uncultured Saprospiraceae bacterium | reverse complement strand
CCTTCGAAGTAACTATCAGAAGCTCTTAGGGCCATCTCTTTAGTACCACCTCCACCTGGAATTAGTCCTACACCTACCTCTACCAAACCGATATATGATTCTGCAGCATATACACCACCGTCAGCGTGCATAGATATCTCACACCCTCCTCCAAAGACATAGCCTTGGGTAGCAACAACTACAGGCACCTTAGAAGTCCTACAATACATCGTCAGCTGTTGGAATCCGTTGACCATCTCATCTAGCTTATCGAATTCTTTTTGCATTGCCATCATACCAACAGGCATTAGATTGGCACCAACAGAAAAGTTGGTTGCATTGTTACCGATAACAACGCCATTCCATCCCTCATCTTCAGCTTTGGCAATAGCGTCGCGGATGGCAGCACCGATACCTTCTCCTATAGAGTTACTCTTGCTTCGGAACTCTACACACATCACCCCGTCACCTATATCGTGGACAGTACATTCGCTATTCTTGATAATAGGAGCTTTCTCTCTAAATGCATCGAGATTAATAGTTCCCTCTGTTCCAGGCACTGGCTCATAACTTTTAGAAGCAAGGCTGTAGTATTTCTTTTGACCATTTTCTAGTTTGTAGAAATGGTTATTGCCACTGGCTTTCATTTCACTGACCCAAGCTGGGACTGTGTAGTCATTAGCTTCTATGAGCTCGATTCCTTTTTCTAGCCCTATTAGATCCCAATATTCGAATGGGCCATACCCCCACATATACCCTGCACGCATAGCATCATCTACAGAATAGTACTCGTCAGAAATTTCTGGAATTCTCTCTCCCGTATAGCTAAATAGAAACGCAAAATATTCATTGAGAAACTTGTGTTCTCTTTCATCTCCTGACACAAGTGTATGCATACGCTTATCCATCAACTCTATGGATTTGGCTGCTTTTATTGCAGGAATCTTAGGTCTTATAGATTTCTCATATTCAAGTGTATCAAGATTTAAGGCATTGATAATCTTTCTACCCTTCTCATCTTTTTCACCAGTCTTATGGTAAAAACCCTTTTTAGACTTGTTCCCATAAAACTTATTAGAGACTAAGAAATCTATACTCTTAGGCGTCGCCATTTTAGAAAACTTATCGACGGCAGAGTCTCCTTTGACATTGGCCATTACAAACTTGGTCACTTTATCACCTGTGTCTATACCGACCAAATCTTGTAACCTGAAGTGTCCCGTCTTAGGCCGTGCGATAAGGTCTCCGACAAGGGCATCGACCTCTTCTATCTTCATCTTGTGCTTCTCAGTAAGCTCCATCATCTTGACACCTGAAAGCACACCGATTCTGTTAGCGATAAAGCCAGGCGTATCCTTACACAGAACAGTCTTCTTACCAAGATAGGTATCACCATAATCCATAAAGAAATCCGTCACAGACTGTAAGCTGCCTTCGTGAGGAATGACCTCAAATAACGGCATATATCTTGGTGGATTGAAAAAGTGAGTACCCACAAAGTGCTGAGCAAAATCCTCAGACCGACCCTCCGCCAATAGCTTGATCGGAATACTGGAGGTATTGGAGGTGATCAAAGTTCCAGGCTTTCTGTACTTTTCTACCTTCTCGAACAATTGTCTTTTGATATCTAGGTTCTCTATGACAACTTCTATAATCCAATCGACGTCAGCGATCTTATCTAAGTCATCATCAAAGTTACCCGTACTTATATGAGAAGCGAACTTCTTATTGTACAGTGGTGCTGGCTTGCTTTTGAGTGCGGCCTTAAGTGCACCATTGACAACGCTATTCCTTATTACAGGATTCTTTTTGTCTTCGTCTGAGAGATTGAATGGGACGATATCCAATAGCAAGACATCCAAACCAATGTTGGCTAGATGACAAGCTATACCAGAGCCCATTACTCCAGAGCCTAAGACTGCTACTTTCTGTATGCGATACTTCATTTATGGAAGGTTATAACTTTTAACAAGCATAAAATACCACGAAGAAAATTATACTTCGGGTTTAATTTATAAATATACTAGAACTAATGTATAGGTGCTTATAGAAGCCCCTAATTCGTGGGGCAAACCGATTACTTTCTTAACTTGTCTTCTATATACTGACAGACAGCCACGATTTCTGCATCTTCAAGTACGCCTTTGTAAGGATTCATCAATCCTTTTCCAAAATAGACTTGTGCTACAGCTTCGTGCAGCGGCAATACTGATTTGGTCAAGTCTTTAGCACCATTTATCTTCATATTCCCTTTAAATCCGTGACAAAGAGCACAATGCATTTTAAATAACTTTCCTGCCTTCAAGTTTTTCATATCCTTATCTGTTACCTTGGCTATTATAGCTTTGGCCTTATCAAGCTGCTCCTTAGTCATCGTAGGATCTTGATTGTTGGATTCGATAGCTTTTAGATTGGAGGTCTTATTCTGTATCCCCTCTTGAGCAATAGGTGTCTTTTTTCCCTTTACAATTTCAACAGAGTTGACCTTGGCCGTAGAATTATTTGTGGCTTTAGTTTCATTAGGGCCACCTCCACAAGCTATTAGAAGACTTACAGTACTGAGAACTACATATTTCATTTTCATAATTAGATTATGCTTAGTTATAAGAATCGATGACCATTTTGTCTAATGGCTTAATACAATCTTCCCTATTTGATGTCCTTTTGATAAGGTTTCTATTGCCTCAACAGCTTGATCTAAGGAGAAGTTTTTGTAGATGGTAGGTTTGATTTTATGATGTTCCATAAAGTTAAGCAATTCTTGAAATTCACTAGGGCTGCCCATTGCTGTCCCTATGAACTGTATATGTCTCAAAAAGAATTTACTGATACTGATACTGGTCTTGGGAGACCCAGTAGAACCATAAGTCACTATTCGTCCACCATAGTTCATAAACTTAAAATAGTTATCCAATATCGGTGAAGGAGAGCTGTCTAAAACTATATCTATGCCTCCTGACAGCTCCTTCAGTTGTAAATGCCAATTGTCTTCACGATAGTTGACCCCACCTTGAGCTCCCAGGGATATAGCTTGCCGAATTTTATCTTTACTAGAACTGGTCACATAGACGTCTGCACCTTGCGCTACTGCTAGACTCAATCCCGCCTGAGCTACACCACCTCCGATACCTGTAATAAGGACTTTACTCCTTTTATGCATACCTCCGTGGCTAAACAGGGCTCTCCACGCTGTCAAGCCAGCAACAGGGATTGCAGCAGCTTCTGACCACGATAGATAAGTGGGCTTAGCTATGAGATTGCTTACAGGCATAGCAATGTACTCCGCTATTGTGCCTGGATCTGGCATACCCAATACACGAAATTGGCGGGTAGGTGCTTGTTCGTTATCTCCCCAATCATAGGCCGGATAAACGATGACTTCTTTGTCCAGCCAATCTGCAGACACATCAGAGCCACACTTTATTACGATACCAGCTCCATCGGCGCCAAGGATGCACGGCAGTTTCATTCCTGGATACAATCCCTTCTGAATCCAAATCTCTCTGTGATTTAAGGCAGAGGCTTTTACCTCAATTAGAACTTCCTTTGGCTTAATTGTGGGCTGAGGTAATTTTGCAATCTCTAGTGATTGATCCGCTCTCAATAACAGTCCTTTCATAAGTATCAATTTGACAGCTCAAAAGTACTATATACTCTTCTATCACAATTCACAATTTTGAACCTTGAGTTCAAATAAGCTAACTTGCAAAAACGTTACTCAACACTAACTCACACAAGAAATTATATCCAATGTCTACAGTCGTCAAATATGAACAAAAAGGACCCGTCGCTATCGTGACGCTAAACAGACCAGACAAATACAATGCAATGAGCATTGAGATGTTTGATCAACTTATAGCAACCTCAGAAAAAATATCAAAAGATAAAACAGTGCGCTCTGTTGTCCTTACAGGAGAAGGCAAGGTGTTTTGCTCAGGTATGGATATTTCTAATTTTAATCCTGAATCTGACTTAACAAGTACATCCATTAGTGATCGTACACACGGCATCTGCAATAAATGGCAGAAAGCGATCTGGACCTGGCGAGAATGTCCAGTACCTGTAATTGCTGCAGTTAAGGGCTTGTCATATGGAGCTGGGTTACAACTAACGATGGCTGCAGATGTAAAGTACGTGCATCCAGAAACACGTTTCAGCATCTTGGAGATGAAATGGGGGCTTATACCTGATCTATCTGGAACACAACTTATGAGAGGCAATGTACGGGAGGACATCTTTAAGGAACTGACTTTCACCAATAGAATATTTAGTGCGGAAGAGGCTGTACAATATGGGTTTGCCACTCACGTCTCGGGCTATCCGATAAAAGCAGCTATGGAGCTAGCCAATAAAATAGCGACTAAGAATCCAGCAGCAATCATCAAAGCCAAGTCGCTAATTAACGAAGCGGCGTATATGTCAGCAGAAGATGGACTAAGAGCAGAATCAGACCTCCAACAAGATATTATGATGAAACCAGATCAACTTGAAGCGGTATACGCGAATATGCAAAAGCGTACACCTGTGTTTAACGATTATAGAGATACACAATGAGTTATGATACACTAATTATAGAGGGTGGCGGATTTAAGACGGCATTTACTTCTGGCGTGGTTGATGCGATGATAGCTACTAGTTATAGGCCCTTCGATATCATCATCGGTATCTCAGGAGGATCTGTAGCACTCTCCTATTATATGAGTGAGCAGTATCGTTACTGCATCAATGCTATGAAGTTTCTAGCGGCAAGCAAACAGTTTACCCAATATCGGCGCACCTTTTCTGATAAAGGATATTTAGATATAGACTTTATCGCTACAGTAGCAGCAGAAAAAGTACCCTTCGATCTAAAGAAAGCTATTAAAAATAAAAAGTCAATTAATCCATTCATCGTAGCAACCAACAGAAAGAATGGGAAGCCAGAATACTTCAATCCAACGGAAGAGAATTGGGTACAAGCAGTAGTTGCCTCTTCGACTCTTCCTTTTGCGACTAAAGGTGTGCACAAAATCAGCGACAAGTCCTATTTCGATGGTGGGTGGAGCGATCCGCTGCCTGTTAAGTGGGCCTATGAGAATGGTGCCAAAAAGATTCTCGTTATCAGAACCAAACCTAAAGATTTAAGAATAAAACAAAGTTGGGCTGATTATTTTGGCAGCAAATATTTTAAGTCGACGCCGAAGTTGAGTCAGATATTTGAGTCGAGCCACGAAATTTATAATGAAGCTTTAGACTTTATGGATGATCCTCCTAAGGGCTTGAAGATAACACAACTAGCTCCTAAAAAATTATTGAAAAGTGGCACGTACTCGTATTCAAAAGCAACATTGATGCTGGATTATAGGTATGGGTTGGACAAGGGGCTGAGGTTTGTGAGTGGGGAGTAGGTTTGTAGGTAAGCAGTAGATTTTCAAATAATTATTATTGTCGTCAAATGAAAAACAATGTAAACTCACTTGCAATGCTTGTCCCAAGACTAGACAAGCCCTTACTTAACGAAAGCTTTAACCTGATTCCACCAATTTTCAGGGTCTTTATTGATAACTATGTTTTAGGCGATGAAAAGATTCTATTTAACTGCCTAAAATTTAGTCTTAAAGACAGGAAAGAATCAGTTGTAATAAGATGGGAGAATTCACCAACTAAAAACCCATGGCTGGAAGAAGACGAAAGACTGTTGGGGATGGTAGATATTCCTGAGCTGAGACAAGAAATTTTCGAATATAATTCGATTCCTACAACACCCTATTCAAGAGAAGTTTATCACGAGAAGCAAACAATTAAAATTGGTTACACTCACGGTGATTTGCTTCTTTTAGGAGTAAGTGAAGAAAACAAGGATTGCATATTTATTTATGGAGACAGCCCATTTACTAAAATCGCAGACAATATATTTAATATGTTTTCTAAGATCGGACTTATTCCAGACATACACAATTTACGACATTATGGAATTGACCTTGATAAATTGGTACTAGATTGGAACTCTAATATTTGGCGAGTTAAATAATGGCAAAGCAGTCTAATAGACCATACAAGAATATCATAGTTCCTTAAACACCGTAATAGCAAGTATATCAACGGGTAATTGCATTTACAATAAGATGAGATGTTTAAGCAAATCCTAGTATCAAGTAATAAGTGCAATTTTTCTAATTGATTTCTTTTTCTCTAATGGTGTAAGATAATTGAATTTTCTGAGTGGCCTATTGTTTAGCTTCCTCTCAACACTTTTGATTGTGCTGTGATGTACC
>CALBWK010000050.1 GCA_937969415.1 uncultured Saprospiraceae bacterium | reverse complement strand
CCAGAAATAACCATGGACTTTAAAGAGTGCCACGCCTGCATATGTGACGAAAATGGCCAATTGTTATTATACAGTAACGGTCAGACAATTCATGGCCCAGAACACAAGCCTGTAATTAATGGAGATAGCATCAACTATAGCCCTAGATGGTCTAATCTTCAAGTCTTGCAAGATGGAGAATACTGGAAACCAACGGGTTTTAGAAGTCCACAATGTGTAGGGTTTTTTCCGCAACCAACGTCGGATACCATTATAGCCCTATATCAAAATTATGAAAATCACGATTTTGCAGAATTTCCTACAGGGTATGAAGAGCTGTGGATGGGAAAAATTGTAAAAGATCAAAATGGGGCATACGAAATAACTCAAAAAGATTCTGTCCTCAATAGCAAGATCTTCAAAAGTGGAGCGCTGACTGCTTGTCGACATGGCAATGGTCGAGACTGGTGGATGCTACAGTTCAATATGGACACGGTCTATCATTACCTTATTGAGCCCTCAGGAGTTATACTTGATCACATTTCTATATTACCATTTGTCCTACGAGGTACGTTAGGGCAATCTAAATTTAGTCCTACGGGCGATAAATTTGCTTTACATGGAACCTATAAGATCATTAATAATTCTGGGTTTCAGACTGACTTTATGGTTTCTGATTTTGATAGATGTACAGGAGAACTGGTTAGTCCTAGACTACACTTTCTTTCTGGTTATAACGCAAGTTTATCAACTGGTTTAGAATTCTCTCCTGATGGTACTAAAATCTATACTTCTAAATTAGATCAGATATTCCAATTTGACCTAGAGGCCGAAGATCTTATCGGATCCAGAGTTACCATCGCTGAGTATGACAATAGTATATGCACACAATTTGGAAGTGGGGCAAGACTTATTTTTGGTCAATTACAACTAGGCCCTGACAATAAACTATATGTAGGTAGAGCAGTACAATGTTTTAATATTTCAGTAATAGACTTTCCCAATGAAAAAGGTCTAGCATGTAATTTTAGACATAACGAAGTGGAACTTCCTACCTATACAAATGGTACGATTCCTACTTTCAACACTTATCGCCTCGGCCCTCTCGATGGCAGCGCCTGCGACACTCTAGGATTTAACAATAATCCAATCTCTAGATTCTGGTATCAACAAGACAGCCTCGACTTCCTTTCTGTGCAGCTGTGGGATGTATCCTACTTTAGGCCTGAGCAATGGCAATGGGAGATGGGAGATGGAACGACCTCTACCGACCGCCACCCTACGCATACCTATACTGCACCTGGCCTCTATGAAGTCTGCCTTACCGTTAGCAATGAGAATAGCGAGGACACCTCTTGCCAGACACTAAATCTCGGTGTATCGTCAACCGTAGATTCAGAGCCATCCATAGATGTTTCTATTTTTCCCAACCCTGTACGAGATAATCTAAGACTGACTCTGCACGACTATCTACCTCAAGAGGCAATTGTTTTATTCTATAATACACAAGGGCAGATGGTTCTAAAGAATAAAGTAATTGGTGGTGTTAATATGATCAATGTCTCCGACTTGGATTCTAGTGCTTATGTGTGGGAGGTCAGAGATAAGGGGCTACTTATGGGCACAGGTCAGGTTATCGTTGTTGATTGATGACAATAATAGTTTTTGTCTCGATTTGTGATACCTGTTGTGATAACCGAGTCTCCTCGTTACAAGGAAGAAACTAATCAAACTACTGCCTTACAATTCGCTTCACCACCCTACCAACTCCAGAAATCCATACCTCTGCTATATAGATTCCGGGCATCAAATCTGCAAGGCTGCAGATCCCATTTTCGCATGACTTAATTAGTTGTCCAGAAATGTCGTAAAGAAAAATTTGTGAAATACTATGACTTGGGTAAGTAATAGTAACAACATCTGTGGTTGGGTTTGGAAAAACACTTACTTTTTCTAACTCTATTTCTTTAGTAAAAGAAGAAAGAGGTGAGTAATGATAGTCTACTGAAAAAGTTAAAACGTTACCTAAGTAAAATTCTCTCTTTTTGAGCATATCCTTCCTAAGATTGCGAAACAAGCGACGTGAATTAAGTGAGTCCCGAAAAGGTCGTGGCTCGAGAAAATCCCTCAAATAAAATATGTCTTCAAGATTTACAGAAGTATCATAGGTATATAAACTAAACTCCAATTGATCATAAATTTGATCATTGCTTAGATTACTGCCATTTTTTCTAGATGGCGTTATATATAGCTCTTTAAGGTTGTCTTCTGTATCGTAGTTCAGTTCAATCAACTCAATATCGTCATACTCTCCTTGAACAGAGTTATAATTATCCTTATGGACTTCTTTGATTAATAAACCGTCAATATCGTAATCTAAATCCCTCACAGAAGAAGGTACTACCATACCTGTTGATCCAAAGTAATATGTTGAAACACTATCTAATCGCCCTTGGCTAGTAAATGATATACTCAAGCTATCAGTTTTCCGAAAAAAAGTATCTTGACCCTCAATAGAATATCTTACCCACGAAACAAGTTTTCCGTCACTGTCATAATTGTATTCTAAATACCCATCTACTTCACGATTGTTTAAAACAATATCATAGGACTCAGATCTGAACAGAAGGCCATTCTCATCATAGTCATAGATGATTCCTCTGTGTATAGGCACACCAGAAACCGAAAGCGTTTGAAACCACTCATGTCTTTCTAGTCTATTTTCTTGGTCGTAAAAATATTCATCAGACAGCGTCGGAGCAGCTCCCTCACATGTCATAGAATGATGATATGTAATTTGGTCATTTCGATTAAGACCAAACTCTGAGCACCCAGAAGGAATCCATTCTTTAGTCTGGAAAAATTTCTTAAAGTAAAACTCAGTCAATTTTTCTTGTTCCCAAATAAAATCAGT
>CALBWK010000049.1 GCA_937969415.1 uncultured Saprospiraceae bacterium | reverse complement strand
AGGAACTTGGCAAGGCATTTACCTCTGTGAATTTAGAAATCGAGCTCGATCGAGAATGTTGACAGTAACTATATATCAGTAGTCGTCAAGAATACCTTACTTTGTTGATAATGTTTCCCTTAGTCATAGAAGGATTAGTTTTTGGGTTGGGATTGGCGGTATCTCTAGGTCCCATTTTTATTGCCTTGACACAGACATCCATTGAGAAAGGCATCCTGCCTGGGATGACTGTTGGCCTAGGTATTTGGGTCAGCGATTTTATCATTTTGGCACTTTTCTATAAGTTTATTTATGAGATAAAGGACCATATAGAAGGAGAAACCTTTAAGTTTTGGTTGGGCATATCCGGTGTAGTTATTCTAGTTGGCTTCGGACTTTATTTGATAATGAGAGCCCCAGTACTCGATTACACACAGCAAAAACATAGTTATAAAAGCTATATAGGTTTTTGGCTAAAAGGTTTTTTGATCAATACGATAAATCCATTTACCTTTTTTTTCTGGATGGGGGTAATTTCTACTTATGTCATAGGTCGTGATCTTACTGTGGAGGGGCATTTGGTTTTATTATCTACTATTCTTACGGTCATAATTCTTTCTGATACCGGGAAAGTTTTTTTGGCGGATAAACTCAAAAATCAATTGCAGCCTCATCATATTAATAAGATCAGCAATTTTTCTGGGGCTATTTTGCTCGTTTTTGGTCTGTTTTTAGGATATCAGGTCATTTGAGACATTTCTTCTCTAATCAAAAAGCTATTTTAGATGCTCTTCAAAAATTCAAAATGGCTTTGATATGAAAAAATTAATTCTACTTAGTGTACTCTTATTTATAGCTCTTTCTGGTTATGCACAGCTAACATATACAGTTACAGATCTAGGACCTATCCCGATAGCGGAACAGATAGACCCAATGGAGGAGGTCGCGGACTATCACCCAATATTTGTCTATCAAGAAGCGCCGCATCCGGACGGTGGCCATTACACGAGTCTCAAAAGAAAAGTTGCGGAAAGATTTCCAAGAACAGGTGCCGCACCCTTAACTAAGCGGGCTCTACTTCCTAATCCAGAATTGGTATTGGATTACGATAACAACGACCCTTTTGGAGGTATACCGACAGATAATTCTTTTGCTGTCAATAGGGAAGGTGTCAATATTTCTATGGTCAACTCCAATTTACATATGAAGGATGCGAATGGTGATCGAATCACGAATCGCTCACTCCAAGCTTTTTCTGGATCGATAGCCTTTGGTGCAGCCAAGTTTGACCCTAGGGTTATCTACGATCCCCAAGAGGACAGATTTATAATGGTCTGGTTGGCAGGAACAAATAGCAATTTATCCTCTTTAGTGCTCGCATTCTCTAGTACAAGTAATGTAGAAGATGAGTGGCACCTGATGGAAATTGAGGGTAGCCCAGTCGCTAACCAATGGTCTGATTATCCTATGATTTCTATTACGGATAAAGAGCTTTTCTTTACGGTCAATCTTATTAGAGATAATGATGGATGGCAAGAAGGGTTTAGGGGGACACTCATATATCAGATAGATAAGCTACAAGCATATGCAGGCGAAGCTGCCAACGTTAGGATGTGGAGTGACATTAGATTTGGTGGAGAATTAATCAGAAACTTACATCCAGTAAAGGCTGCAGACGAGAACTTACATTCGGATATGTATTTCCTATCAAACAGGAATTTTGATTTGCAAAATGACAGCATATTTATTTTGAATATCAATTCTGATCAATACGATCCTGATGTTGCTCTGGATATCCAAGTAAGGACAAGTGATGTAGCTTATGGTGCGCCTCCTACAGCGCTACAGCCTAATACTACTAATACTCTATCTACAAATGATGCTAGGGTCTTGGATGCTTTTAGACTGGGAAATCTAATCAACTTTGCTAGTAACTCGATTGACACTACTACGGGGAAAGCAGCTATATATCATGGTAAAATCAAAAAGCTATCTACTACGATGGATGTTACAGGTGCAATTATAACGCATCCTACTCGAGACCTAGGCTATCCAGCAATGGCCTGGACAGGTCAGTATGAAGGAGATGATGAAGCGATAATAGTTTCTCAGTTTTCTAGCGAAACAGAGTTCCCTGGAGTGCATGCCATCTTTACGGCTTGGGGAGATTATTCGGAGTGGGAGACTCTGGTAGAAGGTCGTAATTCTATTGATTTGCTGAATGGAACAGTCGAGCGATGGGGGGATTATCTCGGTTGCCAGCGTATGATCGGTGTGCCTGGTGAAGTATGGGCAACTGCAGGCTATGGACACGATATTAATTACAGAAATAAGACAACAGTCCTCACTAAACCTTTAGAGACAAGTGTACAGACAGAGCCAGCATTTTCTAAAGTAGAGTTGTTCCCTAATCCTACACCAGATAGAATAACGATAAAAATAGAATTGTCTTCTAAGGAAAAACTACAGCTGAGCTTATACGATAATCAAGGCAGAGTGGTAGAGCAATTTTTTAATGATAGCCCAAAGAAGTTAGGGGAGCTTGAATTTTCTTTTGATCTAGGACCGCTAACAACTGGTGTATACCATTTTGTTGCCAGACAAGGAGGTAAAGAAATTGTCAGTAAGCAAGTTGTGAAAGGATAAGGTTTTGTTACTCTAAATAAAATAGAAACAAAAAAGGCTCATCAATCGATGAGCCTTTTTTTGTTTCCAATTTTTATGGTTTTATTTCTTCGCAGCCAATTCTCCTTTGTTGGCTTCGATCATATCTTTGAGTATATACATCGTTTCTTCGAGATAGAAATCTTTGCTTACACCTTCTATCCAGTCTTCATTTCTAGCTAGACGAGACTCATCGCTATTGATATAATCTTGGTCTACTGCAAGGTTGTTGATTTTGAGATCAGCAATCTTTTCGTCAAAGAGATCAGAATATTTTTCTGCCTCATTTTCCCTGTCGTCGATTAAGGTAGAGTAGGTTTCATAGTTTAATGGATACTCTGTCATGTCTCTATTCTGCTTAAGTCTTTTTGCATTTTCTAGCACCAATTGGAATTCCTCTTTCTGCGCCATTCTGTGCTCGCTTTTCTCTCTAAGAGCTGCTCTAGATGGTAGATTGTATACATCTTGATTATAGGATACTGGACTGATCTCTGTCCATTCCATCACGTGTTCGTAGTCTTTTTCTCCAGTCTCTATGTAGTGATAATTATCTGGGAAAATAATATCAGGTGTAACACCTTCAAGCTGAGTCGATCCTCCATTAACTCTGAAGAATTTTTGCATAGTAATTTTTAATTGTCCAAGTGGCTTCAGGTCATTCTGCTTGTAAGCTCTATCTAGGTCAACAAATCTCTGTACTGTTCCTTTGCCAAAGGTAGACGTACTACCGACGACTATAGCTCTGTCATAATCTTGCACGGCTGCTGCCAATATCTCCGAAGCAGAGGCACTAAACTGATTGACCATTACGATCAGTGGTCCATTGTATTGTACGTCACTGTCTTCGTCCTCGTATACATAGGCTGGCTTATCTCTAGGCTTGACTTGGACAATGGGTCCATCTTCAATAAAGAGTCCAGACATCTCTACTACATCTGTGAGTGAGCCACCTCCATTATTTCTAAGGTCTAGAATGATCGCATTGACATTAAGGTCTTTGAGTTTAGCAATTTCCTCAGCAACATCTTTGGCGCAAGAGTTTCCGTTTTTCTTTTCAAATGAAGAATAAAACTTAGGCAACTTTATGTAACCTACATTTTCTACGACATCAGGAATGTCTAGAGTAAGCGATCGTGCAAATCCTTCGTCGATGATGACTTCATCTCTTTCTATTTCTATGTCTACGATAGAGCCATCTACTTTCTTGACGGTAAGAATAACGACTGTGCCTTTTTTGCCTCGGATATGTGTGACCACGTCGGATATTCTCATCCCTGTAATATCAAGAGGCTCGCCTCCTTTCTGAGTCACTGCTGTAATTAAGTCATCTACTTCTAGCTCTTTTCCTTTGTAAGCTGGACCTCCTGGAATGATAGTCGTTACTTTTGTAAAGTCACCACTAGTCTGTAATCTAGCGCCAATGCCTTCTAGTTTTCCACCCATTCGGATATCAAAATCTGTTTTCTCTTTTGGGTTATAGAAGTCTGTATGTGGGTCAAAAATATGTGTGATAGAATTGATGTAAGCTTCAAATCTGTCAGACCTTCTACTGTCATCTAATCTCTTGAACCACTCCTTGTAAGAGTCTGTAATTTTTTCTTTTGCATCTGCTTTTATTTCTTCTACAGATTTGATCGGCTCCTCTTCTTTTTCTTCTGAAGTGTCATCAGAATCAGTCATCGCTTTCTTTTCAGACTTCTCTTGTCTAGACTCTTGCTCGTCGATAGCATTCTTGACTCTATTATTGTAATCGTATTTTATGAGTTTGGTCCAGAGTTGTTCTAGCTCTGCTTCGTCTGCTGTGTAAGTTCTCTTTTTTCTGTCCATTTCTACAGATTGGACATCTACTACGTCAAGGTTCTTACTCATCACACGATCAAAGATTCCTTTAGCTCTTGATGTCGCTTGATCAATGGTGACGATACTGCTATCGAAAAAATCAAAGTTTCGAAGCTTTATCTGGTTGTCTATTTGACTTCGGTAGACATTGAGTTCGTCTATTTCCGATTGGATTAGAAATCTTTTGCTTGGATCTAGTGCTAACAAATATTCGTCAAATACTTGTGATGAAAAGTCATCATTTAGATCTTGAGGTAGAAAATGTAGAGCCTCTAGATACTGCAATACAGCATTAAGGATGAGTTGCTCTTTTTCTTGTTCTTCTTGGCTTGGGTTAATTGCCCATACGACAATACTACTGAGCATTGCCGCAACAAGGATTCCTTTCCATTTCATATGTCTCTCATTTTAATTCATTCCTCATTGCTATAAAGAGGAATTGCCAATTATCAATAACCACAATTTAGTGATATTCAGCAAGTTATATATTATAACCTAGGCACTAACCTAGGCTTGTTATCTTAATTTGAACGCGTTGATTTTTCTTTCTACCTGCGGCTGTCGCATTTGTCGCCAAAGGTCTTCGCTTTCCATAGCCCTTGTAGGCGATACGATCACTCTCTATCCCTTTACTTATCAAATAGTTTGCCACTGCTTTGGCTCTTGCCGTTGATAATTTGTCGCAGTATTCATCGGGGGGGGCATTATTGGTGTGTCCCCCTACTTCGATGTATACTTCCTTGTATTTATCTAGGAAAGTATAGAGCTCATTGAGTGTCTGATAAGATTTATCATTTATCGCACTGGTATCAGCGTCAAAATGCAGATGCGGCAACTGAATCATCTGTCCAATAGCCAATTTTCTAATATCTAGTCCCTCAATTGTCTTCTTTTTAGGCCTTTTGTATACAATGGTATCTACCTTTTCCTCTTTTTTCTCTAGGTTAAGAAATGTCTTATCCTCTTCTTTCTTTTTCTTCTTTCTCTTAAACGAAGGAACAGGCTTTTTGTCCTTAGCAGAAGCTTCAGCAACTAGGGGTTCTGGATTGTCGCAATCAACCTCTATAAAGTGACTTGCATTATCAACGCAGATATGACCATTGTATGTCACAACCAGAGGTGTCACCCAATAAGCCTCCAAAGTGAGATAAGTATAGTTATCTGTTGGCCTTACTATAAATTCATAGGATTTCCAGGAGTTGTTATTTACGGGCGCCGATTCTGCAAGTAATTCTTGACTATCACAAGGGCTCTTTCCTCCCCAGACGCGTAATACGGCTGGTTGCGTAAAGTTGAGCTCCTTGTCCCGGCTCTTCTTAGTTGCACTCAAATACGTCTTGGATTGGACTAGGCCTATAGAGAATTTATAACATTTGTCTCGTTTGAGTGTGCCCATAAGTGGCTGAGTAACAGTCTCGTAGGTGTAGTTGTCTCTGACAACCATAGTCATATAAGTCTTGCCATGTGTAGCAACGATTTCTGTCTTCCAGAATCCTGATTTCCCATCATGTATATCTGGTGGTGTTTCGCCTCTAAAGAGTACTGCTCCACAGTCCATCCACCCTTTTATAGGTATAGACCGCTCTCCAGTCAAGGGATCATAGACGCCACGACGAGG
>CALBWK010000048.1 GCA_937969415.1 uncultured Saprospiraceae bacterium | reverse complement strand
GCTTTGTAGCGACCGTCTTCCATATAGTACTTGGTCTTCATGGCTTCGAAGGGGATGAAGCCTTCTGCTTTGGTTTCTGATAGCTCGACGAAGACGCCGCGCTCTATCATTCCGGAGATGATGCCTTCATAGACTTCTCCGATGTGATCAGAGATGTATTCTACTTGCTTGTACTTAATAGAATCTCGCTCTGCCTCCATTGCTTTTCTTTCTTGCTTGGAGATATGGAGACACTTGGCTTCTAGTTTGATCTTATCTTTTCTGTGGGGCTTACCGGTCAAGTTCTTCTCTAGTATTCTGTGGACGAGAACATCAGAGTATCGTCTTATCGGAGAAGTAAAGTGGGCATAGTCTTCGAAGCGTAGACCGTAGTGGCCGATGTTATTGGTCGAGTAGACGGCCTTGGACATAGTCCGTATAGCGAGACCCATCAATAGCTTGTAGGTGTCGTTGGTTTTAGATTTTTTGGCAAGTTCGTTAAAGGACTTGGAGACTTGGTCTGGAGAACTGAGATCCATCTCTACGCCAAACTCTTCCATAAATGTGGCGAGATCCGCGACTCTATCGAGATTAGGATGATCGTGTATTCTATAGACAAAAGGAATTTTATCCTCCCCGCCTTTGAGGGTGATAAACTTGGCTACCCGCTTATTGGCTAAGAGCATAAAGTCTTCTATGAGCATATGCACATCCTTGCGCTCTTTGACAAAGACACCTGTCGGCTTGTTGTTTTTATCGAGCTTAAACTTCACCTCTTGGGAGTCAAAGTTGATGGCCCCGTTCTTGAACTTATCAGCACGCAGTTTGTGGGCTATCTTGTTGATAACGGTCAGCTCTTTGTGGTAGAGACCTTTTTTGTTGTCGAGAGATTCTTGTCCCTCGTCATAGGTAAATCGCTTATCGGAGTGGATGATACCTTTACCAAACCATTCGTTGACCAGCTTGTGCTTTTTATTGAAGGTGAAGACGGCAGAGAATACCAATCTATCGACGTCTGGCATCAAACTACAGAGCTTATTAGATAAGCGCTCTGGTAACATGGGGATACATCTGTCGACGAGATAGACGGAAGTCGAGCGCTCATACGCCTCTGCATCTAGCGCTGTCCCTGGTCGTAGGAAGTGGGTGACATCGGCAATGTGTACGCCTACTTCTATGTCTCCATTGTCCATAACCTGATAGGAGATGGCATCGTCAAAATCCTGAGCTGTATCTGGATCGATAGTAAAGGTGAGGATATCTCTAAAGTCTCTTCTCTTAGATGCTTCCTCTTCAGATATTTCTTCGGGAAACTTCTCCGCTTCTTTGACAGCTGCCGCGGTATGTTCTGAGTGGAAACCATTCTCTACGAGAATGCTCTCCATCGTCCAGTTGTGTGGATCGATACCTTTGAAGACTTTGCTGACAGTACCCCACGCCGTGAGATCACCGCCCTTGGGCCAATGCGTAATTTCTACCCGCACTTTATCGCCATCTTTAGCGCCATTGAGTTCTTCTTTGGCGACTTTGAGATCCATTCTTATTTTTCTAGAGGCGAGCTCTATTGTCCCATATTTCTTTTTGTTCATCACCAGAGTACCCATTACTTCTGGTGTATTTCTTTTGATAATTTTGGTGACCTTACCTTCTATTTTTCTACCACCTCTAGGAGAGAGGACGACTTCTACTTCGTCTCTATCAAAGGCTCCTTTGAGTGCTGAGGCCGGCACATAGATATCATCTTCTAGATTATCGACGAGGATAAAGGCTGCGCCACTTTTTATCTGTGCGACGGTACCTTCATAGGTCTGCTTGCCACTAAGGCCTTTACTTCTGCCGCCTTTTGGCTTGTCTTGAGCGAGCGGATGTTTTCTATTGAGGACAAACTTAAATTCTGTGACTTGCTTGAGGACATCTTCGTTACGCAACTTTATCATTGCGGCATAGACGGCATCTTTATTGGCACGCATTTTCATTTTACTGATAATCGTCCCGGCGTTGAGTCTCTTTTTAGGGTTTTTAAGAAAGCACTTGAGTACTTTAGTCTTCACGTCTTTACTGAGGACTTTCGTTTTTTTCTTCTTATGTTTTGTCATGAGGTTGTTTTACGTGGGACCTATGTGTTTTGTATGGTCCCATCGGGTAAAATTTCGAAACGGTAAGCGGAGCTGTTGCTGGGGTCATAAGGTTGCCCTTCTTTGATTTCGCCTACCATGGTATAGACACAGCCATCTTCATCTATATTCGCTACAGAAGATTTGACAGTGGCACCGTTGGATATCGTTCCAGCGATGACTTTCTTGTTTATGAGAGTACCCTTAGGATTGATCGTGGCGAGTATATACTCGTAACTCATCAGCGAACCTTTCCAGTAGATAAGCGCAAAGAAATCTCCATCAGTGGTCACTTGACAACAAGGGACCATTTCTGTGTATTCATCTATCGTATCCCACTGAGAGAAAAATTGGGCTATTAATCCTTGAGATAGCGGCTTGTTCTCGCGGCTAAATCTGTAAGCTACTTCTTCTGAAAGTGTGATCGGAGGGTCAATGGTTGGAAAAGAATCCAATAGAGCCTCTACCTCTGGCGGGTACTTCTTCTGCATAAACACAACAAAGGTACTGCAATCATATGATTAATGCCTCAAAATGGTCAAGGCCCTATAGAGTAGGCTAAGAGACCAGCTTGGCGGGCTTATAACCCACTGGAACCCCTGAGGCTTGTCTAGCATAGGCAAAATATCCTAACTTGGGCACATCAGAAAGTTAGACCTCTATATCATTAAGAAGTACCTGGCCAGCTTCCTCTTTACGATGCTGATGATCTCTATGATCTCTGTGGTGATCGACTTTAGTGAGAAAATCAACAAGTTTATCGATGCAGAGCTGACGATGCTTGAGGTCATCAAGCAATACTACCTCCCCTTTATCCCGTGGATCAATGGGCTGATGTGGCCCCTCTTCTCGCTGATAGCCGTTATTTTCTTTACCTCTAGGATGGCCAAGAACACCGAGCTTATCGCGATGCTGAGTGCTGGGGTGAGCTTCAATAGGATCTTGGTGCCCTACATCATAGCGGGTAGCCTGCTGGCAGGCCTATTCTGGATGGGCAAAAACTATGTCATTCCCCATTCCAATAAGCTCAAAAACGACTTTGAATACGCCTACCTCACCAAGAAGCACTCCAAGACGCTGAATAATGACATCCACTTCTTTTTGGGTCAAGAGGAGAAGGTCCATATCCGCTACTACAGCAAGCGGGACACGTCTGTGCGGGGCTTTAGAATAGAAAACTTTAAGGATGGCAAATTGGTCAAGGTACTTAAGGCCACCCGCCTCTTCTTTAAGGAAGAACCCAATCTGTGGACCATCAAGGATTACGAAGTCAGAACCTTCGAAGGGTTAGAAGAGAGCTATGTCCAAGAGAAAGGAACGGAACTGGATACGACACTCAATCTGACACCGGCCGACTTTATCAGAAACACCAAGCTGATGGAGAACATGACGACAGGAGATCTCCGCGACTATATCGAGAGAGAAAAAGGACGTGGCGTCGGCGCCCCCAAGAACTTTCTGATACAGTTGCACCAGCGCAACTCTGAGCCCTTCAGCATTATCATCTTGACCATTATCGGGGTGGCCATAGCGTCACGTAAGGTTCGTGGGGGGATGGGCCTGCACCTCGCTATCGGCGTGATCATCGGCGCCGCTTTTGTGATTGTCACCCAGTTTTCGGCGACCTTTTCTAACAATCTCTCTCTATCGCCGGCGATGGGTGCCTGGATTCCCAATTTGGTGTTTGGGGCGATTGCGCTGGTCCTTATCGGTAGGTCGCAGAAGTAGGATTTAAGGTATATAGGTGATTTTGTTTATGTCAGAATAAATACATATCTTTAACGTAAGTAACGCGTGAGATAAGTATGATAAAGTCCTATAAGGACCCAGAAGTGAAACGAATATTTGATGGTCATTCATCAAGGAAATTTCCAATTCAGATTCAACAAGTTGCAAGGCGTAAATTGAGAATGCTAAACAATGCTCAAAACCTGAATGATTTAAGGATACCACCAGCAAATAGACTTGAAAAGCTCAAAGGAGAATTGAAGGGATTGCATAGTATAAGAATTAATGAAAAATGGAGAATAGTATTCAAATGGCAAACTTCGGATGCTTATAATGTTCAAATAATTGATTATCACTAAACGACAGCTATGAAAAAGAAACTTGACAACATTCATCCAGGCGAAATACTAATAGAAGAGTTCTTGAAACCAATGGATATATCGGCATACAAATTGGCTAAAGAGACGTTCATTCCTCAAACAAGAATAAGTGCAATCATAAAAGGTAATCGAAGAATTACAGCTGATACTGCATTGAGGTTCTCGAAATTCTTTGGAACATCTGCTAAATTTTGGTTGGGTCTCCAAGCTGATTATGACTTGGAAGAGGGTATGATACAGAGTGAATCAGAAATAAACGAGATTATGAAGTACGCATCATAACATGATGACGATGGCATACCCTTTGGGATACGCCACGTATCATAATTCCGTTGAGATAAGTGAAACTTCCACAAACGAAAAGCAGGTTTAACTTGTACTTTTGATTCTGACCTTAGCTTTATTAAAATGAATTTAAACTACTATGCATTCTTCTTGATTCCGCTAATACCATTAGCCTTAGGATATTATTGGTATGATCCTAAATCAGGTATTAGAACTTGGAGTGGTGAAAAGGTAATCAACCCCAATGAACTTAGCTTTATACAAATCTTGATTCTCTATGTTTTGAGTTTCACTTTAGTTTACGGATATATTAATCTCATCATACATCAAATGGGGTTTTACGAATTATTCTTTACAGACATAATGAAAGGAAGTAAGGAAGCTGAAATTATTGTTCAAAATTTTATGAATCAATACGGCCAAAAACATAGACATTTTGGACACGGTGTCTTTCACGGAATAATAAATGCCTTTGTTTTTGCTTTGCCATTTGTAGGAGTTAATGCCATTTTGAATAAGAAGAACAAAAAGTATGTCACCCTACATTTTTCCTATTGGTTAATTACTAGTGCAATAATTGGAGGTCTAATCTCCGAATTTGTTTAATTCAGCCATATAATGTATAGAATCGTTTTGAACTATGAAAAACCCCTTCTCACTCCTCCTCATTTGCACCACCATCTGGGCCTGCACTCAAGACACAACCCCTCGCCATAATGTGAAGGTATCCAACGGTCGAATAGA
>CALBWK010000047.1 GCA_937969415.1 uncultured Saprospiraceae bacterium | reverse complement strand
ATTATGTCTGCTGATATACCCATTTCTTGGATTGTCTCCTGCGCCCAATGGACTCCCATACCATAGGTTATGATAGACAAGCTCTCGCCCTCGCTCACACGTATACCTTTGCCGATTGGGGTTGTGTAATAGCCTTCAGGGACTTGATCTGTCAATGTTCTATACATCCCTTTATGCTCAAAGTACATCACCGGATTGGGATCTTCTAGTGCAGCCAACAGCAAGCCTTTGGCATCTACAGGATTAGAAGGATAGACTACCTTAAGACCTGGCGTATGGGCAAACCACGCCTCATTGGTCTGAGAGTGAAAAGGCCCAGCACCTACCCCACCACCGCAGGGCATACGTATCACTACATCTGCGCTATGTCCCCAGCGATAATGAATCTTTGCCAAGTTATTGACTATCTGATTGAAGCCACAAGTCACAAAGTCAGCAAACTGCATCTCCACCATAGACTTGTACCCCTTCATAGATAAGCCTAACCCTATACCTATTATAGCACTTTCACATAGCGGCGTATTGCGCACTCTACCCTTCCCATACTTCTCTGTGAATCCATCTGTAATCTTAAAGACACCTCCGTAATCCGCAATATCCTGACCCATAAGCACCAACTCATCCCACTTCTGCATTGCCACATCTAGACCATCAGATACCGCATCTATAAAGCGCATCTCCTTTTGTGCTCCACCTGGCAATACCGTATTAGTAGCAACTTCAGCATAGACTTCATTCAGTTCTTTATCTGCAGATTCTATTACAGCTTCCGAAGCGTAAGCCACTTCTAATTCAGATTTTATCTCCGCCTTTATTTCTTTTCTGAATCCTTCAATTTCCTCAGTGGTTAGATATCCCGCATCAACGAGATAAGCCTCATAATTCAATAAAGGATCTCTTTGTCCCCAATAATCCATCAGTTCATCAGGAACATATTTTGTTCCAGAGGCCTCCTCGTGTCCACGCATTCTAAAGGTCTTAAACTCAATCAGAATCGGTTGAGGTTTTTTTCTCAGTTTCTTGGCCAATTTTTTCATCAAGCGATAGACATCAAGAATGTTGTTACCATCGACCTTATAAGAAGTCATACCATAACCCTTACCTCTATCCGCTAAGTCTTTGCAGGTATATTGCTCGCTCACTGGTGTACTCAATCCGTATCCATTATTCTCGATACAAAAGACAACAGGCAGTTGCCATACAGCAGCAACATTGAGTGCTTCATGGAATTCTCCCTCACTCGTTCCACCTTCACCCGTAAAGGCAATAGACATCTTTTTTTCTCCAGACAACTTATGGGCCAAGGCTATACCACTAGCCAAGGAAAGCTGAGGGCCAAGGTGGGAGATCATCCCCCATATGTTATACTCCTTAGTGCCAAAGTGAAACGATCTATCTCGTCCTTGAGTAAATCCCAAAGGCTTCCCTTGCCACTGGGCAAACAATCTTCTCATAGGCACCTCCCGCGTCGTAAAGACACCCAGATTACGATGCATAGGGAAGACCCATTCATCCGCGTCTAAAACAGAAGTACAAGCCACTGAAATCGCTTCTTGACCTATGCCAGAAAACCACTTACTTATCTTTCCTTGTCTGAGAAGATTAAGCATTTTTTCTTCTATCAATCGGGGCTTGAGCATAGCCTGATATAAAGCCAATTGCTCTTTTTTGGAGATGCCGCTGGCGTCGTATCGCATTATCGACGCCGAATTTTCTGTACTCATCTGCGTTGTCTGTTACTTTTTAGAAACTCGACCAAAACTAAACATATTTCTTGGTCTACAATTGGCTTAGAGGGCTCTCTCATTCTACTGAATTGTTAAGACAAAATTGATCTCAACACAGGAAGTGACCTCAGATCGGTAAATCCTTCTATATGGTATCTGTAATAGTTCATCATCGCATCCAAGAGCAGGCGCCTACTGAGCTTATCCAGCTTGGATTGAGGATCTTGCATCAGCTTGTGTAGAGCCTCACTCAGAACATCATTGAGTGCATACTTACTACTTTCTTCATTCGGAATATATTGTCCCACTTGAAGATCAAAAAATCGGTAGACCTCGTCATAGTTATCCATCACCTGAAATCCAAGATGCATAGATAACTGGAGGCAGAAGAGAATAGGAAGATTGGCCAGTTGAGTAGCCGAGTCCAAAGACACTAGCGTCTCTCGCATATAGGCGTACAAGGCGTCATTTCGCTCCTTCTCCTTAATACTATTCTTCAATAAGTCGACAAAAAAAGTCCCAATGGAAGCTCTGATGACATCTCTGTCCAACTGGTCATAATGGACAGCGTGGGCAGCTTCCTTGACACGAGAAAGGCTCTCCCCAGGCATATAAGCAACAAGATCAATGATGTTCATAGGGCGATACACATTGAGTGTAGAGGACTTGGCTTTTCTGACACCACTAACGATATAAGAACCGAGACCATACTCTTGTGTATAAATATCCATAATGAGGCTCGTCTCCGAATACTTGAGACTACGGAATATGACTCCTTCGGATTTAAATGTCTTAGGCAATAGCTGAGCGCTGGTTAAGGGGAGTAAGATACAGAGAATACTTAGTCAGAGGCTTTCTTTGTGGACATCAATTGATCACCCAAAATTTACATTGACCGACTCACCCATCCCTAAAACAAAGTAATCGTCCCTACCCCACTTCTCCCATCATCCAATTGGTACTTGTAGACATAGACGCCTTGATTGGCTGCACGGCCCGCTCGCGTACCGTCCCAGCCTGATAGAGCCGCATTATATTCTAGGTCTCGTCCAGCAAACATCAGACTGCCCCATCGGTCATAGACTTGTATATCATAGCTGCCAGCCTGCCCACTCTGTATGTAGAAATATCTGTTTTCCTCTATAACTGAGCGACGGTCCATCACTTCTGAGATGTACACACGTGGCTCTGCATGTAAGTCCATAACGACCACTTCGATTTCTAAGCGTTCTTGGCAACCCATCGCATCTTCTGCCACCACTTCATAGATTTGAGATGATGTAGCTGTTAGAATTGGTGAAGGACAATCGATACAACTTAGGTCTTCTGCTGGGCTCCACGACCAGACGACTGCATCGGCATCTATACCAGACTCTACCTGAAGGACTATCTGACTATCTCGCAGCGACTCGTAATATCTTTCTCCTGTTAAGTTTAACGCCTCTCCTACCTCTACCGTGACTACATACACTATAGAATCACAACCGGCCTCGTTCAATACCCTCGGTGCATAATCACCTGAAACGTCATAGGTCTCCCCTCCTATTGTCACAGACTGACCTGCGCAAAGTAGGGTATCTATACTTTCTTCTTGTGATGGTGCATAATAAGTCAACACCCCCCGATAGATGATACTGTCACAACCCTGCTCCCTACTCTGTATTGTCTCCATAAAACTTCCTGAACTACCCACACTTAATCCCCCCAACTCCAAAATATCTCCCATACACAACGTCGTATCAACTGATACTATCTCAACGGGTCTTGCCTCTTCTACTTCAATCTCTATGCGCAGACTATCGCAGCCCTCTATCGTCTGTAATTCTTCACTATAATTACCAGGACTGGTGATCATCTGCCCCGCTATCTCTAGAGTATCGCCTACACACAGAATCAATGCCGTCTGCTCTTCTCTCATCGGTTCTGAAAAATCTATCGTCAATATTTCTATCAGACTATCGCAGCCAGTTACATTATTTATGACCACTTGCATAAGCTGCGCATCTTCCATATACGTGATTCCATCTATGATCAAGCTGTCACCAAAACACAATCGGCGTTCATCCTCAATCCGAATCGCCGCAGATCCTTCCTCCAAGACATACCGTCTATAGAGGCTATCGCACGACATATCGATAGTCCTCAAGGTATCGACTACTACACCACTCTCTGTATACCAAATACCATTGACCTGTGTCGAGTCACCGGCACAGAAACTAATCATTTCTTCTTCCTGATTAATGTCTGCTGTAAATCGTAAGGTGATCTCTCTATGTATACTATCGCAACCTGTCTGTCTAGAAAAAATAACTTCACCATAATCACCTGCTAGTGTCTCGTAGTCATGAGCAATCAACAATGAATCTCCTGCGCATAAATCAACCACTACACTCTCTGAGACAGGCGGAGCATAAAAATCCAATCTGACCTCCCGATACAAACTATCACAACCCGCTAGTCCACTAACCATCAAGGTATCCCGAAACTGTATCGCTTCGGTATACCATATGCCCGAGAGCAATAAAGAATCACCGTGACAAAGCGTCGTATCTATTAACGCCTCATCGGCATCAGCCAATAGAATAACTTGTACCTCACGATGCAAGCTATCGCAGCCTTGTGCATAGCGCAACGTATCTCTATATATGCCAGCTTCAGACTGGAAGACCGTACCTATCAGCACAGAATCACCTTCACATATACGTACATTCTCTGCCCTCGCTACAGGCAAAGGCAATACAGTGAGCCCTAGCTCTACTACCAAACTATCACAGCTCTGTGCCACATAAGATTCTCGATGACTATAATCTCCTGACGCAGTTAATACTTGTCCAAAAAAATCAATGCGTTCTCCTGAACAGACAATAGTATCACTACTCGATGCACTCGCTGGTGCTAGCACTATAAGATCTAGTGCTCTTATCAGACTATCGCAACCGCGATTATCTAGTAACTCCTCTTCATAGAGCCCGCTCTCCTTCTGGTAGTCGCCGCCAAACAAAATAGAATCACCTCCACATATAGTTGTCACTTCTGACTCTAGCCTCGCCTCCGCTCCCCGTATCACTCTGGTCAGTACATACAGACTATCACAATTCCCTGCTTTACTTAACAATGTATCTCTGAGGTCTATGCTGCTATCTATCCATACCCCATTAATCTGTACAGAATCACCTGCACACAGCCATAAATTATCTACTCTAGATTGGGCAGCTGCTTGTACTTGCACCTCTACAAAAGCTGTATCACTAGGACAACCAGCCTTAGACACCACATAATCATATACCCCTGGCACAGAACTACCAGGATCAAATATCGGCCCCGAAGACCAACTACCACCACTTACACCTGGCGATAGATACAAGGTCAAGTCTACTGGGCCATCCTCCATACACAGCAGCACTTCTACATCAGATCCCGCATCTGGCACGCCTGCATCTATCTCCAAATGTGCAGTGGCGGGTAGACTCTTTCTTACATAAGAATGCGCTACATAAGTGACTTCGGCACTCCCCGCCATAAACATACCCCCAAGGCTGATCAGCTCTGTCTCACGTATGGCTCGTACAAATTCTGTCGGCGTTGCCCCACCTGTATTATGGATGACCAATCTATTCTGTGTAAGCTGTGTCACATCGAGCCGAGGACTAAAACTCACATCCAATGACAGACCCAAATCGCTCAGCCCCGAGGTCAAAGTCACCACCAGACTATCGATATGATTCTGATGCTCTACCAACTCTGGACTAAGTGCTGACAATCTAAGTCGGCTTGCCGCGCAGGGCTCAAATCTCAAGTTTGTATCGTTATCCTCGCAGTAAGGAACGGAGGTATTTAAATCTAGCGTAAGGGGATAGAGGATGACTTCTACAGAACGACTGTCTTGGAAACTCTGTAAAGGTAACTCAGGATAACTACAACTCATCTCAATATCTATCCCAAAAGGATCTGTATAATGAAAGTTAAATGTATCATGAACACTTCGTTCAAGAACGACAGAAAAAAAATCCCCTAAACAGGTTGAAAGACATTCAAAATCGTTAATTCTTATTGGCTCAATAGGATTATCTTTAGAAAAAGGAATTATTACTTCTTCAAGAGTAACTTTATCAAAAATATGTAGAGAACCAAATCCAAAAGTATTTATATATTCTTGATGACATTCTGTAGGTTGAATAATCGACCCGGTTGGAAATTCAGTATACGTCTGAGCTCCTGAACTAGGATCAACTTCAAAGAATCCAAGAAAATTAGCAACTAGAATTTTATTATTTGCAAATCCTAGGCCACTAACAGATGGTACACTTAAGATAGTCGCCAACTTTCTGATGAACGTCCCTTCTTGATTATATACACTTATCTCATAAGTATCTGGATCTGAACCTGCACCATCTTCTGTCAAGATTATGGTATGAATCAACTGTGTATTATCATCGACAGCAAAATCAATGATATTATCTGGTATCACAATACTATCTGATATCTCGCAGTAGCTGTTCTCTATTATGTAGATAACCGTAGGGTCTGATTGATAAGCCGTAAAGTAAATCTTGTGGGCCCAGCAAAATGAAGAACTAGCAAAAACAAATATCAAAATTATATAAAATAGTTTCATCATATAATGCGTAATTATAAAAAAGAGGACCTGATTCCTCAGGTCCTCGAATTAAAATTAAAGTAATACTTTCATAGACTTGTTCGTCTTACCAATCAGAATTATATTCAAAATCTGTCCTACTCTACTTATTGGCAATTCAATGATATTATTGTCAAGCTCAGTTTTAAATACTAGTCTACCAATCATATCATAGACTTCAACCTGACTAAAATTAGAAAGGTCACCTGTCAATTCAATTACATTTTCTTTACTGATATAAGAAATAGTTTGCCCCAAAGCAGAATCATTGATTCTTGCATCAACCAAGCCAATAGGATGATAACCATCAATGAAGAACATTTGATTGTAATCAGCAAACTCATTATGGAAAATCAACTCATCCATACCATTGACTTCAATTAAAGTTTCATTCGCCCTTAGACTAAAGGGTATGTCTGCGTATGATTGCAACAATACAACCAAGCGATCTCCTACGATATGTGCTTCTTCAATAATATCAGGTCCAAAATCCTTTAATACCACATCATCTAACCTCACCCCTTCATTAACCTGCAAATTTAGAGTCAAGCTATAAGCTTTAACATTATTCTTTGAAACTAACTTGCTTTTTTGTTGAACGAATTCAATAGTTGTGGTTTGATTATCGTCTGAATATATTTCATTTCGTTTCATTCCACACTCTGGACTACATGAAAAATCAACATCACCTAATACAACAGAAATAACTGATACTGGATCATCACCTTCACAAATTTCAATAGTACCAAAAGGTGGTATTGGATCTACTTGCGGGTCAAAATCTGCCAAAACTTCTGGATCAATTGTCAAACAAGGATTACAACCTAGTGCCTCTAAGCGTTCAGAGCTATATACTTTTAAAATTAACTTTTGTAATTCTACAAGATCAATTCCATTGAGAGATAGGTTATCATCATTTCCTGTTCCAGTACATAATCCAACATTAGCGATTATAATTGCTAATGGGTCTAAAGTACCATTTGCAAGGATATACTGCTGAAGCCCAAATAAGTCATCTGAATCTACTGCCTCTGAAAACACACAAGGACAATCCACTTCAATTTCAGTACATCCACCTTCTGGAACTGGGACACAAGCTTCCCCTTCTGCATTGGTTAATACTGAGTTAGTTGTTCCACATGTGTTATTGCCGATAACTTCCGTATCAGGTAAGGTACAATTTTCATCATCACTTGTGATTTCAATACAGACTGTATAACCATCATATTCAAATTCCTCTTCGCAATAGTCTTCATTAAGGATTCTATCAGAAGGCCGAATACACCGTGAATTATTATTACCAGTCCCATCATCAAATGTGCCATCCCAAAATTCAAAGTCGATGCATTGATCAAAACTGTGGTCAAAACTTATAAAATTGAACTCAGGGTTTACATTAGGGAAGTCGTCCTCACATTGATCACATTCCAATTCTTCAGAGTTTATCGGGCTATCGTGTTCAAAGAATATGCGATCATCTGTCCCTGATGGACAAAAATCAACAGAAAAGCCAAAATTACATTGAATATTGTCGACCTCCGCCGACAATTCAAATTCAAATTCAAAAGAGCCAATATCAAAGTACTGCTCATCAGGGGTGTGAAAGACAATCTTAGTTGTCATTAGACAGGGATCAGATTCATGAGGCACTGTAATGACATCGAATTCCAAGAAATTGGCGCAGTCCTGTGCCACCACTCTACCAAGAGTTAGCGTTAATAAAAAAGTTAAAATTAGGTACTTCATTTAAAGTAGATTTTTTAGGATATATATCCTGATTTGTTCCTACTACCATATTGAGCCATTTGGCAACGCATGATTCAGAATATTCCTGCGCTTGGAAAAGACATCAGAGTAACCTAATTTTGCAGCCTCTTTGATACAGAGATTGAGGGTCTGCCCCTGAAACGTTCAGGATAACGTGGGCTCTCTTTTTTTAATCCACACTATATATAAACAGTAGCTGACCAAGGTCAGCTAATCGCTTATCCAAAATTGCAAGTTATAATAGCTGTTCTCTGCTCGCACAAATACGAGAAGAAGTTTTAAATTACAAAAAATTAACGCTACAGTGTACCTGCTTGTTAAAAAAAAACGAACTGAACTGTCGTCGTCAAGTCTATGCATACATAGGCTAGTGAGTTATGGTAGGCCTACCCTTACAATTCCCACCCCTCGATAGGATCTTGCTTATACTTCTTTCGGGTTTCGAGTCTTTGCTTCTGGCGTTCCCAGATGAGATTGGCGAAAGTGACGTGGACTGGCATCGGGCTGGTCTCCATTGCTATCTTGATGCTCTTCTGGGTGACGTCGAGTCGATAGAGATAGCTCATCAAAAGATCAGGATCGCCTTTGAGCATCTTCTCCACTCTATCGGCGATGTGACGTATCATCTCAGCATCTGTTAGTTCTAAAGGAACATCGACGTCGAATTCCGAATTGATTCTAGCGGCTATTTCTTTGTTATTCGCGATGCTTGCTACAGTTGATGGTGATTTATAACATAAAAATATTCTCTTTTTCTGGAATAGTACGCATTGTATTATTTTCGCAGCAAAACCAATAAACACCTAAAACAATGGACGAGCAAGAGCAAGATGGCCTAACCTTCGGAGATGAAGCCGTATCCAATGCCAGCCTGAGTGAGACACTCAGTATGGAGAAGTTACAAAAATACAGTTCAGACTTTATGGATTGGCTAGTCGTATTTGTCCCTAAGCTATTTCTAGCCCTTCTTGTGTTATGGATAGGATTCAAGATAGTTGATAAACTAAGCAAGATAGTAGGTGTAGGCATAGAAAAATCTAATCTAGGCCTCGAGGTTACGGAGTTTCTGAAGTCCATTATGACGACCTTAATGAAGGTTGTCGTCCTAGCTGTAGCGGCAAGCATTATCGGCATCAAGATGACAGCCTTATTTGGACTTCTGGCCGCAGCTGGCTTTGCCGTAGGTATGGCGCTACAGGGATTTATGGGGAATTTTGCTTCTGGTCTGACCATCTTATTTCTCAAACCTTACAAGGTGGGTGACTGGGTCTCAGTAGAAGATAGCTTTGGGAGAGTGAGAACTATACAGATATTCAATACCACTCTAGAAACACCCAATGACAAAACCCTTGTCATACCTAATGGCCAGATGACAGATAACGTTATCACCAATTATAGCAACATGGGCAATCTGCGTCTAGACCTCAATGTGACGATGCCCTATGCAGAATCGTTTCCTAAAGTCAAAGAAGTCATCTACACGGCACTTAAAAAAAGTCAATATGTTATCTGGGACAAAGAACCTAAGATAGGTATCGAGAGTTATGATAGTCACTTCATTATATTGGCTGTAAGACCATACATCAATCCTAATAATTATTGGGATGCTACCTATGAAATCCTAGGGTTAATAAAAGCAGCATTTAGCGAAGCAGATATCAAAGCGGCTTATTCGGAAGGCGTAGAATTAGGTCCTATAGGCGCCTAACCTTGTACAAAAGTTACCTTGGACCATAAATGGCCTGGGCACCAGCAATGTCACCAGCTTGCAATTCACTGCGACCTGTTATAGAAGGGAACATAATGTTCTCCGAACCGACATGGCCTAACCCAATCAGATGTCCTATCTCGTGTAGCGCAACATTGGTCATATCTTCGCAAGCTGAGTTAGATACATCTATAATCATTCGTGTAGCAAAATCTGCACAGCCTTCATCAGCAAAAGCTGGAAATCCTATTCCGCCAGTAATAATTGTAGACCTAGAAAAATAAACTTGAACCTCTGCTAACTCTAAGTCATTAACTTCTTCAAAAGAAATATTACAAACCTCTGACCACCTTACAAAAGCAGCACGCATTTCAGTAGCGTAACAGGCATCTAAGTCATCAGGATCTACAGAGGATAAATTGAGTCCAGTTACGGCTGATAGATATCTTTCTCCATCTTGAGCAAAGGCATAAGTCACTAATCCACCGGGCTCCGGCGTACCAGTTGCTTCTATACCATCAAAGGTCATCGGATTGGTTTCACCAAACTTGACACCAAAAAGACAATACTCTGCATCACCCTCACCATCACAAGGAAAAATCATAGAACCACAAGCCGAATAGCTGAGCCTCTCATTACCATCACTATCGCCATCTCGATTACATCCAGTAGACAGAATAAATAAACCACATACCAATAAAATACTGAAGTAACGTTCCATAATTTAAAATATCGAATAGCCCATTTAGGATGCACTGTTTTTGTTCCTGTTAGCTTACTTACCAACTGATTATCAAGCATTTAATCATTTGTCTCGCCGACGGCTTTCATTTTTGTCTTGAAACAAAAACGAAACAAAAAATTCAAGGCT
>CALBWK010000046.1 GCA_937969415.1 uncultured Saprospiraceae bacterium | reverse complement strand
CAAAGGCGAGGGCGCCACAGCTGATGGGATAGTAAAGTTTCTCACGACCTCTTGTCCGAAAGAAGGGATAGCTGTCACCTTATAATCTCCTGGCAGCAAGGTCACTGTACTATTACAAGTGAGTCCGTTGATCACACCTGTACATTGGCCATTGATCACTTGTCGTACCTCACAAGAAACTGGATCGCATCCTCCAGCAACATTAATATCTGCTGTTCCTCCTAATCCCGGAGTGCAATCTGGCGGTGGCATAATATTATTGACATTTACAGTAAGTGTTGGTGCAGCCGTTTCGCCTACAAATATTTGTCTTGTAACCTCAGTACCTACAGCATCTCTGCAAGTCACTGTATATGTTACATTGGTCGGCACATTACCGGTACTTTGTATAGCAGGACTATAGAAGATCTGATACGGTGGCACTCCTCCTGTCGCTGTTGTGATAATACTTCCACCTTGACCGCACATACCATTTTGTGCTGTGACTGTATGCATAAGTGGCGGGTTCGTGTCACAATCGTCATCTACTGTAACAAATAAATCCTGAGCACATCCAGCAGCATCTCGCACTTCGATTCTGTAAGTGCCTACAGCTAATCCTGTGTGTGTCTGTACTGGTCCATTGGGACCGCTATATTGATAAGGCGGAGTACCGCCTGTTGCATTAATCGTTATGCTTCCTGTTGTAGAAGTACAGGTTATATTAACTATAGTAGGATTGATAACTATAGGCGCATCTGCTCCTACTGAGTAAGGGCCACCTACTACTGAGGCTCCTGTAGCATCCGTAATCGTCAAACTATAAGTACCTGCAGTCAGATTATCTAATATAGTTGGAGAAGTACAAGACTGCGCCGCAAAGCCAGTTAATTGACACATATACGGTGGCTGCCCACCTTGAAAACTTGCTGATATGCTTCCTGTATTGGCACAAGAACTTGCATCTACAACCACTTCATTTGTAATAGTTGGACCACCAGTGGGTGGACATTCTATCTCAAGAATACAACTGCTATAAGTTGCCATAAGGGGATTATCTGGATCATTCGCATTTGTCACAAAAAAGTTAATCGAACTTGTCGGATCTACTATATCTACTGCAACTGAAGCTGGGCAAGGTGCCTTTACATCATAACAAATTGTAAAATAAGAATCGCCATCTGGAATACTTGTCGGAGAGTTGGTCCCTGTCCAAGCAATATTCATTCTATCATTACCAAAGAAACCAAAATCAATTTCACTCAAAGCTGTTGCATTGGGGTGAATATTGGTTATTTCTCTAAAGCAAAGCTCGTTAGGATTCCAAGTCCAGTTCCACTCAGTAACTACTAAATTATCAAACCCATCAACAACGACAAAGTCAATGCAAGCGATAGGTTGATCTGTGGGTTGGCAGACTATAGCCAGTTCAAAATCGGTGTTAGGTACTTTCACATTGAGAGAACCATTGTTCTGTATAGTCGGTACTTCCATACCCGGTACAGTAGGGTCTGTGCTGGCCTGACTGACGACTATCGGTGTCGGTGAGTTGATCATATTAAGACTAGAAACATCATCGATGGCTCCAACAACTTGAAAACAGAATTCTATAATGCTTGTCCCATCATCAAAACTATTAGGATTGACAGCTGTACCATCAAACCAAGAAAAGGTTAAAAATCCTTGGTCTATGTTGGCAGAGTTGATACTACTTTGCGGATTAAATCCTGATAAGACAGCATCGTCTACACCTATATAATTCATTACAGAAGGATCCCATTCTAGACTGAAATCTACTTGCGATATTCTTTCAAAATTCTGCACGGTCATCGGGAAGCAAACCTCTTGTCCTGGTCCAAAGCAAAGGTCAGGAAAAGTGAAGACAACTTCATCTCCTGTAGGTGGCTGAATACCACCGACTGTTACGCTACCATCAACAAGGAGAGCATCTATATTCTCTGTTGGCAGTGCTGGATCAGGTCCATAACCTACTGATATATCTGTTGGACTATCGGTAACCTTTAGAGTAGAGGTACTGCCACCAGCACCGACTACATCAAAACACAATTCAATAAACGTCCCGCCATTAGCAATCGTCTCAGCTGATACTGGTGTATTGTCAAACCACGCAAAGGTGATCATACCCATAGCCGCTGGTCCTGCATTAAGTGCTGTATTGAGGCCACCAAGTCCAAAGTTTTGAGCACCGGTATATGACAACACTGCAGGATCCCACATAATCGTACCCGTTGCAGACACGATATCTTCAAAGAAATCTACAGTCAGAGGTACACATACATTGGAGCCAGCGTTGGCATTTATATCTGGAAAAGTATAGACGATTGCTTCGCCGACACCTCCCATAGGTCCACCACCACAATCTCCGCTCGTGGAGACACTACCTGTATTGATGATAGCATCAATGTTCATCGTAGGAAGTGCTGGATCAGGTCCATAACCTACAGATATATCCGTTGGACTATTGGTTATATTGAGAGTTGATATTTCGTTATCACACCCGATTACATCAAAACAGATTTCCATAAAAGTATCACCATTGGCAATTGTCTCTGCTGAAGTAGGTGTATTGTCAAACCAAGCGTATGTTATCGTTCCTGTAGAAGCTGGCCCAGCGTTGATGGCTGTATTTAAACCTGCAACTCCGAAGTTCTGTGTGCCAGTATAACTTAATATTGAAGGATCCCAATTGATACTTCCTGTGGCAGATACGATATCTATAAAGAAGTCTACTGTAATAGGTACACAGACATTGGTTCCTTGGTCAGCATTGATAGAAGGAAAACTAAACACAACTGCCTCTCCTTCTCCTCCTGTACCTGTACCTCCTCCGTTAACGGTCAATGAACCATTGTTGACAGTAGCACCTATATTGACTACAGGAAGCGACGGATCGGGATCTTGAAAACCTACATTTATCGTAGTTGGCGTATTGGTTACACTGATAGCGGTAGTGCTACTCGCTGCACCGACAACATCAAAACAGAGCTCCATAAAGGTATCGCCATCCGCTAGATTTTCTGGTGTTGCAGGCGTCATATCTGACCATACAAAAGTCAATGAACCTGATGGCGCACTACCTTCATTAAGGCTACTAGATAAACCTGTAAGTCCGAAATTTTGTGCTCCTGTATAAGATACAACTGTTGGATCCCAAGCCACACTTCCATTGGCTGATACAATACTTGTGAAGTTTGCAACCGTAAGAGGTACGCATACATTGTCACCATTATCAGCTGTTATGGAAGGAAAAGTAAAGGTGATCGGGTCAGGTAAAACGATACCCGGTACGGAGATAGTACCATTAGATAAATTGAATCCTATCGGTATACTCGGATCTCCTGGATTAGCACCTGCTTGTGTCACAAAAATTTGTGTAGGTGTATTACTTAAACCTACTGTTGATGAAGCACCTGCTCCACCAATTATATCAAAACATACCTCAAATAAGGTAGCACCATCTGGAAGAGATTCTGATACAATCGGATTCATCCAATTGAAAGAAAGGTTGCTAGAATTTGCATTAAAATTTGAAGCAGAAAGAGAACTAAATCCAAATCCATCTACTCCCGTAAACTGTAGCACTGAGTCGTCCCAAGTGACACTACCTCCTATGGCAGTAATGTTATTAAAGTCTGTAACTGAAAGTGGCAAGCAGACATTATCTCCTGTCGCACCAGATATACTTCCGAAACTAAAAAGCACTGGATCTGGTATCGGTGCTGCTGGAATAAAGACTATCCCATTGGTCACTGTAAATTGTAAAGGTACACTTGGTGATGAGGGTGTTGGGCCGGCCATAGATGCCGATATCATATTTGGTGTATCCGTAATCGCCAACGTTGTGCTTGTTCCAGCGCCACCAAGTACATCAAAACAAACTTCAAATAATGTAGCGCCGCTAGGGAGAGTTTCTGGATTTGTTGTTGTCAAATCAGCCCATCCAAAAGTCAATTGACCTGGATTTATATTATTGAAATCTGATGCTGCCAAAGCGTTGACTCCAAAACCTTGAACTCCAGTATACTGTAATATTTGTGAATCCCAATTGATTGATCCTCCAAAGGAATCAATACTATCAAACTGCATAACTGTCAGAGGAATACAGACATTTTCTCCTGTATTCACCGTTTGTTGTCCAAAAGCAAAATTTAATGGCGGGGGAGCATTGCAATTGTTACCCGGAATCATATAGGTAAGATCATTGGAATTGGCACCAACACCCGATATCAATTGATTATTCCCATCAACAGCGGTAACCTCTATCATTTGGCTACTCCCTGGACCTATATCTCCTATCGTAAATACGGTTTGATCACAAGGATTACCAATAATATCAAATCGTAAAGTGAAGATATGCGTGCTATCGGGGAGTGTCGGGGCAGAAAAATCAAAGAAATTGAAATTGGCTTCTCCAGATTCTAAGCTAGCCACCTGAGAAGGCAACACTACAGTAGGTCCTACTAAAAGAGTCGTTTCGACAAATGGAACCTGTACCGCTTGCACTACTGTAGAATCCCAGAGCACAAAAAGGTTGACCGTTACTAAGGATTCCCAATTGTTAACATTGACTTTGACATCAACTTGGTTGGCATTAGGTCCCGGTTCTGTCTCAAAATAGACATGAAGTGAATCTATTTGTCCAAAAGACTGAATAGCACATAACATCAGGATAATGAAGGCACGGATCTGTCGCATGTCCAGAATTATTTTAAAGGCTAATAAGATGGTTACAAAGGTGCTAACCTGAATTACCGAATTAAGGGGCAAAAGTACAAGTTATTACTACAAGAGAGAACGTACTCAGCCATTCTTTTGTGACTTGAAGGTAGTCAATTTGTTTAATACATTAAAAAATCACTAATACGTAACCCTCTCATAATGAGAAACCCTCTATTTATCCCATAAAAAAACCGGATTACCACCTAAGTGATAATCCGGTCTATGTATGTTAATACTTGACAGTTATTTAGTCAATTCTTATCATTTTCTTAGTTATAGTATGGTTTTCAGCCTCTAGTTGATAATAATAAACACCGTGTTCTGGCATATCATTAGCATTCCATACCTGCTTATGATTTCCTTTCTCGTACCAACCTTCATCAATTCTCAATACCCTTCCATCATAACTCAATAGCTTAAGCACAACATGTCCTGCTTTTGGTATCTGAAACTCTATAAGTGTCTGTCCATTGAATGGATTCGGTACATTTTGGAACAATACGGGACTCTCACCTGAACTTGTTCCAGAAAGGATACTTAGAGTAGAAAGTGATTCATCGTATAATTCTGCCTTAAGCCATTGATTATCAATCATATACGGTGAATCTTCTTGGCGAGTATCGGTTTTGACTGTTAGATAAAAGAGAACCTCTTCACTACCAAGCTTCTCAGATTGTGTTGCCGCTAAGGACAAATTAAGCCTGTCTTTTGTCATCAAATAATCGGATTCCTCCAATTCTAGTTTACCATTCTCAATATCGACTAATTCTACGCCGGGCTTCATAGCCAAACTCATCTGTAATCCATTGAATATCAAGTCTTTATTGAAATAAACTGGAACGAGATAGCTATTGTTTTCAAGGCTAAGCATCTCATTATGCAGCTCCACAGAAGCGTTATTTCTTTCCTCTAAAGCACCAGAATCTATCTCATTAACCACTGAATTGTCTACATCCCCAATTTTTACTGCGATGAAGTCATTGTCAGTCATATTCTGATTTGGCTGCAATACTTCGATATCTTCGCTAAAAGGCCAAGGTTGCGAAGGTTGATCAAAAACAAAGTCTTCCTCAACAAATCTCCAACTGTTATTTTCTGGCAATTCCGTGTAAATTCCTAAAATCAACTTTCTTAATTCTACCAAGTCAAGACCATTGATATCTTCACTAGAATTAACATCTGCTGCGATCAACTTATAAGGACTACCCAAATTCTCTATTCCTAAAATATGTCTTTGGATGATTACTAAGTCTAGTGTAGAAATTCCCTTAAGGTAATCAGACCCGCTTTGAGCCTCTAATCTATAATTGCCACTAGAGATAACGTTTTCAAAAGCATAATCACCATTTGCATTGGTAAGGGTAGTTCCCATCATATTGCCTCCCATATTCATCAGCGCTACATCTATATCTTCTATCATATTCTGCTGCTCCGTAAAGATACTCCCCTCTATGTCTACAACTACAATAGAACCGATAGTATCACATATGTTGCTATTCACTTGGATAACAGCAGTAGTTACACAAAAGTCTTGATTGCCGTTATTATCCGTGAAGTAAACAGTCAGCGTATGACTTCCAAGTTGGTTACAACTAAACTCTCTAGAAGTGTCGTTGATATTATCAGCACTGAAAGAAGCTACTACAGAGCCTCCACAAGCTGAAGTACTACCTAAATCAAAATCATTTGCCCAAATTGCAACAGACGGCATACCCGATTGGCCTTGCTCTGTAATCACTGTAGTGACGCTAGATCTACAATAAGGAACAGGCGCACTACTATCCTCTACACGTATCGCATATGTGCAGTTAGATACATTAGAGCATCCATCCTCAACAGACCAAGTTACCGTATGCGTACCTATACCTAAGGGCTGAGAAGCTGAATCTCCAACACCATTAGTATTGCTACCCGGTCCAGACACAGACCAAGAAAATTCTGAAACCTCTATTTCATTACCAAAACAAGCATCTGTTGCTGTAGGTGATGGTATATTCGCAAAAGCATTACAATCAGTTGTAGAAGCCACCAAGACTACAGTAGAATCCTGCAGGCAACCTGAAAATACAGGCCCATCTGAATTCATAATTTTTATAATCTGAGTATCTGTCCAGATGCCTTCATTAGGATTTGTTACTGGATCGTAGACACACCAGTTAAGGACAGTCCATGTCCGAATTGTCTTAACACAATAACCATCTACATTGAAAAAGTTATTATCCGAAAATGAAAATGCAAGTCTTGCACATAGATCAGCATCAGTAACTCTTACACCACCGATTGTAGGAAACATTTCCAAATCACTTCCAAACTCTGAACAATCAGTCAACTCAAGATCACTTGGGAATCTAAAAGAGTTTTGCGTCAAGCCATCATCACCTGTAACTGTAATCGTTTGTGTACAATTTGGCACAAGCCCTACATTACCATTGACAGCAATTGTCCATGACCTTGTAAAGGTACCAACTCCACAATCAGCATCCATTGTATCAGAATCAGACACACTTATGATTTCTGGCATAGCACACTCACCAGACAAAGTAGGTACTCCAAATCTAGAAGTAGGATCTGAATCAGAGCAGTTATCTATAATAATATTACTTGGCGATGGACATACAACAACGGCATCGCTATTTTTATCTTGTATGACCACACTGACACTACAAGTACTTGACTGACCTCCTATATCCGTCACTCTCAACATCACTGGAACAGTTTCACCTGCTTCTGCACAGCAGAACTGAACATAAGGACCATACTCAGTATCATCTCTATCCATCAATGCACTTGCACAAGGATTAGATGGTCTCCGTACTTCTATACTCACATCTCCACCACACGGCGCATATGAACCATCGTCTATAGCTGCTGCGACGAGTCTACCCCATCCGTTATCTGCCAAGGCAACTGCCGTAAATTGATCACAAACTGCTATCGGTGGATTATCATCTACTACTGTAACTTCAAAGAAGCATTCAGTAGTACCTGAATTACCACAACCATCTTCTATTATATATCTTACCCAACTCTGACCGATAGGCAAATTTGACAATCTAAAAGTATTATCAGCCATCGGAGTAGCTTGAAATACTGTTCCTCCGATTGGGTCAAAAGAAAATGATTCTCTTACCTGTGTGTACTCAACACGTAATATATTCACTCCAGAACAGTCATCAGTAAACAAACTTGTTGCAGATCCAACTACATTTGGCGTCGCAATTAATTCCGCGTTACACCCAGAAGTGGTCGTGATTGTAATATCACCTGGTGTAGTGCATATCGGCGGAGTAACGTCGAATACATCAATAGATTGAAAGTGTTGTCTAAATTCTCCAAGACACCAATCAAGTACAACCCATTCTCTTCTAATTGAAAAATTAAAAAGGCAATCAGTTGACTCGCCACCAGTTCTCGGCAACCTTACATCCTTGAAACTTACATTAAGCTTACAAAGATTGCCTTCTTCAAGAGCACAGCCTTCAAGCATAGGACGTCCAGTCACTTCAGGACTTACACCTGTATCATCAATACACGATCCTGGTATATTACTGTGGACAAAGTTTTCTGGAAAATCAATATCTGCAAGAGGCTCAGCCGTATAATTTATATCCACTGAACACTCAGAAGAAGAAGTTCCATTAGTGTCTAGAATTCTATATGTTATTCTTCTAAGTGCAACAAAACCAGAATTACCACACTCGTTTTCGTCTAGGACATCTGAGGTTATAACAACTTCAGCATCTGGGTCACAATTATCTGGATTATAAGTCCCAAATGATTCTGCAGCAACAGTAAAGCATAATCCTGACGCAGGAAGTGTACCTGCAGGAATAGTTACAGTCGCAGTACCAGAAGAAAGAAGAGCAGCAGAAGCTCCAGTTATAACATCTACCTGATACATATCGTTATCACCGCATGTAAATGGAGAAAATACTCCTCCAACTGTAAGCCCAATATTGTTTGGCATACTACCGCCTGCTCCTGAACCAGAACCTGTACCAGAACCAGTCGAACCCGATCCTGTCATACTATCATTACAAGATAACATTGAAGAAGTAGAAATTGTCGTTACCACTTCCCAAGGCTGTAAACTACCAGACGATACTGATAGAGGATAAGTTGCAGTAGCTATATTACTATCCTGATCTGGCCCATCAACACAAATTGTTGCCGTAGACGAACTTGTAAATAAGTTGCTCAAATTATCTTTACAACTCACCTCAAAATCAGGAACGCAAGTTACTCTTGGTCTTATTTTATCCTCAACATTTATCAATCCCCAACAACTAACTTCATTGCCAGAACAATCTTCAAAGAAAGCTTCTGTCTTCCATCGTTGTCCGACATAATCTATTCCGAGGACTGGAAATGTATAAGGAGAAGTTGACGTATCAGTTACTCTTATGACAATATCATTAGCATCGTATATTCTAACTTGTACTGGGCACAAAATATTGGCATCCTCAACAATTAGACTCGGTCTTATTTCTGCTTCACAATCATAAGATAAAGAAACATTGACTAAAGCATTACATCCTAATGAAGATGGACAATCAGAAACTATCGCCACAGTAGAGCTACACTGACCCACATTACCGCAACCATCCGTTGCAAAAGCCGTCACCTGTACCGAACCATTACACAAACTAAATTCTGACTGACTAAGACTGATCTCCGGAGCTGCCTGTGTCGACAATCCTGAGCAGTCATCAATCGCAGAAACAACTATGTCACCTGGTACTATAGTCGACATCCCTCCGAGAGCTACGTCTAGAGTTATATCTCTACAAGTAATAGTTGGAACTGTCTCATCACTAACCATAATATTTTGTACGGCAGACTCAGAATTTCCACAATTATCCATTGCTGTCCACTCTCTAGATATGATCACCATCCCATCCATACATGCAACACTTGGCAAGACAATGTCACTATGAGAAAAGGTCAACATATTGGCAGCCGCAGCTGTACAATCCGTTGTTCCTGATGTCGTAGAAACACCGACAACTGGACCTGATCCAGCGATAGCAAGAATGTCTTCTGGCGTAGTCCCGTCACCGCATTCGATGACAACTGGGCTAGGTACATTAAGTACAATATTCTGCGCACCTAATGACGTCAAAAATATCGTCGCTGCTGCAAAACAAAATAGATTTCTAAGATTAGATAATCTCATAATACTTCGGTTATTGTCACTAATGACAAATGATTAAAATTGTAAACCGTTCAGTATTATAAGAGGGGAAGCTCGGGGAAAGCCTTCAAATTAATTTAAATCAAACAAGCTGATTTTCTAGCGCAAACTTTATAAGGTTAATAGTATTTCTTACACCCAATTTCCGCATGATGTTCTTTCGATGAACACCAACAGTCTGGTCACTTATATATAATTCTTTCGCTATTTCTTTATTATTTTTTGCCTCTGTGATAAGCTCCAAAACTTCATGTTCTCTCTTGGTCAACTTTTGCTTAATCACAAATCTGTCCTCATAATTGCTGTTACTCTTCTTACTACTGGTAAGGCGCTTGCCGTTAGGAGGGGTTATGTGAAGTCCGGGAGCGATATATGTGTTATTTTCCATAATCTCCACGATACCTTGTATTAAATCTTGCGGCGTGTTAGATTTTAAAATATAGCCATCCGCTCCATTCTTAAGGGCTTGACCCACAAACTTATAGTCACTATAAGAAGTAAGGACCATAATCTTTACGTTCTTAAATTGCTTTTTGATCTGAGGGATTACCTCAAGACCATCTTGATCAGGAAGATTGAGATCCAGAAGAACCAGTTCTGTTGAGAGATTCTTGTGCAGAAAAAGTATTAGCCCTTCTGCAGTCGTTTCCTCTCCCGTTACTGTGATGTTCACCCCAGATGTATGTTCAAAATAGGATTTCAGTCCTGCTCTGAAAATACTTTGCGTATCCACCAACAAACAATTAATTGTAGACATTCATTTTTTTTAACATAGGAGACACCTTTATGCAAATCACATAAGGTTCTCCGTGGGTGAGGAAGCCAATATTGTGCCAAAAAAGCTCAGAAGCCCCCGTATTTACTACACATTATGACTAATCGATATATGAAGGTGCTTCCACAAGAAGGCTGGAATTATCATCAGTTACGGCATAATTAAATCCAGAATGGATGCTATACCCTCCTACATTTCCTGATCTATCCATTGCTATAAGACCTACCTGAGCCTGTGATATGTCTGTCGATTCTACTATGCGCATAACTGCCTCTTCACAAGCCTTCTGAGGGGATTTGCCGCCTCGCATTAGCTCTACAACAAGAAAACTACTTAACTGCCTGAGCACCAACTCTCCTAGACCTGTAGCGACTGCAGCGCCATATTTATTATCTACGTACAGTCCAGCCCCAATAACAGGAGAATCTCCCACTCGACCTCGCATCTTATAGGCTAGACCGCTGGTAGAGCATCCTCCTGATAGATCTCCATCTACATTAAGGGCCAACATCCCTATGGTATCATGTCGTTCTACATTAATTTTTGGCTGATACTCAGCTTTTTCTAACCATTTGCGATATGCTATTCTTGACTCTTCGGTCATCAGGTCTTTTTGTACAAACCCCATTTCCGCTGCAAATTGGGCCGCCCCATCACCTGATAAGATGACATGTGGTGTCTCTTCCATCACTTTTCTCGCTACCGATATAGCGTGGACATAATTCTCAAGGTAAGTCACCGATCCAGCGCTTCCTTCTTTATCCATAATACAAGCATCGAGTGTCACAAAGCCTTCTCTATCTGGCCGACCGCCATAACCTACCGAAGTATCATTTGGATCAGCTTCTACGTGATTAATACCTTTTTCGATAGCATCAAGGAGATATTGAGGCCCTTTCACCAATTCTGCTATTGCAACCTTATTGGCATTCTGATTATTCCAGGTACTGATCACCTTATTACCTACCTGACTTGGGTTTGCAGTATTACAACGTTTGTAGCTTTGAGTAATTAAGGTAGCTCCGAGAAGTGCACTAAATTTTCGTCTGGATATCATAAGACTAATATCCAAAATTTATACCTAAATCTAGGTATAAGATAAATTAAAGAAAAGATAATTTAAAAACTACCTAACTATAGGCGAGCTAGTATACTTGCCGTCATTCTCTAAAAGCAAAGTGTAGACTCCTCTAGGATAATCTAGCATATTGAAATAGAGGTAGTTATCTGGACCAGTAAGCAAGTCTATTGTACCTGATTCTAGTACAACTCCTGTGATATTGACTAACTTATAAGAAGCTTCTGCATTCTTATCCGCATAAATCTTGACTGAAGCCATATCTAAGACAGGATTAGGATAGATCGTTGTGGCCAACGGCTCTTCTAAAACTTTTATGACTGGTATTTCACTGTGCGGCATTGCCACAAAGACATTGGGTTGCATTAGGGTAATATTCGTATTTCTCATCAGAATATCACGCAGGGTTGTATTCCTGATACTTTCGATATCATCCCTTGAAAATGCTAGATCGTTTTCATAATAAAATCTATCGCTATTTCTCAACAATTTAAATTGCTCTCTTAGGATGTTAATTATCAGCTCTCCAAAAATAGCATCGTCAGAAGCGTGTTGCTCTGAAAGCATACCGACCCAAGCATCTACCCTAGATAAATCATTACCATAGAGTTCTCTGAGAGCCGCTACATCTTCAGCATCATCTGTAATTTGATCAAAAGAGCCTATCGGTGCCAATCCGAAGTCCTCTCTTAGCGTATTATAATCTGCTAATCCCCTATCACGGCCTCTGAAGATATTAATAGAAGCTAAATCTAGTCCTCTGTTTTGTCCATCGAATAAAAAGTTACGCAGTTCATCGACCACCTTGCAGTCCGTTTCTTGCATTACTTGCGTCGCCATTCCTTTGAAGTATGGGTCTATACCTCTTGAATTGAGAATCTCTAATGGACTGAAGAATCCCTCGCTCAAGCTCAAGTTACCTGCTGCAATCTCCTCTCCGTCATTGCCCATTCTGACAATATCAGAATCTATCATTGTATGCCCGATCCTAAAGGCAGCTGCACTGAATACATTGTATATAACCGGTTGCAGATCTTCTACATAGCCTGTATACTCTGGCAAATCAATGCCTAACGCCGGCAACCACTCATTATAGGTAATGCTCTGCAAATAAGCACCAACCAACTTTCTAGCTCGTTGATATAATTGTTCGTCTGTCCAGTTAGGATAAGCCTCCAGTAATTCATCACAAAGCCTGTTGTGCTCACGAACAAACAACGTATGCATCGCTAGAAGTAATGGATTCTCATTAGCTCTGACATCTCCACATACAAAAAACTTATCGTTGCCACCGCCTTCCATATGAGGGGCTGCATTATCAATAAATGAGCCTCCGCCATACTCCTTAGTAGTCGTATTCCATGGCAATAATGCACCACTCCCTACAGGACCAGCCATAGAAGTCCAAAGCTTACCACTATCAAAGCTCCTCAGCCAATCTGCTCTCTCTTTTGTACTACCATAGACCATTGATCCATCGATAAATGTAGTTACTTCATTACTATATTCTCTTGCTATACCTTGTTCTCCAGTACCCTCTACAATTTTATTTCGCGAAAGAGGGATTATCGCATCTTGGTCAAAAAAGGCATCATTCTCCGGTATATCCAGAAGAATAGGTGACACATCAGAGGCATTTTCAGTCAGGGAAAGGTCGTGATCTATAAATTGTCCAAATAACCAGACAAAGTCACTTAAGTGGTTGTCATTTAATTGATCAACATCTTGGCTAAATAACTGATTGCTAATTTCTCGAGGAGTGGGCCGATTCACATCATCCATTTCTGATTCTCCATCAACATAGTTAGCTGACGTTATTCTGATAATATCAGTCCCAGCAGAACCCCATTCTTGGAAGTTTGGGTTATTACCAATACCAGATATGGTTCGATTTTCTTGTGCAAAAATCGTCAGAGTGGATAATAAAAAGAGACTTATCAATAATCTTATCATTCTTCTCGCAACCAGTTTAAATTACTCTTGTTGTAAAACTCTGTCAAAAAGAGGACAAATATACCATAATGCCTCTTTCTGTCCCCATTCGATTGATCATAATTAATAATGAGCACGGAAGACAAACGGATCATACTGCAAATTTGTAGCAAAAGAGTAAAATAAAAAATTAACTACCTGAAATACAGGCAGTTACAGTTTATAAAAATTTATCACTTGTATTAGTGTAAATATTGTGCCAAACTTGAGTAGAAATCAGTTTCTAAGTCCTTGATTTTCAGTTTGATGTCTATCCCATTTGTAATAACAATAAGTGCTAAGAACTAGCAGTTGAATATCTGTGCATGACAGCCCAAACCTTTCAAGGAAGTAGATCATTCTCGCCAAGAGCAACAATAGTTCTGATTTTACTTCTATGGGCTAGTTTAGGTGTAAGTCAAAATGGATTACAAAAGCACCTCCTCTACTTAAGTAATGATACCCTAATCTCAGCACCGGCGACGATTGTTCCAGAATCAATACTTCTCGAATCTAAGAACAGCTTGGTGTGGAATTATGAGCTCAATAACAATAGAATAGAACTCTCAAGACCAAGTCCTCTCTCAACCCAAGACACAGTAAAGTTAACCTATAGACTATTATCAGAAGACCTAGGAGAGAGTACGCCAATAATGGCAGTTGATGACTTGAAGAAAAAAAGCAAAGTTATTGCCATCGCTAATGACTATACCAAAGAAGAAGACTTAGAGAGAAGACTTATAGAATCCAATAAACTAAAATATACGGGGAGTTTTACGCGAGGGGTCAATGCGGGCAACACACAAGATGTAGTGTTACAATCTGACTTTAATATACAGATGGAAGGTGACCTAGGTAATGGACTCAAGGTAAGGGCAGCAATATCTGATGATAACATTCCCATACAACCCCAAGGTAATACCCAGGTCCTCCAGGAATTTGACAAAGTGTTCATAGAATTAACCAAAGATCGCACATCAATCATCGCCGGAGATTACGAGTTAGATAGACCAGAAGGCTATTTTATGAACTACTACAAAAAGCTAAAAGGTTTCTCGATCAATAACGAATCTTCGATCAATGATAAATGGACTATATCTAACAAGGGGAGCTTCGCAATATCCAGAGGAAAATTTAGAAGATTAGAATTAGAAACTAGAGAAGGCAATCAAGGGCCCTATAAATTATTAGGTGAGAGCAACGAACTCTTCCTCCAAGTTCTATCCGGAACTGAAAAAGTATATGCCGATGGTCGCTTGCTTAAGAGAGGAGAAAACTTTGATTATGTTATCGATTATAATCGTGCAGAGTTGACCTTCACTCCGCAAATAGTCATTACAACCAATCTGCGGATAATTGTAGAATATGAATATGCCACACAAGAATACCTAAGGTCTCTATATGCGACAGAAAGTACTATATCCAATGGCCGTACAGACTTTACAGTTAATTTTTATAACGAACAAGATAGTCGGAATACAACTGGCGATCTAGTTCTAGACAGTATGGATATGGCGGTACTGGAAGAAGTGGGTGACCGCCCAGCTTTTAGGTCCGGAATCTTTATCCCGCAAGACAACAATTTCAATGGATTAGTTAAGTATAGATTAGAGAATAACATCCTAACCTATGCGCCAGAGTTGCCTGACGAAAGTGTACTGGCAAGAGCAGCAAACTTTAGCTTACTAGAAGGTGAGCTAGCCGCTTATGAAATTGACGATCAAGCTGGCAGCAATGGTAGAGTATATCGTTATGTCGGACCAGGAGAAGGGAGTTTTGGACCTTGGTTGCCGCTTATTGCTCCAGAGAAAAAACAACTTATAACTGCTGGCATCAATCATCAGTTTTCAGACAGCACAAGCATCTACATAGAAACTGGTCTAAGCAACAATGATGTCAATAGATTTTCGCTTGTCGATAGCGAAGATGATATTGGAACTTCATTCTATACTAAGTTTTCTGATACCAGAAAAGTGTTTAGAAACAATACAAAAGGACAGATTCAAGACAGTCTTGTTCTAAATAATAATAAGAAGAAAGAATGGACACTCGAATCCAATGTTTCACTAGAAAGGGCTTCTCAGGATTTCAAAGCACTTAACCCTTATCGTATTGCAGAATTTACGCGAGACTGGAATCTAGAAAATTTATCGGTAAAAAGTACAGAGACCCTCTATGCCGCAGGAACAGAGTTACGCAATTCTCATATGGCCCTAAGTTATCAAATTAATGGATTTTCCTCAACTAACATTTATGATGGTCTCAAAAATATTGTTGGATTCAAATTAAGAGATAGAGGTTGGCTGATAGATGCCACTTATAATAATCTCAATTATACATCTACAACCAATAATGGCCAATTTCTAAGGCCTAAAGCCTTGATATCCAAGCAATTATTCAATACTATTACAATAGGAGGTTATTATGAAAAAGAAAAAAACACGAGAAACAATGTAGTAACAGACAGCTTAGATTTACTCAGTTTTAATTATGACTCTTATAAGGTTTTTATAAGTAGTGACGAATCAAGATCGCTTTTTGTCAATGCCGCATATATCAGAAGGTTTGATGATGGTGTAGAGTCTAATGAACTCACTGCAGTGACGATATCTGATGACTATAGCTTCGGAGGAGGATGGAAAATAGAAAAAACCTCTGATCTGAGCTGGCAGTTTACTTTTAGAGATTTCAATAATCTCGGAGTTGTAAACAATCGTGAAGCTTCCAAGAAATCTCTTATAGGGACCATCAATCATCAACTTGCGCTATGGAATAGAGGGCTGACACTTGATAGTTATGCTGAGTCTAATAGCGGTCAAGAACCTAAACTAGAATTTCAATTTGTAGAAGTGCAGCGAGGAGAGGGTTCTTATGTGTGGAATGATTGGAATATGGATGAGCTACAACAAATCAATGAATTCGAAATAGCACCACTACAGGATCAAGCTAACTTTGAGAAAATTTCCATTTTCAACAATGAATTTACTAGTACCAATAAGGTTGTGATCAATTCTGTACTCAGATTGAATCCTAAAAAAATCTGGAAGGAAAAGAAGAAATTTATCAATAGATTTCAAAGCACCATTAGGTACCAAATTGATCAAAGGCAATTGAGCCAAGGAGACCAGAGTTTGGTCCCACGACTAAAGTCTTCTCTCTTAGATACCAATCTCATTTCTTTCAATTCTACTACGGATGCAAGTCTCTTTTTTGATAGAGGACAAATACAAAGGGATTTTCAAGTCACCTACCGACAAATCTCAAATAAAATACAGCAAATAACTGGATACGAAGTAAGAGCACTTGAAGAATTCTATACTAAATCTAGGCTTAATGTTATCAAGCCTCTTGATTTCATTTTAGAAACAAGATTAGGAGAAAGAGTTGCAGATTCAGAACTATTTGAAATACAAAGATTTAGGATAGATTATTGGACACTACAACCACAACTCAACTTTAGACCATCTCCCAAACTGCGATTAATCAGTCGATACAGTTTTGGTCAAAGTCAAAACCGCACTGGCAATTTAGAAAGCTCAAAGAATAGAGATTTGGGGTTTGAATTAACGTGGAGAAAATCTGCAACCTCTAATCTTCAGTTACAATTTAATTGGGTCGATATAGAATATGAGGGCAATAGAAATACGCCTGTAGAATTTGAACTGCTCCAAGGATTAACTCCAGGTGCAAACTTTTTATGGCTTCTAAATTATACTAGAAGAATCTCCAAAAACTTTGATCTTATTATCAATTACAATGGTCGGAAGTCGCAAGACACTAGCGTCGTTAATACTGCAGGGATCCAATTACGAGCTATCTTCTAGATGCATAAAAAAGGTGACCCGACGGCCACCTTTACTAACAAAATCACAATCTCAATATGATTAGCTGCAGAACCACCTGACTGCTAATTATCCCTTTTGTGTTGTATTATTTGATTACTTCTTTCATTACTGGAGTCATAAACTTCTTTATAAGCGACTCTAAGGAATTCACCCGGATCAAAGTCAGAAAAAACTCATCATCATCACTGACAATATTCAGCAAGGCTAACTTTTCACCAGAACTGATTTTCAGTTTTTTCCTGATGTCCTTTGGTAAGATCAATGACCCACGATCATCGCAACTGAGTATAGCCTCAACTGAAAACTTCGGTTTATCCACGATTATTACTGTTCACGATGCAAATATAACAGTAATTGCGACAATTACAATTATTTCTGTAATTACTACTATTGCAGTAAATTCAACATTCAATTAGCTATTTATTGTCGTGAAACACCTTTACTCTGGTTAACTATACTAGGGTTGGACTGTTATATTTGTACAAAATGCACATCATATGAAATCAGTATTCATTTTTATCCTTTCATTTTATGCTCTAATGGCTACAGCACAAGGGCCTTGGACTCAAGTGATGGATGAGACAACAATTCAAAAGCATAATGGTGATAGAGCTATGATTCCTAAGGCTTATGACACCTATGCGCTTGACTTAACCTCACTTAAAACTTCTTTGTCAAAAGCCCCTATGGCTGAGGATATCACTGGTAAGAAAGCCAGATTGTCTCTGCCTGTAGGTGATGGTATCGTGGAAACATTCGAATTTGTAGAGTCTCCTGCGATGAGCCCTGTACTCTCTGCAAAGTTTCCTGCAATCAAGAGTTATAAGGGTATCTCACTAGACAATCCCTACAATACAGCGTGGATAGACTTTAGTCAAAATGAGTTTAGAGCTATAATCAATAAGCTAGAAACTAAGGTATTTATAGACCCCTACTACAGAGTAGCGGACGAAAACTATGTCGTATACCACGCTAGAGACGAGGTCGTAGACCTAGAAGATCTCGAAAAAACTTGTGGTGTCCGTAGCTATGAGCAGGATTTATACAATCAAAAACCAGAAGGTGTCTATCTTTCTAAAAATGAAGGCAAAAACAAATCTGCTGGACTTCCTGTCACCAAGATAACCTACAGATTCGCTGTAACTTCTACTGGCTTATGGACAGCCCAGCAAGGGAACTCTGTTGATGCAGTATTAGCTAGAATGAATACAGCAGCTAATAGACTCAACTCTATATTTGAACCAGAAATGGCTATAAAATTTGAGTTGGTTGATAACAACGACGAGCTGATTTTCTTCACCAATCAACCACCACTCACACCGTTTTCATCAGAAAGAGAAGGCCGTGTGTGCTTGGGAGAGAACTCAGGCGTCATTAATCGGACCATAGGTCAGAATGCCTATGATATGGGGCACTGCTTTACTGTCAGATGTACGGATGGTGTTGCAGGTGTTGCCAACCTCGGTTCTGTATGTAATGCAAGAAAAGGTAATGGTGTAAGTTGCGTAGGCAATAGTGATATAGGCAACTTCATGCTTACTGTTGCAGCGCATGAGCTAGGCCATCAATTCACCACTGGTCATACATGGGGTAGTTGTCCGCCATCTCAAGATCAGTTTTCTGGAGCACAAAATTGCGAGCCAGGTTCTGGTTCTACAATAATGTCTTACTTCAATTTGTGTGGAGTTGAAAATCTCAATGGACCTTACTCTGGAGTTTTTCATACTTGCAGCCTTATCCCGATTACAAATTTTGTTAACGAAGGAGAAGCTTCGACTTGCGGTAATAGAGAAATCGTCAACAATTCTCATCCTGATGTATTTATCCTGGATGAGCCCAATACGATTCCTGTAAGTACACCATTCGAACTAACGGGTGACGCTACAGATATGGACAACGATCTATTGACCTATGTATGGGAACAAATAGATGGTGGCACAATAGCCTTCCCTCTTGGATCTCCTGCTGGCTCAGCGCCTGCTTTTAGGACTTTCCCACCTTCTACTAGCAAAACCAGAGTCTTCCCTAGATTATCTAGCATACTGCAAGGGGCAGACAATGCTGCGGAAAGATTGCCTACTTACGAACGTGAATTAAATTTTGCGCTCACAGTTAGAGATAACAATCCTACTGCCGGTGGTATCAACTGGGAGACTATCAAGTTTGATGTGACAGAAGCGGCTGGTCCATTTGTAGTTACATCTCCGAATGTCTTAACGACTGCAAGTGTCAATGAAGAAGTACTTGTGGAATGGGATGTTGCAGGAACTGATGGCCCTGAAGTCGATTGTCAATTTGTAGATATTTATTTCTCGCCTGATAATGGACTTACTTTCGAAACAAAATTGCTGAACTCTACACCTAATGATGGGTCTGCAATGGTGAGAATGCCAAATGAATTGACTTCAAGTGGAAAAATAAAAGTTAAGGCTGCTGACAATGTTTTCTTCAACATCAATAGGAATACTATTAGAGTTGTAGAACCGACAGTACCGTCTTTCTTCGTTGACGCTGCTCAGAGCTCTTTTGATTTTTGTCTGCCTAATTCCTTAACTGTAGATCTTGCGGGAACTTCATTCTTAGGATATAGTAATGATGTACAACTAGACATTGTGTCTGGGCTACCAGCGATAGCTGCTCACAACTTCTCAGTAAATCCTATGCCTGCTGACGGGACGTCGACTCTCAGTATTGATATGAGCGAAGTTCTAGATGGAGGCACTTACAATGTAGTCGTAAGAGCGATAGGAGCAGATGCAGATACCATCTTTCAAACTATAGTTATAGATGCTACAGGTTCTTTCTTAGGAGATGTAGCCTTAGAAAATCCAGCAGATGACACGAGAGGACTAGCAGTTATTCCAGAATTTAGCTGGGCACCTTCTGTCAATGCTTCTAGCTATCTATTGGAAATATCTACGAGTCCAGATTTTTCTGGAGACAATGTAATCTATTCTAAAAATACAGGCCTTGAGAATGTAGAAGATTCAGCCTTATTCAATCTAGAGAACAGTACACTTTACTTTTGGAGAGTTACTACTTTCAACGATTGTGTAGGTTCAGAAACGACACCAATAAATATATTTAGTACGCAAGCGCTAAACTGTAGAACCTTTGCTTCAGATGATGTGCCTCTTAATATTCCATCAGGTCCTGCAGGTTCAGTGACTTCTGAAATAGATATAGCGGAATCAGGCTTAGTAAGCGATGTCAATGTTGAACTCGTCAAAGGATCACATAATAACCTCGCTGATGTAAGAGCGAGTATCGTGAGTCCACAAGGGACCAATGTAGTGCTTTGGCAAGGATGTACTGCCTTCAATAGGATAGACGCAGGCTTTGATGATGCGGCATCTATACCTAATGATTGTCCTGATAAGAATGGATTAAAAATCAGACCTCGTAACCCGTTGTCTGTATTTATAGGACAAGAATTACAAGGTAAATGGTTATTAAAAATAGATGATGTTACTCCAGGTAATGGTGGTATTATAGATCAGTACCAATTGGAATTATGCTCATCTACCGCTTTATTTAGTCCAGTAATCGTCTTAAATGAAGAGGCAGATGTGGCTCCAGGTAGAGGTACAGTTATTGTCAATTCTCAACTGCTAGCAGAAGATGAAAACAATGAAGCTGAGGAGTTGGTCTTTACTGTAATGGAAGCACCTACAAAGGGAGATCTTATAAGAAATGGGACTGTCATAGGTGTAGGCGATCAGTTTACTCAAAGGAACATTGACCGAGGACTTATGGTTTATAAGCACAACGGTACACAAGAAGAAGTAGACCAATTCACATTTATCGTAGAAGATGGTGAAGGAGGTTGGGTCAACAGAACCGACTACAATATCAATGTTGTAGAAGGCGGTTCTACGACAGCAACAGAGGATATAGAAAAAGCGGAAGATTTCTTTGACATCTACCCTAATCCAGCTTCTGATCAAGTAACAATTACACAACTAGATGCTGATAATTCTGAATGGAAGCTTACCCTTACAACCAATGGTCAGATAGTATCTAAGCATACTTTTACAAACGGAATGGAATTGAATGTTTCTGATCTACCGACTGGCTTGTACCTGATACAATTACAGAGTGGTGGTATCAATGTGGCTAAGAAGATTTCTATTGTGAAATAGAATAATCCACTATCATAAAACTGAAAAAAGGGTCCTCGAATCAATCGGGGTCCCTTTTTTCATTACTCAATCTATATGTATAATGTTCTAGGTCATAAAAAAGTTACGACCTTTCCAGAAATTTCCTCTACTAGCAATGTCTTATGGACGCGAGAATAGTAGCCACTCACGTCTACGTTGCCCCATTCATCTACAATAAGATCTTCTGCTTTATCAAAAGCAAACTCCAATTCAATAGTCTCTTTATCTGTATGAAGAAATAAAGTACTCTTGTCCTCAGAATGCTCTAAAACTCCATTATACGATCTGAACTCCTCAAAGAAATAGTCAGAATTGACAAAAGAAGAGTATCCCACCTTAATAAAAAGGCTAAATGTCAAAAGGCACACATAAAATTTTAACTGCTTCATAATCACAAATTTTTTTGGTGAATGAATCTGGTAGATGTTAGTAAGTAACGTCATATTTAGCAAAAACGTGCTGCTTGAGTTCAATTTGGGTGTATGCACCAACCTCTTAACCCCGCAAAAACCCCTACCTTATATTGGCTGAATAAGGGAAATTGCCCAATAATGCATGAACCACGCAACGTTATAGATGAAGCAGGGCTATATGAGGATGTAACAGATATTAGACTAGTCTTTTGCTATACACAACTTCCAAATTTTATAAATAAGAAAAGATGATAAATCATAATATAAAACTCCTAGCCCTAGGGCTGCTTTTACTTTTTGCCTATAGTTGCAAAAAGGATATACTAGGTGAGGGACAGGTCACAACTGAAACTCCTGTACCTAATGTATGGGTAGAATCTACAGTGATCGGCCTTGTCCAAGATGAAGCTGGTCAGCCTTTATCCAATGTCCTTGTGGACCACATTGGCAATACTTTTATGACAGACGATAATGGGTACTTTACCCTACCTGCTAGAGGCACTACTGTCAATGGTGGCTACATTACCTTTACAAAAGATGGGTATTATGAGAACTCTAAGTTCTTTATCCAGCAAGATCAAGACAACTATAGCTTCTTAAGAGTCACGATGCTTGACTTGGGAACCCCTGAGGTCATTGATCCTAGTACAGCCAATACTGTAAGCATAGATAATGACCTTGCACAGATCGAATTCAAGGCTAACAGCTTTGTAGATGAGAGTGGCAACGCTTATAATGGTGCTGTATCTGTTTATTCTCAATATATCGATCCCACAAGTACAGACCTCGCAGAAAGAATGCCTGGAGACTTGAGGGCGATAGACATCAATGCCGCTCGAGTACAGCTGAGTACGTTCGGCATGTTGGCCACTGAGCTGCGAGGCGAAAACGGTCAAAAACTCCAAATCGCTGACGGCTCGAGTGCCACTATAAAAATGGTTATTCCAGAAGCACTGCGAGGGAGTATAACGCCTACTATCCCTGTATGGTCATTTGATGAAAGCAATGGTTACTGGGTAGAAGAAAGCGAAGCCAGCCAGACTGCTGACGGATATTATACAGCAGAGGTATCGCACTTCTCTTACTGGAACTATGATGCCCCTTGGCCCATTGTTGGCTTCTGCGGTCGCTTTACTTATAGTGATGGCACACCCGTCGCACATGCTAGAGTTACAGTAGTTATCGTCAGCTCAGGAGTATGCAAGAGTGCCTGGACTGATTCTAGAGGGAAAGTAAGTGGTGATGTCCCGAAGGACCAACCTCTAGAAATTATTGTCACAGATGAATGTGGAAACATTATCTATCAAGAAGAAATAGGAAGCTATAGTGAAGACTTCACTCTCAATATAACGGTACCCGTCTCTCTAGATCCCATAACTGTACAGGGCACCCTGACTTGTAATGGACAACCTGTATCAAATGGGTACGTACACATCACGGATGATAGACTTGTCAGACAAGTTGCACCAACAGACGAAAATGGAAATTATAGCTTGGCACTTAGTGATTGTAATGCTACTTCTAGGGTGACAGTGCAAGGGTACGACTTAGATGAACCCGCTATCGGTGAGATAGAAATAGTAGATGTGATCTCAGATGTAGTTGTC
>CALBWK010000045.1 GCA_937969415.1 uncultured Saprospiraceae bacterium | reverse complement strand
TTAATACTCTGTCTAGGGCTACCCCTATACGCAAGTCAGAATTCTTACTCATAGGTGTAGTCAACATAAGGCCCACACCAAAATCATTATTTGACTTTTCTGTTTGGTTGAGGTCTTGGCCTGTGATAGCGCCTTGCAATTGGTTGAGATCTGCGGACTGATCTGTACCCGGATTTAGGATGCTCCAAGTATCAACGGCATCTTCAAATAGGTTGTTATTGTTGAAGCTCGTTGTATAAGGCCCATACTTAGCACCTATTGTAAATACTTTATCCTTTCTCTTCCCATAGGCCAAGTGGTAAGCTCCAATTAGTCCAGTAAATTGGCGTCTAAAATCCGCGACACCAGGTGTCTGAGATCTAGAAATGGTTGCTCCTAAAGCCACCCAATCACCATCAGTCAACCCGAAATCGATATTGTAGTCCAGTGTAATACTCAAATCTTGGAATTCATTGCCAGCACCAGCGACCGGTCTTCCTTGGTCTCTGCCGATGACATTGACTCTGAGGTTACCATAGAAGGCCCCCGTCAAGGCTGGATTAACGATAGTCGGCGCAAATTGCCAGTAACTATTGTGAAAGTCCTGAGCTCCTAACTGGAGACAAGTCCCACATAGAACAAGTAAAAACAACTTTTTAAGTCTCATAATTGTGTTGCCTAAAATAAAATTAAGATAATAACACCCTGATTATCAATCATTTAGCGTTTGCAATAATCATACTTTTCGGCCTTTGAATACAAAGGCGTACGAGCCTAAAATTAGTCTAATAAAAGCGGTAAAAGAAATATTAAAGCAATTCCACAAGCATTGTTATTCCTTGTGACTTTCAGACCATTTAATAAGCCTCAAAAATGAGTTGTTTGGGCTTAAAACGGCTAAAAAACTAAAGAATAGACGTACTAGAATGGGCTGGCTCGAATAATGCCAAATGGGTGTATCGGTTAATCTTTATTTATGATACTTTTCTACTATGAAAACAGCCGCGTTTCTGATAACCTTGTTTTACCTCTCGGCCTTGGGCTTGAGGGGGCAGAGCTTACAGACGCCGGCTGATTCCTTACAAGTAATGCTGCACACGGTTGATGTCTCCAAGCGGCAAAAGGTCTTCAAAATAGCCAGTGCTGCTACTTACAGTACGGTGGCCACAGGCCTCTATTTCGCCTGGTATGATCAGTTTGATCAGGAAGGCTTCCATTTTTTCAATGATTGGAGTGAGTGGAACAACATGGACAAAGCGGGCCATATCTACTCAGCGCATATTCAGGCTGAGCTCATTCATGGACTCGCAAGATGGTCAGGCTATGAAGATGACAAGGCTCTCCTCATAGGTAGCGCTGCAAGTCTGCTTGGCCAACTCACTATAGAAGTGATGGATGGCTTCTCTTCTGGTTGGGGCTTTTCTGTTACAGACCTCGGCGCCAATCTCATAGGTACCTCGGGCTATTACCTCCAGCACAAATATTGGGGAGAGCAGCGACTCTCTATGAAGATGTCCTATTGGCCAGTCGCTTATCCGGACTATCAAGTTGTGTCAGAGACGGGCTTGTTTGAAGTGGACTTGCGGCGGAGAGCCCAGGCGCTATTTGGTCAGCGTGGCATCGAGCGATTTCTGAAAGACTACAATGGACAGACGATCTGGATCAGTGCCGATATCAAGACGTTTGCCCCCGCTAGCCGATGGCCCGACTTTTTAAATATTGCCCTCGGTTACAGTGCTAACAATCTATACGGTGGCTTTAGCAATAGCTGGGAGATTAATGACGAAAATATCTCTGTCGACCCCAATCTATTTCCACGATCTCAGCAGTGGGTATTGGCCTTGGACTATGATCTAAAAAGTATCAAAGCCCGATCAGATTTTGGGAGGGGAGTGCTGCGTTTTCTGGATATATTTAAGTGGCCTGCGCCGGCTGTTTCTTACGATACGGAGCAGGGGTGGGGAGTGCATTTGGTGTTTTTGAATTAAGAGGGTTGGATTTGGGGATTAATGGTCTAATTGAGCTGCTCTTCTACCCTCTGGTCCCTGAAGGCCTGCACTGAGCGAAAGAAGTGAGTCGAATGTGAAGGACCGCTGCCCGCTCTGTTATTATAGAAGAAATAGTCCACCCATCCGATTCTGATGAATCGGTTCCTTCCTTTCAATGGTCCATCTAGGACCATTGATCCGCTTCTAGCGAACCAGTCAGTCATCTATTATCTAAAAAGCCTCTCGCACGCTGCCCACTATGCACTATGCACTAAAAAACTATGCACTAAAAGCCTAGCCCTCGCAGCCTAGCCCCACTATGCAATAAAAAATCTATTATCTATTATCTGTTCTCTCTTTATCTAAAGAACCTTACCGCCCTCCTTCTTCCACCACACCATCGACAACGATTCTGTCTTCTCTGTTAGCGAGTTCCCAAGCGGTGTGGAAAAAGTGTCTGCCGACTTTCTCCATTTTTTCGAAGTTGATTTTATCGACGGTGTCCGTGATTCTGTGGTAGTCCTCGTGTGTTCCGTTAAAGAAAAAGATAGCAGGGATGCCTTTACGGGCAAAATTATAGTGGTCAGATCTGTAGTAGTATCTATTGGGATCTTGCTCGCTATTGTATTGGTAGTCCATTGTAATCTGCGAGTATTTCTGATTCATATCTTCGTTGATCTTATGTAGATCTGTGCTGAGTCTGTCAGAGCCGATGACGTAGATGTAGTTGGGGTTGTCCTTATATTTTTCATCTACTCTTCCCACCATATCAATGTTGACATTGGCGACGGTGTTTTCTATAGGGAAAACAGGATTTTCTGAGTAGTATTCTGAGCCTAGCAGACCTTTTTCTTCTCCTGTAACGAGTAGAAAGAGTACGCTACGTCTAGGTCCTGCACCCATATCCTTGGCGAGTGCAAAGGCTTGTGCCAGCTCTATGACTGTGGTCGTACCTGAGCCATTGTCATCGGCACCATTATAGATGTCATTACCTGTCTTGCCGAGGTGGTCATAGTGTGCTGAGACGACGATAAGTTCGTCTTTTTTGTCAGTACCTTCTACGTATCCCATAATATTATTCCCTCTTAGGACATCGATATTCTTGTCGAAGGTCAGTATAAGGTTGGGGTTGAGTGCTACTTTTTTGGACTTACCTCTCTTTTTGTTTTTCTTTCTCCAGCGCTTAATCTTTTTGCTTTGAGAGCCTATGATTTCTTTGGCCATAGTTGTAGAGATATAAGCGTGGTTGGCGAAGTCTGTCTTATATTCACCATCACCGAGTTGTAACCTAGGATTGATTAAGAATCGTCTGTTTTCGCCTAAGAAGTTTTTGAGATTGGAGGAGATGATCAGCACCATCTTAGCACCTTTGGTTTTGGCGACTCTGAGTTTTTTGTAGATGTCTTGCGTCCATTCTGAATATTCGCTAGTGCCCGTGACATAAGAGATGCTGTCTTGGTTATAAGGCTCACCTTCATTGATAAGGATCACTTTGCCTCTGACGTCTTTGGAGCCATAATCAGAGTAGTTTTTGTCATCAATACCATAGCCCATATAGACCACTTCATCTGTTTCGAGGTAGGGCATAGACTCATTCATTGCGGCAAAGGCTAGATAATCCCAGAGATGCTTATGCTCTTTGCCGTTGATAGAGAAGCTATTCTTTTTCCAGCCGGTCTTGTTGAAGGAGACTTTCTGGTAGTAGCTGTTGTTCTCTCCTATAGCGGGGAGGTCAAGACTCTTGAAGTAATTGGCGATGTAAGCGGCTGCCATATCGTTTCCTTTCTCACCAGTCTCTCTTCCTTCGTACTCATCAGAGGCGAGGATAGATAAGTGCTTTCTCATATCCTTGGCCTGTATAGAATTGGCCAACATCACAGAGATATCACTACTGTCGGTGATAAGAGCTTGACTGGTGTCTGGTACGCTTACGCCACTCACATACTGAGCAGAAAGGCATAAAGAGAAGAGAAGAAGAGTAAAAGAGAAAATAATGGATTTCATAGCGACTAGCCTTAATTTTGCCTCAAAGATAGGTTTTTAGAGGGTTTTGTTGAGACGTTGTCTTGGGAGCTAAGTAACGTCATAATTAGTCTTTGTATGTGTGATGGGAAATCTAGTGGTTTTAAGCCAGATAGAGCGACTGGCGACATCCTAACTTGTCCTATTTTGTGAATAGATGCAAGTGTGGCAGTATGCGAAGTTCTGTTATCTGTATCTTAACCGTTAGTTACGGCTATTTTCTGATCCTATGGGGTAGGTGAAGTTATGAGGTTGTTACACATCAGTCGACCAAAGCACAACGCCACCCGCCAAAAAATAGGAAAACTACCAAATTCGTCAAATCGATACAGCTCACAAAACACTAACCAAATTCTTCAAATTAGTAGAGATGAAAAATTCCTCTTAACTAAGGAAAGCCAAATATTATACAGGAAATTCTAATGGCTAAATACAAACTCAAATGTGAAAATTATTAAATTTCATTAGAGCGAAACTTACACACCAAA
>CALBWK010000044.1 GCA_937969415.1 uncultured Saprospiraceae bacterium | reverse complement strand
CGTCGCTACCATATCTGGTAAGATGAGGATGCATTATATCCGAATATTACCTGGTGACAAAGTAGCTGTTGAAATGTCTCCTTATGATCTCACAAGGGGAAGAATAACATATAGATATAAATAACTATGAAAGTAAAAGCATCCATTAAAAAGAGATCTGCGGATTGCAAGATCGTAAGAAGAAAGGGGAAGCTCTACATCATTAATAAGAAGAACCCTAAGTTCAAACAAAGACAAGGATAAGATATGGCTAGGATTGCAGGCGTAGATTTGCCAAAAAATAAGCGTGGATGTATCAGTCTCACATATATATATGGAGTAGGCAACACACGTGCTAAGAAGATATTAGATAAAGTTGGTGTCGATTACAATACGAAAGTCAATGACTGGACTGATGAGAACATCAAGCAAATATCTAAGCATATCCAAGATGATATACTAGTAGAAGGGGAGTTGAGATCTGAAGTACAGACAAACATCAAGAGATTGATGGATATTGCTTGTTACAGAGGATTAAGACATAGAAGAGGTCTTCCTGTTAGAGGACAGAGAACTCAGACAAATGCTAGGACAAGAAAAGGAAAGAAGAAAACAGTTGCTAACAAGAAGAAAGCAACTAAATAAATAGGTTAGACTATGGCAAAGGCTAAAAAAGCAAAGAAAAGAAAAGTTAATGTTGAGCCGGAAGGTCTAGCTTATATTAAAGCTAGTTTCAACAACATTATCATATCTCTTACAAATAAGCAAGGTCAGGTTATTTCTTGGGCTTCAGCTGGTAAGGCTGGATTTAGAGGATCTAAGAAGAATACACCTTTTGCAGCGCAAATTGCAGCAAAGGATGCAGCTCAGACAGCTTATGATGCAGGAATGAGATACGCTGAGGTATATGTAAAAGGACCAGGTTCAGGTAGAGAGGCTGCGATCAGAGCTATCGATGAGATAGGCATCAAGGTCACTAGAATCAAGGATGTTACTCCTATCCCTCACAATGGCTGTAGACCGCCTAAGAGAAGAAGAGTCTAATAAATCTAAATAACCCAAGCACTTAAAGAGAAGATTAATGGCTAGATATACTGGACCAACTACTAAGATTGCAAGAAAATTTGGAGAGGCTATTTATGGCCCTGACAAAGCATTTGAAAGGAGAAAGTATCCACCAGGCCAGCACGGTGGTGGTAGAAGAAGAAAGCAAAAGTCTGACTATGCTGTTCAATTGCTAGAAAAGCAAAAAGCAAAATACACTTATGGTGTACTAGAAAGACAGTTTAGAAACCTGTTCGAAAAAGCAGCTAGAAAATCTGGTGTAACCGGTGAGATTCTTTTACAATATCTCGAGGCTAGACTTGATAACTCAGTTTACAGATTAGGCCTTGCACCTACTAGAAGAGCAGCGAGACAACTAGTTTCTCATAAGCACGTTCTTGTCAACGGTATCTTGACTAACGTACCTTCTTGCCACATTAAGCCAGGAGATGTCATCTCGATAAGAAACAAATCAAGAAATCTTGAAATCGTTCAGAATGCAGTTGGATCTGCTTCGACAACAGCAAGAAAAGCTTCTTGGATGGAGTGGAATCCAGAAAGAATGGAAGGTACATTTTTAGAATACCCCAATAGAGAAAGTATTCCAGAAAACATCAACGAGCAGTTGATTGTAGAATTGTACTCTAAGTAATAGGCACAGTCTTAACACACCTATTTCTCTTTCTTTTAATCAATTATCGCAACCACAGCATATGAGTATCTTAAACTTTCAAAGACCTAACAAAATCCTTCTTACGAAGGCGGATGACTTTGATGGCTCTTTTGAATTCAAGCCATTGGAGCCTGGATTCGGACAAACAATCGGAAACTCATTAAGAAGAGTTTTACTTTCTTCACTAGAAGGATACGCTATATCTGCAATCAGAATAGCTGGCGTCGATCACGAATTTTCTTCTATCAAAGGTGTGTACGAGGATGTTGTTGATATTATCCTCAACCTCAAGCAAGTAAGATTGAAGCCTGAAGGAGATGCTCCTGACTCTGAAAGTGAGAAGATTTATCTCACCATAAGTGGCAAGGATAAATTGACTGCAGCGGATATTGAAGCACATACAAACGTCTTCAAGGTGATGAACCCTGAGTTGATTGTTTGTAAAATGGAAAAATCTGTAAACCTAGAAATAGAGTTGACAGTTACAAAAGGAAGAGGCTACGTTTCAGCAGGAGAAACACTTCCTAAGGATGCGCCAATCGGTGTTATCCCAGTAGATGCGATTTACACGCCTATCAAAAATGTGGCTTATAAAATTGAGAACACAAGGGTAGGACAAAGAACGGATTACGAAAAACTCAATATAGATATCAAAACTGATGGTACGATCCATCCAGAAGATGCCATCAAGGAAGCTTCTAGAATATTGATACAACACTTGATGCTTGTAACTGATGAGAACATTACGTTCGAAACAGAGAAGAGCAGAGAAGATGATATTGTTGACGAGCATATTTTACATATGCGTAAGCTACTGAAGACGCCTCTAGAGGATTTAGATCTTTCAGTAAGAGCTTACAACTGTCTTAAAGCAGCTAAAATCAACTCTCTTGGAGAGATGGTTAAGTACGATACTAATGAGTTGTTGAAGTTCAGAAACTTCGGAAAGAAATCATTAGTGGAGATAGAAGAGCTATTACAGAACAAAGGGCTGACCTTTGGAATGGATCTCTCTAAGTACAAGCTGGACGAAGAGTAAAGAATTTAGAGGATCGTATCGACCCGATAACTCGGATCCTTATTATAAAATGATATTAACCGCTTTTGATCTAGTAACAGGTCGATTAGAGTTTCGAAAAGCAGTGATATAACTTAATTCTCAGATATGAGACACGGAAAGAAATTCAACCACTTAGGAAGACAGAAAGGGCACAGAAGAGCTCTATTAAGAAACTTATCTATTGCGCTAATAGAGCACAAAAGAATCAATACGACATTGGCTAAAGCTAAAGCGCTAAGAGTTTATGTGGAACCGTTGATGACAAAATCAAAGACTGACACACAGCACTCTAGACGTACTGTATTCAGCTACCTCCAAAACAAGTATGCTGTTACGGAATTATTCTCGACCGTGGCACCCAAAATAGCAGGTAGACCAGGTGGATATACAAGAGTAATCAAGACAGGGTTTAGAAAAGGTGATGGTGCAGAGATGGCTATGATTGAGCTTGTTGACTTTAATGACGTTTATACAAATAGTGCAGGCGCTAAGAAAGGTGGATCTAGAAGAAGAAGAGGTGGTAAGAAGAAAGGTGGTGCAGCTGCAGCGGCAACAGCAGCAGCGTCAACTTCTCAAGAAGAAGAATAGAATTCATTTCTTAATGAATTTTCAAGATATAAAGCAGGGCATATTTGGTATGTCCTGCTTTTTTTTAGTCCCTTAACCATAACGTGGTGAATAGCTTTTATTGCTGAATATCATATGATAGTCATTGCTTATATTTGGGCCAAGTTAAATCTAGTCAATGTCAGAGACTCAACTCCAAAATGCTGTGCTTCTTCTTGAAGACGGTACTTATTTCAAAGGTAAAGCTGCGGGTATAAAAGGTATCGGTACTGGAGAGCTATGCTTCAATACAGGAATGACGGGATATCAAGAGATCTTTACAGATCCTTCATATGCAGGTCAAGTTCTCGTGACGACCAATGCACACATTGGAAATTATGGAACCAAGAATACAGAAGTTGAATCTGGCAAAGTTCAGATAGCTGGCTTGGTTTGTAAGAATTTTTCCCATGTCTTTTCTCGAAGCCAAGCAGACAAGAATATTCAAAGCTATTTTGTTGAAAACAACATAGTATGTATTCACCAAGTGGATACACGTGCAATAGTTAAGCATATAAGAGATAAAGGAGCAATGAATTGTCTTATATCTACGGATGAGCTAGATATAGAAGTGCTTAAAGAAAAGTGCAAAGCTATTCCGTCTATGGAAGGTTTGGAACTGGCCTCTAAAGTCAGCACTGATAAATCTTATGAGTTGGGAAAAGATGATGCAGATATTTCAATAGCTGTTTTAGATTTTGGTACGAAGAAAAGTATACTTCGTTGTTTCACTAAGCGTGGTGCAAAAGTGAAAGTCTTTCCAGCCAAAACATCTGCAAGTGAAATATTAGCCTACAAACCAGATGGTTTCTTTTTGTCAAATGGGCCTGGCGATCCTGCTTCTATGGATTATGCCATAGAGACAATTAAGACTTTACTTAAAGAGAACAAACCGATGTTTGGTATCTGTTTAGGTCACCAATTATTAGCACTCGCTCACGACATCCCAACATATAAAATGCATAATGGGCACAGAGGCATTAATCATCCTGTTAAGAATCTGGTTACAGGCTTGTGTGAAGTGACGAGCCAGAATCACGGCTTTGGTGTTAGTCCAGAAGCTATCTCTGCCCACGATCAAGTGGAGGTCACACATATGAATCTCAATGACGATACCATCGAAGGAATAAGAATTAAAGGCACTCAAGCTTTTTCAGTACAATATCATCCGGAAGCATCTCCTGGACCACACGATTCTCGATATCTATTCGACGATTTTATAGAGATGCTCAATAAAAGCAAACAAGTAACTGTATGAGTAGAATAGGAGAAATATTCGCTAGACAAATTTTGGATTCAAGAGGAAATCCAACTATTGAAGTAGATGTAATCACGGAGAATGGTTACTTAGGAAGAGCTGCAGTTCCTTCTGGTGCTTCTACCGGAAAATACGAAGCAGTAGAACTCAGAGATGGGGTAAAAAAACACTGGAATGGTAAAGGTGTCTCTAAGGCCATTGCCAATGTCAATAAAAAATTAAGAAGTGCCCTAATTGGCGTACAAGTCGAAGAGCAAAGAGCCATCGATAAGTTGATGATAGACCTTGATGGGACGAGCAACAAAGCCAAGTTAGGAGCCAATGCGATACTCGGTGTATCCCTCGCTGTAGCGAAAGCTGCAGCTTTAGAGACACAACAGCCACTTTATAAGTATGTAGGCGGGGTCAATGCTCACACGCTACCAGTACCGATGATGAATATCTTAAATGGTGGTTCACATGCAGATAATAGTATCGACTTTCAGGAGTTTATGGTAGTACCGATCGGTGCGGAGACTTTCTCTCAAGCATTGAAGATGGGTGTCGAAATATTTCATGCTCTCAAGTCAGTACTCAAATCCAAAGGTCTATCTACCAATGTCGGTGATGAAGGAGGCTTTGCGCCTAATATTGGATCCAATAAGGAAGCAATAGAAATTGTCTTAAAGTCTATTAGTAAAGCTGGGTACAAAGCTGGAAAAGATGTGTGGATAGCAATGGATGCGGCTGCATCCGAATTCTATACAAAGAAGAAGTATGTATTCCATAAGTCCACTAATGAGAAGCTAAGCTCTTCAGATATGGTCGCTTACTGGACTGACTGGGCTAAGCAATATCCTATTTTCTCTATAGAGGATGGCCTAGATGAGGATGACTGGCAAGCGTGGTCTGACTTAACAGCAGCGACTGGAGATAAGATTCAATTGGTCGGAGATGATCTATTTGTTACAAACACTGAGAAACTTGCTCGTGGTATTAAAGATGGTGCCGCCAATAGTATTCTTATCAAGGTAAATCAGATAGGCACTTTGTCAGAAACCATAGATGCCATCTCATTGGCTAGAGCTCATAAGTATACTTCTGTTATGAGTCATAGATCTGGAGAGACAGAAGATACAACTATCGCAGACCTTGCTGTAGCCCTCAATACTGGACAGATTAAGACTGGATCTGCTTCTAGATCGGACAGAATGGCGAAATACAATCAACTGTTAAGAATAGAGGAAGAGCTAGGCTCAATGGCTTACTACCCAGGAAAAGCTATATTAAAGTAGTAGATTACATATATTTGATAATTATAATATGTAATTATGGCAAAGAAGAAGACAGTTAAAAAGAGTAAAGGCAAGAAACAAGACAAAGGTTGGGTGAATAAGTACACTTTAACGACCTTAGTGTTTCTAGTCTGGTTGGCATTCTTTGATAAATACAATTTCATTACGCAATTCAAATTATCCAATAACGTAGAGAAGCTGGAGAACCAGAAAACGGATTATGAACGTATGCTAGATGAAGCAGTAGTAGAAAGAGAAACGATCAACAAGAATATAGAAAAGTACGGAAGAGAGAAATACCTCTTTCATAAAGAAAACGAAGAAATAATCTTAATTAAGTAAAGTATAATGGCAGTATTAGTCACAAAAGATTCTAAAATAATTGTCCAGGGGATCACTGGTAAAGAGGGTAGTTTTCATGCAGGTCAGATGATCGAATATGGCACTCCTATAGTCGGTGGAGTAACACCCGGTAAAGGTGGCCAAGAGCACTTAGGTAAGCCTGTCTGGAATACTGTCGATGAAGCAGTGAAGCAAGCTGGGGCTGATACTTCTATCATATTTGTACCGCCTCCATTTGCTGGTGATGCAATTATGGAAGCGGCAAGTGCTGGGATCAAAGTTATCATTTGCATAACAGAGGGTATACCTGTCCAAGATATGGTCAAAGTGAAAGCTTATATCAATGATTTGGACTGTAGACTAGTCGGGCCAAACTGTCCAGGCGTGATGACTCCTGGCGAGGCGAAGGTGGGTATTATGCCAGGTTTTATTCATAATCCAGGAAGAATAGGTATAGTATCAAGATCTGGAACCTTGACATATGAAGCGGTTGATCAAGTCACTAAGGCCGGAATGGGCCAATCTACTTGCATCGGCATAGGCGGTGACCCCATACCAGGTACAACAACTAAAGAAGCGGTAGAGCTTCTTATGAATGACCCAGATACTGACGGCATCGTTATGATTGGTGAGATAGGTGGAAATATGGAAGCGGATGCGGCAAGATGGATCAAAGAAAACGGCACTAAGCCAGTAGTTGGTTTTATTGCTGGACAGACTGCTCCTAAGGGTAGAACAATGGGCCATGCAGGTGCTATTGTAGGAGGCAAAGATGACACTGCAGAAGCTAAGATGGCCATAATGAGAGAGTGTGGAATTTCTGTAGTCAACTCTCCGGCAGACATTGGTGAGACGATGGCTAAGCTTATGGGAAAAGAAGTGAAGTCTAAAAGTGAAATCACTAAAATGAAAGAAGTTGATTTAGTAGCCTATGCCAATTCTATCGGCATCAGTGCACACGTCGATGATTTAAAAGCAGATACGCTTCAAAAAGTATTGACCAAACTAGGTTTGTCTTAGAGGAAAAAGGAAAATTAATTACAAAACAGTCTACTCAAAAGGTAGGCTGTTTTTTTATGTCCACATACAATCACCCACATTGGAGATGCTATACTGATGTATATTTGAGTCTATGACCCGCAGGTACTTTATACGACTAGCCTATAATGGTGCTGCCTACTGCGGTTGGCAGATTCAACCATCTGATCCTACTGTACAGGCTACCATAGAAGCTGCACTGTCTACTATGTATAATGCGCCTATACAAGTTGTCGGGTGTGGTCGTACAGATACAGCTGTGCACGCCTCGGAATACTACCTACACACAGATTTACCAGAAAGATTTAGCACAGAGAATCTCGTCTACAAACTCAATAATCTCTTGCCCAGAGATATACGTATTTACACTATTAAAGATGTAGAGTCTTCACACCATGCACGCTTCGATGCCGTTGCAAGATCCTATACCTATAAAATGGTCTTCGGGAAGGATCCCTTTAGACAGCATACGGTTTATAGATATGACCAGTCAGGACTTCCAGATTTGAACTTGATGAATGAAGCAGCTGCACTCTTGTTAGACTACAAGGAATTCTTGCCTTTCTGTAAGACCCACGCTGACAATGATACATACAAGTGTGCATTAACTGTGTCTGAATGGATTTCTGTTAATGCTGACGAATGGCATTATAAAGTAACCTCTGACCGTTTCTTAAGAGGAATGGTAAGACTTATTGTTGGAATGACTTTGAATGTTGGATTGAAGCGCTTGGAACTATCAGATGTCAAAGTAGCAATGGATAAGCAAGAGCGCCTTCAAAGAGCCTGGTCAGTTCCAGCGCAAGGACTCTACCTGAGCTCTATAAAATATCCTAAGTTAGCTTGATGAAAGCACACATATTGACCGATGTATTGTCTAGTAAGTTGGACTATGTATTTGACTTTATATTCGTGCAGACACTTGGTCTTAAGTATGTTGTAACTACAGACAAACTTGGCTTCTTAGCGAGTCAACATACTATCAAACTAAATTATACTCGAGAAAAATTAGAAGGAATTTGCTCCATTCAAAATTCCACTTACTTTACAAAGTTTAGTTTCGAGACTCTTCCTCATATCGAAGCAGCCTTAGAATTTACTGAAGGTATATCCAACTTCGATTTATTTGCTACAGTATTTTTCCTGCTAGCAAGAGTCGAAGAGTACAATTCCCAAGATGTCGATGAGCACGGCAGGTATCTTTCCTCTGCAAGCCAATTAACGAAAAAGGGATTGCTAGAATTTCCAGTTGTTGACATATGGATAAACCAGATGATCTCCAAATGTGAAGAGCTTTACGCAGTATCAATCAAAAGGCCTGAGTACTCAGCAACTTCGACTATAGACGTAGATCACATCTATGCCTATAAAGGCAAACCCTTTTTGTTCAGCTTGGCCACACTCACTAGAGATGTTTTGACACTACAAACAGAAAAAATAAAGGCTAGGCTAGGGCAGGATCCTTTTGATAAGTATCAAGAAATGATAGTGGCCAATCAGCAAAATGGCTTTGACCCTATTTTCTTTATACTCACTGCCCGCAAGTCTGAACACGATAGATCCCTACCACCTACTGATCCCCATTTTATCAAAGTAATCAAACAGCTCAACGAGAAACATCATATAGCCATACATCCTTCTTATGCTTCCAACAGCAGTCAAGAACTACTTAATAAAGAGATTAAAACTTTGGCTTCCCTCATAGGGCGACCCATCCAGAAATCTCGTCAACACTATCTTAAGTTGTCCCTCCCTCAGACTTATAAGAGGCTCATCGCTTGTGGTTTGCTAGAAGATCATACTATGGGTTATGCAGACTCCATAGGTTTTAGAGCGGGCACTAGTCGGCCATTCTTTTGGTATGACTTGGAAAAGGATGCGATGACTTCACTCAAGGTGGTTCCGTTTTGTATTATGGATGTTACGCTTAGAAAATATAAAAAGCTTGATCCTCAAGATGCTATAGAGCAGATATTACCACTCATCCAAATACTTAAGTCAATTGGTGGCCATTGCTCGTTTATTTGGCATAACAGCTCTTTCTACGCTGCAGAAGGCTGGGCTGGTTGGGGCAAAGTCTATAGCCAGCTATTACAGATAGCTCGTCCGTAATCCTATCTTAGCGGTATGTCTGCATATGGAATTTCCCCTATCGTTCTGTTAGCCACTATCGTTGGTTACTTTTTGGTTTTACTATTGGTTTCTCATATTACCAGTAGAGGGGCAGATACCCAAGCTTTCTTTAATGCTAAGCGACAATCTCCCTGGTATTTGGTTGCCTTTGGAATGATAGGCGCTTCTCTCTCAGGGGTCACTTTCGTCTCAGTGCCAGGTTGGGTTGCTGAGAGTCAGTTCTCCTATATGCAAATGGTCTTAGGGTATTTGCTGGGATATCTGGTTATTGCAACAGTGCTGATGCCGATGTATTACAGACTCGATCTGACTTCTATCTATACCTATTTGGAAGGCAGATTTGGTAAGGTCTCCTATAAGACTGGCGCCTTTTTCTTTTTAGGCTCTAGGTTGGTTCAGGCTTCATTCAGATTGTATTTGGTCGCAATTGTACTACAGACCTTTGTAATGGATCATTATGGATTGCCCTTTTGGTTGACTGTGATGATCGCGATTGTTCTTATTTGGATTTATACTTATAGAGGTGGGATAAAGACAATAGTCTGGACAGATACACTACAGACGACCTGTATGCTCGTAGCAGTCGTTGCGACCATATTGGCTATCGGTTCTGAAATGCAATTGTCACTAGGTAACCTTATAGCTACCGTCAAGCAAAGTGAATATGCACAGATATTTTATTTTGAAGGAGGCTGGTCAGATTCTAAAAATTTCTTCAAACAGTTTTTGGCAGGTGCTTTTATTGCTATTGTGATGACAGGCTTAGATCAAGATATGATGCAAAAGAACCTCACTTGTAAAAATCTAGGAGAGGCTCAGAAGAATATGTTTTGGTTTAGCCTCAGTTTGATATTTGTCAATCTATTGTTTCTTGGGATGGGAGCTATGTTGTATATCTATGCTGCTAGTCTAGGTGTTGATGTGCCTGAGAAATCCGATCTACTTTTTCCTATGTTAGCTTTCGAACATCTACCAGCAGCCATAGGGGTTGTGTTTGTCTTGGGTCTTATCGCTGCGGCTTATTCCTCAGCGGACTCAGCGTTGACATCTTTGACCACATCATTTTGTATAGATATTCTAGGTTTTGAAAAAGATGAGAGGAGTGAAGAACAAAAAAGGCGTACCAGACTTATCACCCATATTGGTTTTTCTGTATTATTATTTATCGTTATTCTATTGTTTTATCAGATAAATAATGATGCCGTTATCAAGGCTATTTTTTCGATAGCAGGCTATACTTATGGACCCTTGCTTGGTCTATTTGCTTTTGGTTTTTTTACAAAATTAATTGTAAGAGACCCATTAGTGCCTGTTGTTTGTCTTTTGTCGCCTGTTCTAACTTATATAATCAATAACAATTCTGAAGCGTGGCTTGCAGGGTATAAGTTTGGCTTTGAGTTATTATTGTTGAATGGGATAATCACTTTTATTGGTTTATTAATCTTAACAAAAAAAGAAACGTACGCTAAAGAATATGTCTCTTGAATTTTATGAAAAATCCCAAGACAACAGAAAGAGAATCTAAGTATAGACACTTGGATAAAATGTCTACAGCAGAGCTGTTGCATAATATCAACAAGGAAGATCACACTGTTCCACAAAAGATTGCTAGCATATTACCTTCTATAGAAAAGCTAGTCAATATCATAGTGGAAAAAATGTCCATCGGTGGTCGTCTGTTCTATATAGGTGCAGGCACGAGTGGTCGTCTAGGCATAGTAGATGCCTCTGAGTGTCCACCAACTTTCGGAGTTCCTCATGATTGGGTGATAGGCTTAATGGCAGGAGGGGATGGAGCTATGCGCAAAGCTGTCGAGTTTGCAGAAGACGACGAGGTTCAAGGATTCAAAGATTTGTCAGAATATAATATCAATGATACGGATGTCCTTATAGGTATAGCCGCCTCAGGCTCGACCCCATATGTCGTTGGTGCTCTCAGAGATTGTCAAGCAAAAAGTATAGTAACAGGCTGTATCGTCTGTAATCCAAGCGCTAAGATGCTTGAGTATTCAGATTATCCTATCGTCTGTGAAGTCGGACCTGAGTTTGTGACTGGGAGTACGCGTATGAAAGCAGGCACTGCGCAGAAGCTTATTCTGAATATGATAAGTACCTCCGTGATGATACAGTTAGGTAGGGTAGTCGATAATCGGATGGTAGATATGCAACTCAGTAATAATAAGTTGGTCGATCGCGGCACCAAGATGGTAATTGATAAAACTGGTCTGGATTACAAGGCTGCTAATGAATTGCTGCTAAAATTTGGTTCTGTTAGAAAGGCGATAGAAGCCCACCACAATTCCTAGTACGCGGATTAGTTTATATCTAAATCGTTGAGTTGATCGAGTCGATGTTGCTCTTCTTGGGCTAGTCTGATTTGTTCTAATCTTATCTTCTCTTGTTCCATCTCCCAACGTTCCTGCCGTGTCATAGCAAATACATCTCTAGAGAAAAAATAAGTCGCCTCTTGATCTTTTTCCTCTTCCCACGGATCATAATCTTCCTCATCTTGCTCGATGATACCCTTAAAGAGGAAGGCTACAAAGATGCCCATAATACCTCCAAGAAGATGACTCTCCCACGAGACCCCTTCCTTAAATGGTACAATCCCACCCAGGTAACCACTATACAATATGGTCACGACCAGGGCTAAAATGATAGACTTGATATTACGTCTGAAGATGCCAGTCCAAAAAATAAATGATACCAATCCATACACAACACCACTCGCTCCTATGTGAAAAGAGCTTCTGCCAAATAGCCAGACAGTTATACCCGTCAATATGTATATGAATACGAAACTGGCAATGGCGACACGAGGGTAGAAGAAGTATATTATGGTCGTTGTGACCAACAATGGAGCAGCATTAGAAAAGAGATGATGCCAACTCCCATGTATAAAGGGCGCAGTTAATATCCCGACAAGCCCAGTTGCTTCTCGAGGAAATATGCCCCAGTGTGTCAGAGAGATATTAAAATAAAAAGTATAAATGTGTATTGCAAAGATAAGACCGACAAGGCTTAAGCTATACTTGAGTGCAGTCTTGAATATTTTTGCAGAGGCATCCAACTAAACTAGTTGTATCTTCTTTGAATGAGTTTTATAAAATTTCGAGCTTTTTTCATTTTGCCTGGTTTAGACCATTCATACTTGGTCGCTACACTCGACATCAATACAGATTTGGCTTCGTCATAGCTGTTTAAGCCATTAAGAGCGACCATTAGATTCTGAAACTCTGCGTTGTTCCCCTCAAACAACTCGTTGACTGTGAATATCTTTTCGTTCAAGCCCATCGCTTTGGTAAGATCACTAATAGGGCTAAAGCTCAATTTGTCAGAAAGCTCACTTATTTTCTCAGTTTGAAACAGTTCGGTCAACTCAGCATTGACGGCAGTTGGTACCTTTCTTTGAGGTTGCGGTGCCACTTGTTCCACAACTGGTTCTGGTACAACTTCTTCAGGCTCCGGGATTGGCTCAGGTGCTGGCTGCGCAACTGGTTGAGCTACAGGTGGTGGGGTAGGCACAGCTGCAAGCTTAGGTGCAACAGTATTGGCTACTGGAGTATCCGAGACAGAGAGCTCTTCGCCATCAGCTACCGCTTTATACAGATCCTTGACATACGCTTTAAGCAAGTCCTGCTCTGTGGTACTTGCTTCTCCCATTTCAGAAATCAATTCGTAGAGTCTATTGATCCTTTTGAGTGCTGAGGCAGTTTTGTCCAGATTCATTGTTTCCTTTTCTTTTTACTTTGCAATTATAATTCCTATTTTGACCGATTCCATCTATGTTTTAGATGATTTCACATTGATTTAACTGCTTTTACTCAATAATTAGTTTCTCATAATGTTTTTAGAACCCAATTTCAGAGGCCAGCGCAGCGGCTGGATCGAGGTCATATGCGGTTCTATGTTTTCAGGAAAAACAGAGGAACTCATCAGAAGGTTGAATCGAGCGAAGATTGCCAACCAAAAAGTACAGATTTTCAAACCCAATCAGGACACCAGATATGCTGATGATGCTGTCGTGTCACATGATGATAAGGCCATCTCTTCGCTATCGCTTTCCAAGAGTACTGATATCTATGACCACGTCAGTGAAGTTAATGTCGTAGGTATAGATGAAGCCCAATTCTTTGACGAAGAGTTGACGATCGTTTGCCAAAAGTTGGCCGTAAAAGGCATTAGAGTTGTCGTTGCTGGACTTGATATGGATTTCAGAGGTATTCCATTCGGTCCTATACCACACCTGCTTGCTGTGGCAGAATATATTACTAAAGTCCACGCTATATGCCCACATTGCGGTAGCCTCGCTACACATTCCTATCGACTATCATCAGATAAAGAGAGGGTAGTCCTGGGGGAGAAAGACATCTATGAACCTCGTTGTAGGATTTGTTACGAGATGGGCAATATTCTGGACTTCAGAAGTTAACCAGCGCTTTTGTCATCTCTGCCCCTCCTAGTTAGCTAGAATCTCTAGCCTTTCAGTACTTTTGCAGGCTTAACAGCAAGATCTCAATATGTCTAGTAAGAAGATTAAATCAGCCCTCATATCAGTTTTTGACAAAGGCGGCCTCGATAAGGTTATAAGTCTACTTAAAGACTCAGATATAACCATCTACTCCACAGGAGGAACCTTTCGTCATCTAGAAGAGCATGGCCTTAAACCCGAAAAGGTAGAAGATCTGACCTCTTATCCATCTATCTTAGATGGTCGTGTCAAGACGCTACACCCTAAGGTCTTCGGAGGTATACTCGCTAGAAGAGAAGATGATCACTTATCTCAACTCGACAAATATGAGATTCCTGAAATAGACCTAGTCGTGGTAGATCTTTATCCTTTTGAGGATACAGTAAAGGGTACTGATGATGAAGCAAAAATCATCGAGAAAATTGATATCGGTGGAATAGCCCTTATCAGAGCTGCCGCTAAGAATTTCAATGATGTCTTGATCATCCCGTCACAAGACCAATATGGCTTTTTAGAGGAAGTCCTTGAGAAAGATGCAACATCAACATTAGAAGAGAGAAAGTTGATGGCTGCTAAAGCCTTTATGACCTCTTCTCATTATGACACAGCGATCTTCAATTATTTCAATAGTGGCGGTCTCGTATCAGAGCCTAGCTTCAAGCAATCCTATAATAGTGGCGAAAGTCTGCGGTACGGAGAGAATCCCCACCAAGCAGCTACCTATTTTGGAGATTTAGATGCTGTATTTGATAAGCTTTCAGGTAAGGCCCTATCCTTCAATAATCTAGTGGACGTAGATGCAGCTGTTCAGTTGATGTCTGAGTTCCAAGATGCGCCTCCAACTTTTGCTATACTCAAACATACCAATGCCTGTGGGGTAGCGACAAGAGATAGTGTAAGCGCGGCTTGGGCAGCAGCACTAGCAGGAGATAATGTCTCAGCCTTTGGTGGTATATTGATATCCAATACGGCTATTGATCTGAAGACTGCCGAGGAAATCAACAAGCTCTTTTACGAAGTACTTATTGCCCCAGACTTTGACGCTGACGCTAAAGAGCTCCTCACTCAAAAGAAAAAGAGGGTACTCCTCAAAATCAAGACTTATGCTCGTCAGCAGCAAAGCCATAAGAGTATCCTCAATGGGGTTATCGCCCAAGACACGGATCTTAAAGTTGAAACAGAACAAGAACTGAAGTGTGTTACAGAAAAACAGCCCACTCCAGCGCAGATAGAAGACCTTCTTTTTGCGGGCAAGTTGGCCAAGCACCTTAAGTCCAATACCATAGTACTCGTCAAAGACAATCAACTACTAGGTATGGGTTGCGGGCAGACCTCTAGAGTGGATGCTTGCCTTCAAGCTATTGCCAAGGCGCATAAGTTTGGCTTTGATACCACAGGAGCGGTTATGGCTTCTGATGCTTTTTTCCCTTTTCCTGACTGTGTAGAGATTGCACACAAGGCAGGTATACAAGCGATTATACAACCAGGAGGTTCTATTAAGGATGATCTAAGTGTCAATTACTGTAATGAAAATGGACTTCCTATGGTCCTTACAGGTATACGCCACTTCAAGCACTAAGGCCTTAGTGAATCTCATTGTCGACATAGGAAACAGCTTTATTAAGCTGGCTATTTACCAAGATGGTGAGTTGCTAGAGGTTACTAGACATAAGAAGGTCTTGGTCAAGGATATCAAGGCGTTGTATAAAAAGTACCCTTTTGCTAGATCTATCGTTTCTTCGGTTAGAAAAGAGAAGCCCTATTTCCTTACTTATTTGAAGAAGCACCATAAGCTGCTGACCTTAAGTCATAAGACGGCTGTACCCATTGCAAATGGATATGGGACCCCTAAGACGTTAGGCCTAGATCGTCTCGCAGTAATGGTTGCTGCGGCTGTAACATACCCTGGACAATCTGCCTTGGTAATAGACATAGGTACTTGTATGACCTATGATTATCTTGAGAATGGAAAGACCTATCTTGGAGGCAATATTGCACCTGGAGTGGAATTAAGATTAAAGGCGATGCACCATTTTACCTCTGCATTGCCTCTAGTATCTAGAAACTGGAATGAAGAGCAGCTCGGTTCGAGTACAAAAGAGGCACTTCAGAATGGTGCGGTTTGGGGTGTAAAACTCGAAATCGAGGCTTTTATCAAAACTTTAACCAAGAAAAGAGGTAAAATGACCGTTATATTGACTGGTGGTGATGCCACTTATTTTGGAGAACACTTAGATTCTAAGATATTTGTGGCTCCTAATTTCCTACTTAAAGGACTTAATGCAATTCTTGAACACAATCATTAACAAGGCTGTATTTGCGCTCGGGTTTTTACCCTTGATGCTCTTTGCTCAGCCGAAAGACAATTCTCCTTATTCCAGATTTGGATTTGGAGATATCGCAGATAATAATTTCGTTGCCAGTCAGACGATGGGAGGCCTTGGAGCTACCTTTCACACTGGTTACGATATTAATATCGTCAATCCAGCAAGCTTGGCTTACCTGAGGGCGACCTCCTTTGACGTCGGACTCCAAGCTAGGAATTCCTCGTTTACAGAGCGCAATGGAAGCCAAGCAGAGATATGGACAGGTAACATCTCGTATATCTCCTTTGCCTTTCCCTTGCAGAATGTTGTCAATGACATTCTTGATAGAAAAAAAAGGGATTACAGCCTTGGGATGGGCTTTACACTTAAGCCTTACACGAGTGTAGGTTATGACGTGGCGTCTACAGTAATTTTAGATGATATAGGTTCGGTCACTAGGAATTTTCGAGGATCAGGAGGAACCTTTGATTTTACTTGGAGTACTGGATTTAGATACAAGCAATTTTCAGCTGGAGTCAATCTAGGGTATCTATTTGGTCAGAATTTGACGCAAAATATTATTGAATTACAAGATATAGTCTCGGAAACAGCCTTAGTTGAAGAGCGCTTTGGCTACAGGGGTTTCCTGTGGCGACTTGGAGCTCTCTATACGCTTAATCTAAAAGGGAAAGTGAAGGACGGAGATCCACTAAAGAAAAAAGATAGGAGAATCACTTTTGGTATCCACGGTAACTCGCAGTCAGGCTTAACTACTGATTTGACTACTTTTCAAGGTACCGCCGCCTTTTTCCAAGGTGAAGCCGTCAATCGAGATACTTTAACAAGTGCTACCCAAACGGGTATTCGCAGCAAATTGCCTAGCGAATTAGGCATAGGTGCGACCTTCTATAGTGGAGAGAAGTTGTCTCTGGGTGTTAATTATACACTGACAAATTGGTCACAAGCCAACTACAGCTTAGTTAACGGAAACTTAAAGGACACCTATAAATTATCTTTTGGCGGATATATTCGTCCTAACTACAAGTCAGTAGGAAACTATTTTTCTAGAGTCTACTACCGATTTGGAGGTTTCTTCCATAAACTGCCGACAGAGATACCAGCTAATAACGGAGTAGATCTTGAAGATATGGGAGTGACATTTGGCTTAGGATTGCCTTTCTTCTATCAGAGAAAAATATCCCACGCCAACCTAGGTTTGACCTTGGGACTTAAAGGAAGAAATACAGTCATCGAGGAAAGATATGTAAGATTGACCTTCAGTTTTACTTTCAATGATGACGAGTGGTTTATTAAGAGAAAATACAACTAAGAAATAAATTAACTGATTATGAGCATAGCAAAATCAATACTACTAGGAGCAGTCCTCTTGATGGGCTTTACGCAAGTAGCATTCTCTCAGAGTTTTAAGAATTGGGAGGGAGAATCATTTATGGATGATGCATCTAATGCACACTCGATTTATAGACAAGCTATTAAGTCAGAAGATTGGGGCTTGGCCTTCGAGAACTGGCAGAAAGCATACGAGCTTGCTCCCGCGGCAGATGGTAAGAGAGACTATCACTTTATCGATGGTGTCAAGATTTATATCAACAAGTTTCAGAACGAAACGGATGCTGCCAAAAAAGAAGAATACAAAGCGACTATCGACAGACTGTATGATGAAGCGATTGCTGCCTACGAAGATGGTAGTGTCGTCCCTACGAAGTGTGTCGGCAAGCCAGAATGTATCCAATCTAAAATAGGATATGTCTATGGTAGAAAAGCCTATGATATGTTCTATACACTGAACTCTCCTTACTCTAAAAATCTGGAGTCACTTAATAAGGCCATAGAGTTGTCGGGCAATGATGTGGAGTATACTGTTTTCGATCCACTAGCGTCGATCGTCGTGTATCAATTCCAAAAAGGAAAAATCGAAAAGGAAAAAGCTGTAGAGTACTTCCAGCAAATGGAAGGTATCGCGAAGTACAACCTAGAGAATAATGAAAGATTAGGTACTTATTACGATCAAGCGTGGAAGGCAGCACAGACAAAGTTTGGTCCTATAGAGACGGAGATTTTCGACTGCGATTTCTTCAAGCCAAAATACAAGGCTCTTTATGATGCTGACCCAGAAAATATGGAGCAGTTAAAGAATCTAGTAGGCCTGCTTAAGAAAAGAGGTTGTGCTGAGGATGATCCTCTATTAGTAGAACTAGATGGAAAGTGGAAGACTTATGCGGCTACAACCAATGCAGCAAGAAAAGCAGAGTTTGAAGCCAATAACCCAGCTATCCTCGCAAAGAAAGCCTACGATGCAGGAGATTTTGCAGGAGCGGTAGCCAAGTACGACGAAGCGATCAATAACGAGACAGACCCTAGCAAGAAAGCTGGCTATATGTTCTCTAAGGCCTCTATCCAAGGAAGAAAATTGAAGAAGTATAGTGATGCCAGAAAGACAGCCCTAGCCGCGGCTAAGTTAAGACCTAACTACGGTAGACCATTTATGTTGATCGGTGATCTATATGCGACAACTGCAAGAAACTGCGGCGACTCTTGGAATCAGAGATTGGCGATTATTGCAGCTATAGACAAGTATAACTATGCTAAGTCCATAGACCCAACAGTAGCAGAAGAAGCAGGTAAGAAAGCGAGTAAGTACAGATCTTCTCTTCCAGATTCTAACGAAGGATTTATGAGAGGGGTCAAGAAAGGTGACTCAGAGAAAGTGGGTTGCTGGATAGGAGAGACAGTTAAAGTAAGATACCAGTAAGCGTATCTTCGTATGATAAAGTAAAGGCGGCATCTGAATTTTCAGGTGCCGCCTTTTTTTGTCAGAGCTTGATAATTTTTTGAGTAAAATAATTCTGTTTGTCTTCCCACCTAATTGTATATATTCCAGATGGTCCAACTAATTCGTATCCATCGATATGATTACCCTGAATAGAGACTTGGTGACCTAGTAAGTCGTAGGCTCGTACAGACTGATTCCTTATATGCTCTCCATCAATATAAAAGTTATGTCGATGTGGATTAGGATAGATGACAAGATTCTCATTATGGTGTATCTCCGCAACAGAATTGATCCTATCTAGATCATAAATGTAAATGACGCCATCCAGATCACTGGTAGAGAATCTTTGCCCTGCGCAATCAAACTGTAAGTTTGTTCCAGCTGTATAGCCAATTGGGAGTACATCATAGGCGATTTGGAATTCTTTTATCCAATCACCATTTTCATATTTCATCATCGAGTAGTACTGTACAGTGTCCTGTAAGATTTGACCTTCATCTCCGTGTGTTGAGAGTAATCTATTTCCTTGTCTGCTTATTTTATGCCTGTCGAGCACTATGCCTGGTCCCCTAGTGGGTAGGCTGTCTATGCGTTGTTCTTGTCTGTTGTAGACCAAATTGTAAGACTCAACATTTGTTAGTGGTGCTGGATTTTTTACAAAACTTATTAGATTACCGTCGTAATTTATACTGGGCAAAGAACTAGGAGTATTAGGAGCTGAACTATTGTTTATATTTAAACTCTCAGTTTTTTCCCATTCTGTGTTTTGATCATAAATGCTTAATGTTTCTCTTGCTTGCTCTTTTTGGCCTATAGCAACAGTTTGTCCATTTCCAGAAATATCTATCCTTGCATCCCATATCCTAAAAGAAACCAAGGTGTCTGCATAGACTGATCTGTAATTGTTAGAGACAAAGTCTAAGTTGTATATTGTAAATATAGATGCTTGATCGTCACCACCTGAGGCTGAACCATCGATTTCTACTAAAGCTAGAACCCCACCATCATCTGATATGCTGAATCTAAGTGAAAGAAAATCACCATTTGTCCTTAAGTCTAGAGAGTCAATTTTCTGAATTAATATCCAATCTGCATTGGTTTTCTGGAACACATCAATTTGTGCTGTCACTCTATCTGAATTTGGACTTAGTCGATCTATTATAGACAAGGTTATCAACGTACGGCCATCGCAGGATAACGCATAGTCCGTTAAGGATGCATTGTCATTAAGTCTTATGTTTTCTTTTGTATCGAATACCCAATCATTACCATTATAGACATATCTACTGAATGGTTCGTTGTCTATATTGTCAAAATCTATAGAAGCAAGTATAACGGTATCAGTAGAGAGAAATCTTAGCTCCTGTCTGAAATTTGCAGTGGGATTCGATATTGTTCCTAGCAAGTTTTGACCGTAACTAAGCGTGTTTAAAAGGAAAAAGCAGAGTACTGCTAATTGTATTTTTACATTTAGTGACATTCCACAAAGATGTTAGATTCTGTATTAACTGAAAACTCTGCGATTCCATCTCCATTGCAATCTAAACTAGTATTTATATTGAGTGGAAATGTTTCAATATTTGTCCATAGATCAAAAACATAACTTTCACCTACTCCGACGTTAAATGGAATTACATTACTTTGGGAAATAAAGCCTCCTACTGCTAAGAACTCCCATTGATTGAACGGAAACATATTTGGCAGACCATTGAAAGGTAATTCATCTCTAAATACATTAAAGAGCTGATTTGAAAACTGCACTATTCGTATTTCTTCATTTTCTATTATTGTTGTTACAACTACGGAAGTAGGTTGGCAGTCACAGTCTGCGGGCATACCGACAAAAGTAATTATTACATCACTGCATGCATCATTGTCTTGGTTAGGATATGTGGCATCAGGGTCTGAATCAGAATAGTTAGAGGCATCAATAATCTCAAAGATTGGGTTACAATCATCTTGCGCTAAAATTGAGTTAGTACTTAGCGTAAAGAAGAAAGAAGAAAGAAGAAAGAAGAAATTCTCATGATCACAATTTTTATTAGTTAATAGTTGTAAAGTAGTTTTATTTATTGGGAAATAAAAAGTTATATGCTATTATATCGTCGTCATCTCAACCCATCGCCTCAGAAATACATCATCCAATTCAAAGAAGCTTTCTTCTCCATCGTGACTCTGATAGAGCAGGCCTCTTTCAAGACAAAACTGTACGACACGCCGTATAATCGAAGAGTTCGTAAAGCCATGTTTTTGCATAAAAGCCTTTCCATAAGGAGCATATACTTTTCCTTCTCTAGCAAAGGCAGACAAGACGTTCCATTGTCCTTTGCTCACGACTCGCTTCAGTGTATAATAAATGTCCTCTTTCTCTTTGAGGATAGTGTCTTTCATATTTTGGATATCGGCCTCTGAGATGGTTTTTTGATGTAGGCTATAGAGTCGATTGGCGAGTATTTGAATGTTCATCGTTCTGTTGTTGCACCATTCGATGATATTGTAGATGTCGCCGCGTTCTATTTGTCTTTTATTCTTTTTGAAGTGGGCTTCGATAAAGTCAACGTATTTATCTGAATCTATGGGGCCTAGTTTGAGATGTTGACCAAATTCATAAAAGGGCTGATCTATTTTGTTAAACATGTCCAAGAGCATATGCTGATCACTTCCAGAAAATATGACGGTGACATTGGGTAGAGATTGGAGAAGTGTTCTTAAGTGCTCTGCAATATTCTGTTCTGGATATTGTTGTATTTGCTGAAACTCATCAAGGGCAATGACGACTTTCTTACAGCTGCTGGCAAGAAGTCTTATCAGTTCTGAAAGGGTATTGATTCGAGCAGATGTGTCACTAAGATCAAAAGAAACATTTGGTGTGCCCGATACTTCATCATAAGTGACGGTAGGCCGTAGCTTTTTCATTCCTGCCCAGATCTTTTTATAAAGAGGATCCTCTTCTTCAAAGGCATTGAGCACGGCATTGGCTGTCAGCGTCAGGAAGTCATCAAAGTTGCCTGAGGGCAAGAGGTCTACCCAAGTCGAAATGGTTTTGTTGTCTAGTTGGTGAAAGACATGCTTAATGAGTGCTGATTTACCCATCTTTCGCTTTCCGTATAGGATAAGGTCTCTGCCATTGTTGATAGCAGATAGGATATCAGCTGTCTCTTCTTCTCTGTCACAGAAGTATTCTTCGCTGATATAGCCCTTTGTTATAAATGGATTCTTAATCTCTGTCATTAGGGTTTGTTCTATGCTATGAGCTTGTCTCTTTTGCTAGCGCCATACTAAAAGTAATATACATTTTGTATATTACAAAATGTATATTACAATTTGTATACCAATTACAGCTTAGATTAGTTCCCAAGAACTCATTAAGTCTTATGACTGCTTGGGGAGGGGGTTCTCTGCAAAATGAACTACCCTTGCATCTAGTCTCAGGAGCACTAAAAGAAGAAGATTCCTCTTCTGCGCTCCGCTACGATCGGAATAGAAAGTGGTAGTTCAATATTGTGAACAGTAATTCATAATTCAAAATTTACAATTGAGTGACAAGCGGCCAACCCTCCAGTAATTCATAATTCATCATTTACAATTAGAAGCTAGGCCATCGCGGCCAGCCCCACTATGCACTATGCACTAATAAACTATGCACTAAGAAGCCTAGCCCGAGAGCGCTGCCTACCCGTTTCCAAAAGAAATCCCCACCTGCTTCGCTGTCTTAATTAAGAAATTACTCTTCTTGACATAATTGTAGTCCTTAATAGCCTTAGCTAGAGTAGTGTCTTTGATATCATTGTTGGTATACGTAACCATCCGACCAAAGCGACCCTTCTTGGCCAACTCAAAAGCTCGTACGCCAAAGGCCGTCGCTAAGATCCTATCAAATGCTACTGGGGTACCACCACGTTGTATATGGCCGAGTACAGCGACTCTGACATCTGGTTCGCAGCCGTGGTCTTCTAGGGCTTTCCTGAGGGCATTGCCGACGCCACCTAGTTTGATATTCATATCGCCTTCGGCCATCTTGCCGATAGTCTTGCCATCTAGTTTGGCACCTTCAGCGATAACGATGTTGACAAAGCCTTTTCCTTTTTTATAACGCTTATTGATCACCTTGATCACTGTATCTAGATTAAACGGAATCTCTGGAATCAAGCAGAGTTCGGCACCTCCTGCAATAGCTGTATGGAGGGCAATCCATCCTGCATCGCGACCCATAACTTCTAGAATCATCACCCGATTATGGCTGCTGGCCGTAGTGACGAGCTTATCGAAGGCATCAGTCGCTATCTGCACAGCCGTGCTGAAACCAAAAGTGATATCCGTTGCGCTAAGATCATTATCTATGGTTTTAGGGACGCCAATGATATTGAGCCCCTTATCATAGAGGGCTTTAGAGATAGCCTGGGAGCCATCACCACCGATATTGATGACAGCGTCAAATCCCGCTTTTTGTATCTTTTTGACGAGGTCAGCGCTGATGTCTCTGTAGGTAATGCTACCATCTTTATGCTCGACAGGAAAGGATAGTGGATTGCCTTTATTGGTCGTCTTGAGGATGGTCCCACCCTTGACGTGGATACCGCCAACCTTAGAAGGCGTCAATTTGATGATCTCCGTAGGCGTTTTCATAATGCCGTTAAAGGCTTCTATACTGCCGTATACTTCCCACTCTCCATCTTGGGTAGCGGCCTTCTGGATGCCTCTGATAACGGCATTAAGCCCTGGGCAATCACCTCCTCCGGTGAGGACTAACAACTTTTTTTTGCTCATCTAGCATTATTTAAGTGGTAATTATAGGCATTTTAAGAAGTCCTTTAGAACCCTCTACGTAATTTTAGCATCTAATGAACAAAGCCTTCATATGAATAAGCTCAAATACTTTTTGTTATTGGTCGTTTTGGTAGGTCTGGCCTGCACACCTAAGGTCACGGAAACTGTTGTGGAGACACCACCTCCACCTGTCAAGGAAGAACCCAAAGTGAACAATCCTTGCCTTACACTAGATGAATTAAGCGCTGGTGCCAATGATGACGTCAGTACGGCTTATGTATTGTATAAGGATCTCGTCAAAGCAGAGAAATATGATGAAGCTTTCCCACTTTGGAAAAAAGCTTATTACGGTGCACCTGCAGCTAATGGCTCTATCAAGTATCAGTTTGAAGATGGGATCAAGATCTATAAGTTCTTTTATGAGCGCTCTACAGTAGCTGCTGAGAAGAAAGAGTATTTAGACACCATTATGGCCATCTATGATAAGCGAGTAGAGTGTTTTGGCGAGCCAGCTTATGTCGCAGGTAGAAAGGCCTTTGATCGATACTATTACTACTATGAGCACTCTGATCCTAATGAGACCTACACTTTATTCAAAGAAGCCGTAGATGGAAAAGGAGAGAAGGTAGACTACTTTGTGATCAATCCTTTTGCCAAGTTGCTCTCAGATAAGATTGTAGCAGAAGAAATCACCGTAGTAGAAGGAAGAAAATATGCCACCGCACTACTCTCAGCTATCGATTATGGGACAGCAAGTGGAAAGAACAAAGAAGCTTGGAAGATCATCAATGCCTATGCGCCTGCTCGTCTCGAAAATCTAGAAGGTATAGAGGGTCTGTATGATTGTAGTTATTATGAGGACAAGTACTTAGCCCTGATGAAAGCCAATCCTACAGACTGCGAGACCATCAATAGGACGTATAGTAGACTCTTATGGGGTGGCTGTGATAAATCCTCTGCATCAGTAACTGAGGCAGCACAGTCTAAGCAAACCAACTGCTATACACCACCTCCACCAGATGGCCCACTTAAGAGAGCCTATAATGCCTATACAGAAGGCAGATATAAGGAAGCTGTCCAGTTATTTGATGAGTTTATAGCTTCTACAGATGATGTGGCCAAAAAAGCAAAGTACTCCTTGCTCAACGCTAAGATCTACTACGGTGATATCAAGAATTATCCTAAGTCACGACAATATGCAAGACAATCTTCTCAATATGACCCTAACTCAGGCGAGCCACATTTGCTCATAGGTAAGCTCTATGCTTCTAGTGGGCCTCTTTGTGGCCCAGGTACAGGCTGGGACAGCCAGATAGTGACTTGGCCGGCCATAGATCAATGGATTAAAGCCAAGAAAGATCCTGCTACTGCTGCAGAAGCAGGCAAGTTAATCAACACGTATACGCAGTATATGCCTAAGAAAGAAGACATCTTTCAGAGAAGTATCAAAGCAGGGAGCTCCTTTAAAGTGGGCTGCTGGATTAATGAAACGACTACTGTGCGGACTGCGGACTAGCATACTACACCAGTGGAGTGCGCCTATGGCTAGAGAGTTTAGAAGACATCTCTAGCTTTTGAGAACTACTCGCACTGATATATGGTTATCTTTATACCTATGGCTTTTAGACTTATAGCAGCTTGTATTCTATCGCTTATGATGCTAGCATCATTGGATGCACAACGTATCATTAAGCCGAAGTTGGTAGAGATAGACTGGAAGGGGATTATCTACAAGAAGGAATGGTCCATAGATTTGCGACTGCACGAAGATGGAGCCGCCATTGCTTATAATGTTGGAGAGATCAAGTCTTATAACAAGACCAAGTACTATCACCTAGAATTGGGCTACATTCGAGATAGTCGAGAAAAGACTCAAACCAAGTTTTCGACTCTCGGACGGTCAGGTTCCTATGCCTTTGGCAAGATCAACTCATTGATAAATGTGAGAGGCGGTTTTGGAACTAAAAAGTATCTGTCTGAAAAGGAAAAACGTAATGGTCTTGCAGTAGGTTATGTCTATGAGTTTGGCCCTTCACTAGCTTTGCTCAAGCCTTATAAGTTAGACCTTATTTATGTAGAGGTCATAGATAACCAGCAAGTGCCGACCATCAGATCAGAAAGTTTCTCTGAGGATAATGCTGACAAGTTTCTGGATGAAGGCAGTATTAGTTCTAGATCATCTTTCTTTAGTGGCTTTGACGAGCTGAAAGTGAGAGCAGGAATACAAGCCAAGTTGGGTTTACATCTTGGTTTAGGAGCTTTTGACGAATATGTCAAGGCTTTTGAGACAGGGATTATGGTGGATGCATTTCCAAGCAAGATTCCTATTGTTGTAGAAACTGAAGAAGTATCCAATTCGAGATTTTTCTTCAAGCTATATTTGAATTTCCAATTTGGAAGAAGAAGCAATTAATTAATGTTAGAGCTACCGATAGTATCAAAGACACCTAAAAGAGCTAAAAAGCCAGATTGGCTAAGAGTCAAGCTCCCAACGGGTGAAGATTTCAAACGTGTCAGAAGGCTCGTGGATGAGTATAAGCTCAACACCATTTGCCAAAGCGGTAACTGCCCCAATATGGGCGAGTGCTGGGGAGCAGGTACAGCGACCTTTATGATACTAGGGGATGTATGCACAAGGAGTTGCTCTTTCTGTGCCGTAAAGACTGGGAGACCACCTGAGTATGATGCAGATGAGCCGACTAGAGTAGCAGAAGCGATAAGATTGATGCAGGTCAAGCACGCCGTTATTACCTCAGTCAACAGGGATGAGTTGAAGGATAGGGGAGCAGAGATCTGGTATCAGACCGTCGTACAAACCAAAGAACAATCTCCAGAAACAACTATAGAAACGCTAATTCCCGATGTGCGAGCCAATTGGGATGCACTGGATAGAATGATAGAGGGTGGGCAAGAAGTCGTGTCCCACAATATGGAAACAGTGCGCAGACTTTATCGTAAGGTCAGACCGCAAGCCAAGTATGATAGAAGTTTGGAACAAATCCAAAGAACCAAAGATGCAGGCAAGCGGACCAAGTCAGGCTTTATGGTAGGACTAGGAGAAACAAAAGAAGAAGTTCTACATATACTGCAAGATCTGCACGACAATGGCTGTGATGTGGTTACCATAGGGCAGTATCTCCAACCAACTAAGATGCACTTAGCTGTCGAGGAATATGTCCATCCAGACACCTTTGCTTTCTACAAAGAAGAAGGCCTTAAGATGGGCATCGATTTTGTAGAAAGTGGACCACTTGTCAGATCAAGTTATCACGCAGAACGACATCTCTGATGCTCTATCAAGTCAAAGTAGGCATACTAGGATTGGAGCAGCAAGGAGAGAGATATGCGCATTTGCTCAAAGACCATATTAAGGATGTAACGCTGATGGGTGCAGTCGGAAGAACCCAAAAGGAGTTGCTCTTGGCTAAGAATGATCTTTCTCTAGAGTATGTGTACTCAGACGAAAAATCCTTGATAGAGAATCACGACATAGACGCTGTCTGTATATTCGGTGATCCGCGCAGGAGACCCTTGCTAGCTATAGCTGCGATAGAGGCAGGCAAACATGTCTTCATCGCAGACCCAATTGCGCTTAATGTCGAAGATGCAGAATCTGTGCACAAGGCTGCGCAAAGCCGTCCGAGCCAGTTTGTGATGGTTTCTTCTCTAGTACATTTCGATGCACAGCTGAGTGCAGCTAAGCAAATAATAGATAGAGGTGATATAGGTGTAATCAATCATATAAGTCTGGATAGCGCCTTCTTCAGTGGGCTCAACAGACAGTTTGAAGCCTCTAGTGGTAGCAGCATATTGGATAATGCCTTAGATGAAATTGAATTGTGTCAGTGGTTGCTCGCTGATCAGATAACAGATGTCGAAGTCACTACAAATAATAACACCATCATCTGTAAAGGCCTGACAGGAAAATCATCTAGTATAAATCTGATCATCCAGCCAGCAATAAAAAAAGAGCAGAGTTACATTAATATCTATGGAAATAAGGGCCAGATTCTTATATCCAATACCAACAATAAATCATTTAAACTTTATAAGGATACAGGAGAGAAAGTAGATATCTATCACGATGGTACTGAAGGGTTTACTTTTTCAGAGTACTTGCAGTTGCATCATTTTGGCCAGACTGTCCTAGGTAAAAAGCGCAAGGCACCTAACACAGATCTTGCAGTTGATGTTATTAAGTTAGCCGTTGCCTTTGAAAAAGCGGCAGTACTATCTACCAAGGTCAGTCTCTAATTTCATTTCCACTTATTCTTCTAGCAAATCGATAAAGAGCTTGCCATCGAGGTGATCTATTTCGTGCTGAAATATCACTGCAGTAAAGTCCTCAACCATCTCGGTTATGTGCTCTCCTTCTCTGGTGTCATACTCTAATAATATAGCATAGGCCCTCACTTTCGTCTCTGCTTGCTTGTCAGGAATAGAAAGGCAGCCCTCCATACAGTTTTGTTTTTTCTTGGTGTATTGCTTAATAACAGGATTGAGATAGACCTCAAATGGGAACCCTTCTTTGTCAAATCTTTGCACCCAGATGATTCTCTTGAGTATGCCGACTTGAGGCGCTGCTATGCCCACCCCCAATGACATACTGTCCTGGACTGTAGTCAGCAATCTGTCGATACACGCATTAAGTAAGGGATCTGAAGGGTTGGGGATGACTTCAGCTGCTCGTTGTCTCAGTAATAGTGAGTCGCTTTCGTTGGTTGTTAGGAACAATCTCATAGGGTCAGAAGCAGAGCCTGATAAGAGTAGAGATTTCTGTTGGGCATCAAATTTCGTTCTTTCCGATGCAGAAGATTGATCTAGGGTTGTTGTTGTTTTTCTTGAACAACTTATCGTGATCAAAGCACAAAATAAAATTACTGAGAGGTGGGCTAAGCGCATAGGTTAAGAATTTGGAACGACAACAAAAGCAATAAAGAGCACAAGCAGAATTGTAAATATTATGGCCAGTTTAAATATACCAAATAAGTGCTGAGCCAAACTTTTGTTAGGTGGCTTCGGGATGCCAAGCATCTTTATTATAGCCATAAGTAAGGTGCCGACAAAGCCCCCACCAATAATAAGAAAGCCAAGTGAGATAATAGTTTCCATTTCCATATGTTGTCTTTTGTTTTGAAGTTAGTAGAACTAAAGTAGCTTTTATCCAATACATATCTGTTAAGAGATTTCCTCTAGGAATGCTTTGAGAAAGGGTAGAGTAGGTGGCCCGGTAAATACTTTGAGATCCGTCCATAGACTGCCCTCACCATCTAAAAATTTAAATATTGTCGGCCCAGACAAATTTTTAAACAACCCATCAAAGACTACCTTTCCTGTTGTCTTTCCCTTTAGGATGGCATTAAGCAACACGCTGTCATAGAGATCATATCTCGTTTTTCTTTGTGGTCTGAATTGGCCAGACGCTATCTGATTCGTTACGGCAGCTACTTGTTTCTGCACTCTAGTAAAGGCATAACCAGAGGAGGCTTTTACCGCCCCGCCATTGGTCCCTATTCTGATCACTCTTTTAGAATTATCGGTCTGGAAGTTATGCGAGGTCATTGGGATAGCGCCAACCTCCTCGTGTGTGATAGTCCAGTTGGTTAGGCCAACTTCTTCTTTGAGGTAAGTATTCAAGAAGTTGTCGTAGTAGTTGCTCTCTGGTATGGAAGGTGAAAAAATAGCCAGCTCTACTAGTGCTTCTGTCTCGGAGGTCGGGAGGAGATAGAAGAATCTGGTGTCATCGCCTTGGTCTACTCTGAAATCCATAAGGGTGGCTCGTGTTGGATCGAAGAATGGCTTTTCTGTTTTGACTACCCAGCCTTTGAAATGTTGCCAGACAAAGTGGTCCTTGATATTATCTAACCTATCAGGATAGCTTTTAAAGATATAGTCACCTTCATACGTGTTGTTGGTGGTTACGACTCGTGCACTGTTACTGTCCTCAGTAATTTCGGATATCGATTCTCGGCTGAAAGTAGTATTTGGAGCCTTCTGTAAGAAGTCCAAGACGTACTCATAAAAGTCTATCCCCCGTATCATTTTGTACTTATAAGGCGAGATAGACATCTTTTTTTGATAGGCAGAGGTCTTGTAATCTAAGATCTCCCAGCTGTGATGAAGGATATGATCAAAGAGGCCCTCTTCTCTGCTCCAAAAGCACCAGGTCCTATCATTTTTCGTCTTGCTGTCTTTGTCTAAGATGAGGATGGAATGATTGTCGTACTGACTTTCCTTACGTATCCTGTAGGCTAGACTCAATCCCGCTAATCCTCCACCTGCTATTATAAAATTGTACCGTTTGATATCTCGAAAATTAGAGGAATTGAAAGATTAGTCTAGAACATTTATTAGTATTGGCCTCCGAGCGCAATGACATGAATATAACGAGGTACAAGGATATCGAAGCTTTTTTGTTCAAGCAACTTCCTATGTTTCAGAGAGTAGGGCCCAAAGCATTTAAGACGGATCTTAAGAATATTGAGTATCTCGATGCCCTTGTCGACCACCCACATAGGCATTTCAAATCAATCCATATTGCAGGGACTAACGGAAAAGGCTCAACGTCATTCTTTATAGCGTCTTTGCTCTCAGCAGCAGGCTATAAAGTCGGCTTATATACCTCGCCACACTATAAGAGCTATCGTGAGCGGATCAAAGTCGATGGAATGATGATTCCTAAGCGTGCAGTAAAGTCATTTGTTAATGGCTTAATTGGCCAAGGCGTTTTTGATCTGAAGGAAAAGCCAAGCTTTTTTGAGATCACTGTTGCGATGGCATTTAATCATTTTAAAGAAGAGCAAGTTGACTATGCGGTCATAGAGACAGGTCTTGGTGGGCGGCTCGACTCTACCAATGTGATCACTCCAGTATTGTCTGTAATTACTAATATCGGCTATGATCATATGAACTTCTTAGGTACGACACTGCCGGAGATTGCAGGAGAGAAAGCAGGGATCATCAAGAAGGAGATACCTGTTATCATAGGTCGAAAGCAAAAGGAGACGTCTGCTGTCTTTGCTAAAAAAGCTCAGGCTAGGAATTCTAGATTGATGTATGCAGAGACCAATTTGGTGCCTGCTTCCATACATCAATTGTTTCCTGATTATCAGAAGGAAAATTTGAACTTGGCCGTCGCGGCGCTAGGTGAGATAGGTATTTCGCTTCCTCAAGAGAAAGTAAAACAAGCTCTATCTATTGGTCTAGCGCAGTGGGGGTATATGGGGCGCTTTCAGCGGATTGATTCTGAGCCGACGATAATAGCGGATAGTGCCCATAATGAAATGGGCATCAGCACCTTGTTTGAAGAAGTCAAGAAACTTGAATTCCGAAAATTGCATATAGTTATCGGCGTCGTTTCTGATAAAGACCTGGGTCTGGTGTTTCCTTATTTTCCTAAGGAGGCAAAGTACTATTTCGCTGCTGCTAAGATCCCGAGAGCGATGAAAGCACAAGCGTTGTGTGATGAGGCGGCTCAAGCCGAACTATACGGTAAAACGTACCTTTCTATTGCAAGAGCTTTAGCAGCTGCAAAGTTATCAGCCCAACAAGACGATTTGATCTTGGTCACAGGGAGTATCTTTACAGTTGCAGAAGTGGTATAAGCCATTTAGAGTTTATTTAACGCCGTTCCATCTTATAAAAGTGGACTGTTAGCTGTGTCTCCTTTATCTTGGAGCTATGAAGTATTTGGTACTGTTATTTGTTCTGTTCTGTGGGGTTGCTTTTGCTGGGGATGCAGATACGTCTAGATATACAGTCTATTATTTCCTAGGTGAGGATTGTAGAATCTGTGAGTACTATGCTCCTGAGATTAATCGGTTGGATAGTCTATATTCTGATGAGGATATTCGATTTGTAGGTTTGTTTCCTAGTCGGTATTCTACTGAGAAAGGAATTACCGACTTCAAGAAAAAGTATAACGTTACGATTCCTTTGAAACTAGAATATTTTGCGACTAAGACAAAGGAGTTTGGTGTAACCATTACGCCTGAGGTAGTGATTTATGATAATGTGCAAAAGAAGATGCTCTATCGGGGGCGGATAGATGATAGCTATGTTAGAGTAGGTAAAAGACGTCGTATTATTCAGAATCGAGACTTAGAATCTCTGCTGAGTCGGTTGCAAGACGGAGATGAGGTAGATTATTCTGAAAGTGCTGCTATCGGCTGTTATGTCACGTTCAGATAGTTATTGCTCTTCATCCTTAGAGTTTACTTCTTTTCCCCTATTACTTTGAGTGTAGAGCTCTGCTTTGTGAACGGCAATACTGGCGTTGAACTCGAAGCCAATCAGTACAACAAAGACATTAATCTGTATCCATAGTAGGAGCACAATTAGGGCACCTATCGATCCGTAAATCTCATTGTACCGACCAAAAGAATTGATAAAAAAGGAGAAAATTAATGAGGTGAAAATGGAGAGGATGGTAGCTAAGATTGCCCCTGTGTTGATCCACTTAATTCTTTCCTTCATCGCGGAGCCATATCTGTAGATTAAGGTGATGCCTGTATAGATAACGAGTACAACGATCCACCATTTAGCAAAATTAAATACAACTGCTGAGTAGCTATTGAGATTGATTTTATCAATGAGAAGTTGTAGTAAGGGAGAACCAAATATGATTAAGAAAATTGAGGTCACAAAAATCCCGGCGACTAGAATTGTTAGTCCTATGGCGAGAAGTCGGTTCTGAATGTAATTTCTTTTATTGAAGACTCTCTCGTAACTTTTATGGAAGCCATACATCAACGTCACCATACCAGAACTAGAAAATACCAAGGCAAAAAAGAAACCTACAGATAATAAGCCACTACGTGGAGTAGAAACGACACCTGCAAGCATATTGAAAAGATATTCGTGCGCTTGATCTGGGATAAAGCCTCTCGTAGAATCGTGAAAAATCTGTAGGTAATCTGTGGAGACTGGAAATAGCGGCAGCAAGGTAAATAGGAAGATGATCGTCGGAAAGAGTGATAGAAAAAAATTGAAGGCTATCGAATTTGATCTTGTTACGATATCATTGTCTTCTTTCATCGCTTCTCCCCATACAAATGTTGCCACATTATATATCGACACACCCGAAAACCCTGGTAAGGAAGATTTCTTACAGAAATCAATAAGTAGTTGGATTATTGGAAGTTTAGATAGGCCCAAATCGTTAGGTAGATTTATGGTAATTATCAAAATAAGGTTCTAGCTTCTCGGCTAGATGGACTGGAGTTTCTACCCGCTTGTTGGTTTTCATATCTACAAAGAATAACTTGACAACTGCGGTGTTGATGATCATTCCTTTAGGATTAACGATCTCGTGATGAAAAGTTATCATCTTAGAAGGAGGCTCTTTTAGTAGAGTAATGACTTCTAGTTCTTCATCATAGTATGCAGGTAATTTAAACCTGCTTTCTAAGCTTAGTACAGGCAGCATAATACCGTACTGATCTTCCATTTTCTGGTAGGATAGTCCTAGGTCTCTAAGCGCTTCTACACGGCCGATCTCGTAATACTTGGCATAGTGACCGTAGTAGAGATAGCCCATCTTGTCCGTCTCTGCATATCGCACTCTCTTTTTGGTCTTAAAGACATACATAGGCACAAGATAGTAACAAGCACGGGATAGGTGGGTTTATTAAGGCACAGAGTCGGTATATTTGGCGAAGTAAATTCTAATGATGTTCAAGAAGTTAAAATCGCTATTTGTTATTGAGGAAGAGCAAGAGGGCGGTGCTAAGCCTTCTGGTGAGACCAAATCCTCTCCAGCCGCTCCCCGACAGGCCTCTAAGGCAGGTGTTCAAGCCCCTGCATCAAAAGGATATGATAAGAACAATCCACCTAAAGGGAAGCCTCAAGAGAAGTTTGTCAACAGATTATTAGGTGCACTTGAAGAGAATAACCCAGAAGGCTTTGACTACCTAGAGTATAAGCAGGCAGTCCAGAATCTCAGTAACGTGGATATGGATGAGGGCACTCGATTCAAGTCAGCGCTTGCTATGGCTAAGTCTATGGGTGCAACTCCGCAGAAATTGGTTAGCAGCGCAGAAGGATACCTTAAGGTGCTGGGTAAAGAGGAAGCTAAGTTTCTTGATGCCTTTAAGAATCAAACCAATAGGCAAGTCAATACACAAGCTCAGGAAATCAAAAGACTAGAAGAAGGTATCAAACAAAGACAAGCCCAGATCTCTAAGTTGCAAAAAGAGATAGAAGCAGGAGAAAAGGCACTTGAGGCCAATAAGCAGAAAGTTAACCAGTCCAGTGCCAAAGTACAGGCAACCAAGGATGGCTTTTATGTGGCTTATCATATTGTGACCCAACAGATCAGCGAGGACATTGCGAAGATGAAGCAACATCTGTTATAAATCATTCTAAATTCTAAGAAGCAGTTCTTGATTTCAATATGTAATTCATCAATTCATCCCATTGTTGCTCATAGGGTATTATTTCTCTGTCCATTACTTCTGTAGAAAAATCATGTGGATTTTCTAACAGAGTTTTCAAGAGGTTCTTAGACTTTGTTCTTACCTGGTTGGCATCTAATAAGGGGTTTTTTAGTTTTTGTAATAACTTGATATAAGTTCTAGCTCTTATATACTTTTTCCCTTTAAGATATCTGAAACTGTATTGTTTAAGGCTCTCAAGTTTTTCTGCAATTCGTATAATGTCACCTTTCATTAATGTAAAATAGAACTGAATAATTACGATGCTTAAGTTGTAGCCAACTTTATTCTTAGAAGGCTGAGGTACCTCATTCATAAAGCGACCCAATCTAAATGGTCGCTTGATTTTATCTTTGATTTTAGAATCGTCAAGTCTGCCAGCAGAAATCAAGAAAGCCAAGTATGCTTCTTTGATATACCAGTGTTCTTTCATAGTCGACTTCAGGTTATTGAAAGCTTTTGTGTTATTGATAATGCTAGCTGTTATTCTATAGGCTTCTTTGTAATTTTTGGTACTAAAATGTATCAAGCTTCTGTAGTTCCTGACCCATTGCCAAGAAATAGAGCCAGGTTTGACACTAATTTTTTTCAATTCATCGAGGTAGAAAAGCGCTAATTCTAGTTGCCCTTCTTCTAAGACGACTAGTGCTTTTTTTTGAGTGAAAGAAAAGTGCATTATTGGTGGCGTCTCAGGAAACTTCTCTAGGTAGGCCAACGCTTGGTCGCAAATAGACTTTTTTAACATATGGTCATTATCAAGCATTCCTGCAAAATAGACTGAGTTAAAAACAAAAAATGACGAGTTGAAGTTTTTAAATCTTTTTAACTCAGTCCTCATTTCTTCAAGTCGCTTTCTAATTTTTTTTAATTCTTCTTGGTCGTATTTTAACTTGTGAGAAACAATGCTACCTAATTGTGTATAATATTCGGAAGCTTCTATTTGAAAATTATATTGAGCTGTGAGTCCTTTAACCAACTCATTATACTTGTCGAATTTCTTTTGATTGAATTCGGAAATACCATATCTGCGTCTTTGATCTATTGCTATTGGGAGAGCTATATCTAATCTGTCAAGCTTAATGGCCGTCTTCAGGACTTGTGCTTGTATGTGTCTTGATAGGCCTTGTAATCGCCTATGGGTAAGAATTTCTGTTGCTGCCCACGTTTTTATGAGATTGACCTCACCTTTTTCTTTCTTCCCTTTGCCATATTGATGACCATCCACAACGAAAAGCGTATTGATAAGTTTTTGTCTCAGTCTATATTTCAATTTTCTGTAGTTCTCAGGATCGGTTTTTTTATAGAGTAATTCTTGGGCTTCTAAGTCTGTTTTTACGTCCCCATTTATGATTGATTCGTACAAAAGCCTAGATTTTCCTTTAAAACTCTCTTTGTCAGTAATAATTTGGATTTGCTTCACTTTTTGCCTTGACACATATTCAGCTAGTTTTTTTAGGTCCTCCATAGTTTATGTTGTTGGTTTTCAAGGATATACGATTTAAAGGTATAGCTTGTTTTTATTATTTTGTATGTCCCATATTTTTATTTTATATAATTTTTAAGCACTCTGTTACAGTGTTTATTTGTTTTTGAATTTTGAGTTTAGGGTTTAAACAACTAAATCTTGATTACAAAAAGCAAATGATGTTGTTTCATCTAGTAGATTTTGTATGTCCCAAATGTACTTAAACTGTGATTTTATTGCCTTAAGCTGTGGTATACTTTTAGATAGTTTTTTAATACCAACTAAAAATCTATACCATGGAAATCATCAATGCAATACTTGTTTTTCTCGGAATCACAGAAGATGGCGGAGACTTCTAAATAAAATTAAGCCGTGTTAAAGTCGTAATGCTTGTCCTTTTGATAAGTGTAATTATAATAGCTGGACTCCTACTTTCTTTCTGAGAGTGGGGGTTTTTTTTGTCGACCCATCTGGTCTTGAAGTCTATGAGCCTAAGCTTTTGGTGGATATTCCCATAATTAAGGAATTGTTGCCTCAGTTATAGAGTTGAACCTAGAGAATCCTAATAGTATAGGATATATGTTATTTTTACATATATTTTCTCAAGGTTAAATTTACTGTCACATCAACAAGAAATCTTTTTGGAAAAGGCCTGAAGGCATCACAGGAATAATCTTCTTGGTGGGCTTATTAGGCGTAGTAGGCTGGTTATTGCCTGCGCTAATAGGCTTTGTGTTCACGCTGACCCAATCAACAGGAGGGCTTTTGGTCTTACTTCTTTCGCTGGCACTTATAGTATTTACTGCCTTAGATAGCAAAGCTCGTAACCTCGTAGGGTATATGTACAAAAGCGTAATGCGCTGGATTACAGGGCTTTTTGTGGAGATTAACCCTATGGCCATACTCAAAGCCTATGTCTCTGACTTGAGATCAAATCTCAAGAAAATGCGGAAGCAGATAGGCAAGATGAGAGTCCAGATGCATAAGCTCAAAGAGATGATGGTCAACAATCAAAAGAACATCAAAGCCAATATGGACTTGGCCAGTAAAGCCAAAGCTAGCAATGAAAATGCCCAAGTCATTCTGAAGACTCGAAAAGCTGGACGTCTCCAGGAATCCAATATGAAACTGGGAGATCTTTACAAGAGAATGGAGGTGCTCTATAGAGTTCTCAATAAAATGTACGATAACTCATTTATCCTTACAGAAGACATAGAAGATCAGATAGAACTCAAAGAGCAGGAGCATAAAGCTATGATGGCCGGACACTCTGCAATGAAATCTGCTATGTCCATCATCAAGGGAGATACAGATAAAAGAGCAATGTTTGACCAAGCTCTGGAAGCGATAGCTGATGATGTCAGTGGTAAAGTAGGGGAGATGGAGCGATTTATGGAAATGTCAGAAGAGTTTATGGCTTCTATAGATTTGCAAAATGGAATTTTCGAAGAGAAAGGAATGGAGATGTTGGAGAAGTGGGAAAAAGAATCTACCTCTTTACTTTTAGGTGAGTCCAAGGAACAACTTATTTTGGATGCAAATGATGACCATAACACCCTCGATCTGAATGCTCCTATCAAGGAGCCCATCAAACAAAATCGAGGCAATCAATACGATAATTTTTTTGACTAACTGATTAACTTTAATATAAAACAAGATGGCAAAACGTTTAACTACATTTTCCAAATTACTGATTACCTTATTAATTGTAGCCGCAGTATTTTTTCTAGCCCAGTGGGGTTGTAATAATACACAACTCGGCGAGATGGTAAAGAATAAGACTGAAGAAGCACAGTCTACTTCTGGATCTAACTCTACTACAAAATCATCAGCCCAAACCAAGAAATCTGACAAGAAAGGAGGACTTTTTGGAAATAAATCTGATACATCTAGTAATTCTGATGATGATGTCATTAAGATTGGCGTCGTTACTTGGGGGGGCTATGCAGGTGGCCAATATTTCAATGAAGGGTTTGAGGCGAATACAAGATCAAGATTTTTCAAAGAGTATGGCTTGAAAGTAGAGTTCAAAGTCTTGGATGATTTTGAAGCTTCTAGAAATGCCTTTAGAGCTGACGAGGTGAATTTGCTCTGGCAGACGATAGATGCATTCCCGACAGAAGTAAATGGTCTAAGTGATTTTGACCCAGTTATCTTATGGCAAGCCGATTGGTCTAGAGGTGGTGATGCAATAGTCGCTCGTAGAGGTATCAATAAGGTTTCTGATCTGAAAGGAAAAAAGATCGCTGTTGCAGAATTGACACCATCGCATTCGTTTTTGATATGGCTTCTTGAAGCAGGAGGCTTGACAACCAAAGATGTTGAGATCGTTCCACAAACAAGTGCTATTGATGCTGCACAGGTGTTTAAATCGCAAAGAGTCGATGCTGCCGTGGTCTGGAGTCCAGATGATATTCTTGCAGTCAAAGAAGTTCCAGGAGCCAGAGTATTGGAGAATTCTAAGTCTGCTGCCAATATTATTGCAGATGTCTTTATGGCAAAGAGGGAGTATGTTAAAAACAATGAAGATAGACTTAGAAAACTATATGAAGGATGGATGAGAGGTGCTGCAGAAATAAATAGCAATAAGTCTAACAAAACAAAAGCTGCCAAAATTCTGGCAGAAGAATTTACAGATAGAGGTGTAGCGTTATCCACAGATGATGCGCTTCAGATGATAGATAATGTAAGATTAACCACGCATGGGGATAATCAAAATTTCTTTGGTCTTAATAGTGCCTACAAGGGTATGGATGGAGAGAAACTCTATACTACTATGGGTGATAAATACAAAGACTTAGGCTTTATAGAAGGAAGGGTGCCTAATTGGAGATTAGTTGCTTACCCAGGATTGGTTACGTCCACAAGCTTACAAGGTGGTATGCATAATGCTGAGGCGCAGAAGGTTTATACTGCTCCAACTAAAGCGGATGAAAAGAAAGAAGCCGTAGCCACAAAGGCAGTAAGTATTTCGTTTCCTACAGCACAGTATAAGCTTGACGAAAATGCAAAATATATTATCGATAAAGAGTTTGTTGATATAGCCAAAGCATTTGGAAATATGAGAATAAGAGTGGAAGGTAATACGGATAATACAGGAAGCTATCAAGCCAATGTGCTGCTTTCTAAAAAACGAGCAGAGTCTGTTGCAGAGTACTTGATTCAAGTACACGGATTTCCAAGAAATAGGCTCGTGGTCGTCGGTAATGGCCCAGACAAACCAGTGGCTGACAATAATACAGATTCAGGAAAGGCCAAAAACAGAAGAACAGATTTCGAGCTGATCGCCGGATAGTATAAATAGAAAAAGATGGATTTATTTAAACTAAGAGGAGAACTGTCTAAAAACCAGTCGTTGTTGTTGGGACTGGTAGGTTTTCTTTTATTCATCTTTTTTTGGTGGGTAATGGCAGAGTTTCTTTCTAAAGACAAGCCTATTATAGAAGGCTTTGATACACATTTGCCAAGCTCTATATCTGGTGACCATAATATAGATCTAGATTCACTCGCTGTTGCGGATAGTTTGGCTTTCGCCAATGCAACAGAATTTGAAAAAGTATATCCTAATCTGCCACCCCCACAGCGGGTGGCAGGTTCTTTTGGTAGCCTTATTAATGATGACAAGCTTGTCTCAAATATGCTGCAATCTATATGGATCAATATCCAAGGTTATGTGTGGGCAGTTCTGATAGCCATACCACTTGGATTCCTTATTGGATTGATTCCTTTGTTTAGAGGCTTGTTTAGCAAACAGGTTGATGCTATAAGATTCCTGCCGCTTTCGGCCTTAGTAGGATTGTTTGTCGCTTGGTTTGGAATTTATAATGGAATGAAGGTAGCCTTTCTTGCTTTCGGTATATTGGTCTATCTACTGCCTGTAATTGTTCAGAGAATTTATGAAGTAGAAGACGTTTATCTTAAGACAGTATTCACACTTAATGCGAATAGTTGGCAGACTATAAAATCTGTTTATTTTCCTTCCGTGATGTCAAAGGTGATGGATGATATGCGGGTCTTAACGGCTATATCTTGGACCTACATCATAATTGCTGAGTTGGTTAATCGACAAGGCGGTATAGGCTCATTAATATTTATTAAGGCAAGACAAGGACAATTAGAAAAAGTATTTGCGATACTAATTATTATTGTCGTGATCGGATTTCTGCAAGACCAAATATTTAAACTCATAGATAAGCTGCTCTTTCCTTATAAGAACTACAAGAGTATGCGGTCTGGCCTCAAGGAAGCCAAGATTGGTGTACAACTTTGGTTAGGAGTGTTGACATTTGCTGTGATGGCGAATTCGTTTCTTGATTTGCCGACAGTTTCGTTGAGTGGTTTTTCTTTAAGTACTTTCTTGCTTCTGTCCATTCTAGTAGGCGTGGCTTTTATGCTTTATGGAATTTTTATTTCCTATACCAAAAAGAATACTGTCGATGTTCAAGTTTAACGATACAGGCCTTTCAAATATAATTGATCTCAAAGGTATAGGCCAATCTTATGATGGTGGTCAAAACTGGATTATCAAAGATCTTGAGTTTCTAGTTGAGGACAAGCCAGAGCAAGGACAGTTTGTTGTCATTCTAGGTATGTCAGGAAGTGGTAAGTCGACCTTGCTCAGATATATGGCAGGCTTGCAGAAACCTACAGAAGGCAATGTTCTTATAAATGGAAAAGAAGTTAGCGAGGCGGAGAGAGTTTGTATGGTCTTTCAGCAATACTCTTCCTTACCTTGGTTGACAGTTCTAGAGAATGTTAGTCTTGCAATGAACTATAAGGGTGCCTCCAAAAGTGAACGTCAAGAAAAGGCGATGGAGATCATTCGTCTTGTAGGTCTAGAAGGACATGAGCACAAGTATGCACAATATCCGACCTTGTCTGGAGGCCAATTACAAAGAATTGCTATAGCCAGAAGTCTTCTAGCTAATCCCAATATTCTACTGATGGACGAGCCATTTGGTGCTCTGGATATCAGAACGAGATTGCAGATGCAAGATCTCCTGACGAGTATATGGAGAAAATTCCAATCAACTATCGTCTTTGTTACACATGACATCTCGGAGGCAGTGTATCTGGCAGATGATATTTATATAATGAAGTCTGCTCCTTCCAGATTTGTTTCGCATATAGATGTTGATTTGCCTATCGAAAGAAATAGACATACTAAAAGAGACCCTCATTATGTGGAGTTGGTACACAGGGTAGAAGATGAGATGATCCGAGTTGCGGAAATGGGCTAATAAGCAGTATCTGTAAAGTAAAGTATGCCCAAGCATATCAATCCATCATATCGCCGCCAGACTACTAAAGCTTATACGCTTGAAGAATGTCAAAAACTCATCAAAACAGATACGCAGATATTAAGCCATCTTATATCTAAGGCGGAAAGTACACTTGCCGCCGATAAGCACTTTCTAAAGTCGGCTTATGCAACCCTACCTCGTAAGAAAGATGTTAAGCGAATTGCCATTACTGGAGCACCTGGTGTAGGCAAGAGCTCATTTCTTAATACCTATTGCAAGCACTTAAAGGATAGCGGATATAAAGTAGCTATACTCCCAGTAGACCCCACGAGTTATACAACTAAAGGAAGTATACTCGGAGATAAGACGCGTATGGATGCGTTAGTGGGAATAGACGGTGTTTTTATAAAGCCTATGGCTTCTGCGCTGGCACTAGGTGGGGTAGCACCAGCTACGGCCGATGCCATCTGTCTGTGTGAGATGGCTGATTATGATTACATCTTTATAGAGACAGTAGGTGTAGGCCAGTCTGAGTATGAAGTCCGAGATCTAGTGGATCTCTTCATACTGTTGTTACAACCAGGTGGCGGTGATGAGCTGCAAGGAATCAAAAGAGGCATAATGGAAATGGCAGATTTGCTGTTGATTACTAAAGCTGATGGTGAGCTCAAATCTGTTGCCCAAACCAGTAGAGATAGTTATCGTTCTGCCTTAAGTTTATTTTCTATTAATGAATGGTCGTGGAAACCTCGATGTGCACTCTTTAGTTCTATGACTTCAGAATATATTAGTGAGCTGGACCAACAAATAAGAGCTTACTATGCACATATGGAAAAGAGCGATCGCCTTGCACAATTCCGTTTGCAACAGGAGCTTATGAGATTTAGGGAAGGTCAAAAAGGCTTGCTGTATAGAAGAATGGCAGAAAAGAAAAGTATAAAAGAGCGAATGGAAACGTTATCCTTAAGCATATCTGCAGGAGAATTGTCACATTTGCAGGCGCTGCATAGTTTAGAAGAGTTGTTAGAAAATATTGATGCCTAAGTCCCTTAAGTTTTGTTTGATCTTAGTTTTACTTATACCTTTTAGTGGCATATCGAAGGGGTTAGATAGTTTGGGTTTCATATCTCCAGTGGACCACGTTATCAAACTTACAGGCAACTTTATGGAGTTGAGACCCAACCACTTCCATGCGGGTATTGATATCAAGTCAACTAATGGTCAGAGTGGTGACCGCATTAAGATAGTCGGGGATGGGTACATATCGAGAATTAAGATTCAGAGTGGTGGTTATGGAAATGTCTTATACATAGATCACCCCAATGGATATACCTCCGTCTATGCTCACTTGTCCGCTTTTACAGATGAGCTCGAAGCTTACGTTAAGGAAATTCAATATGCTTTAGAATCTTTTGAAGTAGACATATACTTACGACCTAGTCAATTTAATTACCTCAAGGGTGAGAAGATAGGCGAGATGGGAAACACGGGTCGTTCTTTTGGCCCTCATCTACATTTTGAGCTGAGAGAAACAAAGACGGAAAAACCACTTAACCCAGAGTTTTTTGGAATAGGACCTACTGATCAGAGGTCGCCAACACTCGAAAGCTTACACCTGCATCAGTTAAGTGCTGAGGGATATATCGTCAAGAAAGAGATTAAGTACTTTAATCCTAAGTCGAAATCATACAGATTATACCAAGACACTATTGAGGTTGAAACTGGGTTCTTGGGAGTGGGCCTTCAGATGTTTGATAGAATGGATGGCTCTTGGAATAAGAATGGTGTTTATGGGTTTGAGTTATTTGTAGATGGTAAGTTGTTTATGAGTTGGGAGGCCGATGAGTTTTCTTTTGATGAGACCAGATATATTAATGCCTTCTGGGATTATGAGCGCAAGCAACTACATGGGCAGAAGGTCTATCTTATGTATAGGGCAAGATGCAACCCTTTTTCATATTATAAGGAACAAGCTGGAGACGGAATAATTGATCTTAAGGACAGCAATAGCAAAAGAATTAGCATTAGAGCTTATGACCTATATGGCAATGAATCTGTACTAAATTTTGTTGCCAGGTCGACCAATTTGTCCAAACCTAGTGCACCTTCTGTACTAGTATGCGATACCACATATAACCATAGTGCAGGGTACTTTGATGTCCACTTTGGACCCAATAGTTTCTTTTATCCCACAGCATTAGATATCAATTATGAAGTTAAGAGTATAGATGGACAAAAGTGCCCTTCGGTTATTATAGGGGATCGATATATTCCTGTCAATGGAAAATATCACATCTATTGTCCGTTACCAATTTCTGATCCTAATAAGTGGTCCTTGATCAAAGTAGATGCAAATGGTAAAAAGCGCCAGTTTGCTGCGGATACTATCGGTAAGAAGTTGTTAGCGAGGCCGGATGAAATAGGCGTATTGTCTCTATACAAGGACACTATTGCTCCGAGCATAGAGCCCATTAGTTTCTCTCCAACACTCTCAACACCATGGAAACTGAAGATTACTGATAATCTCATCCCAGATGGAAGTACCAATGATCTGAGATTTATGGCCAAGCTCAATGGCAAATGGATTAGGATGAAGTATGATGCAAAGAATGATCTCTTGTCGTTTTCGGATAAAGACAGACTACCAAAGGGCCCTCTTAATTTCAAACTGATAGTCATAGATCATTGCGGTAATGTCAATCGTTATGAGAGAAATATCTAAAATTGGCGCTGCTGTGACTTGTCGATTATCTGATTTAACCGTTTATTTTGTTTAATTATTTCTCCAATAAGTTGAACAGTATTGTCGATTAGCTGTTATAAATGCACAAATCAGTGCTATGAAAATTGCTATAGGCAAACCAGTTCCAGCTTTCGAATTACTTGATCAAAATGAAAAGCCTGTCTCTTCAGACAGTTTAATTGGAAAGAAATATATACTATTCTTCTATCCCAAGGATGATTCTCCTGGATGCACAAAAGAAGCTTGTAGTATAAGAGATAATTATAGAAACATCAGCAAAGCGGGCTTTGAGGTTTTTGGTGTTAGCCCAGATAAGCCAAAAAAACATCAGAAATTTATAGATAAGTATGAATTTCAGTACTCGTTGCTGGCAGATACTGATAAGAAAATGATCAATGATTTCGGTTTATGGGGTCCTAAGAAATTTATGGGTCGGGAGATCGAAGGTGTTTACAGAACTACTGTAATTGTTGATGAAGAGGGTAAGGTTATGGACATTATAGAGAAAGTCGTAACCAAAATACACGGAGAACAGCTATTAGAGGCTATCTCCGAAAAAGCATAAAACATATATTAAATAATACGAAAGCTTAAGTCTTACTCTGTAAAGGAGTAAGGCTTTTTTTGTCGCTATATCAAAGGGTTCGTTAGCTTTTTAGGTTAAAGGCTAATGAGTAGTAGGTCAAGACACGATCAACGCTAGGTTAAATCGAAGTACTTACTTTTTAGAATGGCAAATCCTCAAAGTCTTCGGCAGACAGTTTTTCTCCATCTGCACTACTTACTGTCGGCGCATCTATAGGGTCGAAGTTAGATGGAGGCCCAGAAGCAGCTACTTCTGCTTTCTTCTCCACTGCAGCACCTTCAATCCGCCACGCATTGAGATTCGTAAAATATCTCTCATTCCACTCTCTTCCTCTAAGATCAAAAGAGACTTTAAGATTATCACCTTCTTTGAAGTTGCTAATTAGATCACAACGATCTTGAGTCAACTGGAATTTGATAAACTGTGGGTAATTGCCCTCGTGCTTGATGACGAATTCCCTTGTTTGAAAGGTATCTGTCTTGTTCTCTGTATCAAATACTTTGTGAAGTATACCCTCTGTTTCGAAAGACATATATAGTGTTCAGATGTGGAAGTCCTAGGAGATTAAGACTTTATAGTTTTTTAATATTAACGTAAAAGTAAGCTTCTTCTAGAGCTAACTAACTCGTTTGCCTTGATAAGATTATCAGAATAAGCAGTTAATTGCTCTGAAGTTCTCTTTTGGGTAGAATTAAAGACTTCCTTTAGCGCTTTCAGTTCATTTGTACTATCGACATAATCCTTGTATTGTGCCGGTGTCATTTGAATTTCCGTCAATCCAGGGGTGCCTCTGAACCTCTCTAAATTGATATAGTATCTAAATCCAATTCCGTCTACCCACTCTTGCTTAAGCTTACGGATTTGATCCAAGTCCATATGATTTGCTAACTGTGGATCTATAAATTGACTTCTGAAGATAATTTTCTCTAGCAATCTATCCATATTTCCTTGAGCCTCCGAGATAGCTTGTCTGTCTTCATTAGCCTGGGCCTGCTTGAGATCTTTAGTGTATTGAGAATATTCTGCGGATTCTTTTTCTATCAATTCAAGATTTGCAGTTGATACAAATACAGGATGTGCTTTGTCTTGCCCAATCAATGTGAACGATAGGAAAAATGCGGTTGTAACAAGCAAAAATCTAAGCATAATGTACGTTTTCGAGTTATTCGACTAATATAGTAAATAATTTATGATCTTAAAGCCATTTCAGCCTCTTGTGTCAGCTCCGCAGGATTCTTGTAACCTCTTGATACTCTGACAGTTTTGAGGTCTTTGTCTAGAAATATAAGAGTCGGATAGGAAAGCTTTCCGTCCATTAATTGCGCGGCTAACTCATGTATCCCTTTCTTACCATCTGATCTCCATCCGTATTTCCTTCCATTGAAATCAATACTATCTCTACTTTCAGCATTAAACTTGACTAATTCAAAGTTCTCACTGAGGAGTTTTTGTGTGGCTTTGTCCGAAAAGGTCTTCTTATCCATCAGCTTACAATAACCACACCACGGTGTATAGATATCCAAAAGAATCATTTTGCTGCCTGCACTCTCATAATTTAAAGCGTCTGATAGCTCTGTCCACAAAAGACCAGCAGTGTTGAGATGCGATTGATCCTTTACATTGATAGAAGATTTCGTCTTTTCGGTCTTCAACTCTGAGGTAGTGACCTCCTGCACTGTTCCCTTCTCATTATGACAGCTGCAGAAGAAAGTCCCTACTAAAAGTATAGCTATCAGATTCTTATACATTATATATTTATTTAATATCTTATTCCACGTACTCTTTCCGTTTCACTATAGCATACTTCCCACTACCTAGGTCTAGATAACCATACTCGTAACAAAAGTGGTAGATTTTTCCTGCTTTGGTGATATACTCATTCGTGTAGTAACTGAATTTAAATCCTTCATCGAGTAGGTCCACTTTGGCTACTTTTTTTGATTTATCTCCAGGATTAAATTGCATCAATATACGCCTGTTTTTACGCAGGATATTATTGATGTTTCTCATAAAGTTGTTGGAGTCAGAATTGTTTTTGTTGTGGTAAGCCGAGCGACAGTAGTCAGAGCAGTATTTTTTATCTGCTCTACCAAATAGCTCAGTCTTACACTCAAGACATTTAATTGGCATAATTAAGAATTTAGGGGTTACTTCGAAGGTACACTACCTAAATCGTATTACCGCATTGATATGTGTTAAATCTCTTAGAATTTGGGCTGTCGCTGGGGATTTGACTTCCCTGAAGTCTATTTTTTTTTCTTTTTTCGTTTGAAGTCACCTCTTTTCCAAGCCTTAATAAACTGTGACCAAGCGACAACATCAAAGATTTTCTGAGGTTTATATTGACCTGAATATTGATATTCAAATTGCTGTTTGGCCAGCTCAATCTCGTGGGCATTTTCACCATCTAATGCTACCTCGTACTTCATTCTTTCGAGAACTTCTGCAGCCAAATTCGCTTCCGCTCTTTCCCTTAGTTCGTTAGAAACATCTAGTGCTAGAAATTCAATTTTGTAATGATCTCTATCTGGCCAAGGATAGATCACTGCTTCTGGAAGCAGGATGTTATCTTTAGACATTACCTGATACCAAGAGTAAAACTTGGATTCTAGAGAATCTGAAACTGTATGCTCACTTGTCTTGAATCCAATTCTTGAAAACACCAACGTGTCACCCACTTCTGCAACCAATGAAAAGAATCCGTCAGTCTCTGAGTAAGTCCCTCTTGCCGTATTCTTAATGCCAATGCTGGTGTATGGCAAGGGTATCATTTCGCCAAACTCATCTTGGGTAACGACAACACCACTGAACTGTATCACTTGTCTCTTTGCATCCTGAGGGGTATTCTGCCCTATAGCTATAGAGCTCAAGCAGAGTAGACTAAGAAGTAGTAAATGTTTCATATCCAGTGTTAACACTAAAAATGGTGAATCTTCAACGCTAAAAAGAGTCTTTAACGACTTTTTAACCGCCAATGATATTAGCCAACACCTAGAGCAGCCTTAAGAACTTCTTCCATCTGATCTACATAAGTAAAATCTAGACCTTTGATGAAGTCCTTATTGATCTTCAATATGTCCTTTTCATTAGCTTGACACAGTATAATGTGATTAAGCCCCACTCGCTTAGCTGCGAGTATTTTTTCTTTTATACCACCTACAGGTAAGACCTGTCCCCGTAGGGTTATCTCTCCAGTCATTGCTATTCCGGACTTCATTTTCTTACCAAGAAATGCAGAGGTCAATGCAGATAACATCGTTATCCCTGCACTTGGTCCATCCTTAGGGATAGCCCCTTGAGGCACGTGGATATGTACATCTGTTTGCTCAAAGCGCTCAGCCTCTATGCCCAACCCAGCTCCATGAGATTTGAGATAACTCAGTGCTGTTGTTGCAGATTCTTTCATTACATCGCCTAAGTTTCCAGTCAGCGAAAGCTTGCCTTTTCCTTTACTCAAACTCACTTCTATGTACAAGATGTCACCACCTACTTGCGTCCACGCCAATCCTATCGCTACGCCAGGTCTATTGACTTTGGTAATCTTTTTCCTATCGTATTTGCTGGGCCCTAGGATATCAAAAAGAGCTTCCTCCTTAATTGACTTATCATAAGTCTCTTCCATCGCTTTTTTCTTGGCGATATTTCGCATAACACCTGCTATAACTCTATCCAGAGATCTGACACCTGATTCTCTAGTGTAGGATCCGATCAAGGCAGCAAGCGTCGCTTTAGAAATTTTGATATCGCTGCTCTTGAGGCCGTGCTCTTTTATCTGCTTTGGTATCAAGTGCTTCTTAGCAATTTCTGCTTTTTCTTCTTCGGAGTAGCCGCTCACTTGAATGACTTCCATTCTGTCGAGTAAGGCCGATTGAATGGTATTCAAAGAGTTGGCCGTGGCAATAAACATTACCTTAGAGAGATCGTAATCTAACTCTAAATAGTTATCGTAAAAAGTTGTGTTTTGCTCAGGATCGAGTACCTCTAGCAAAGCAGAAGAGGGATCCCCTCTGAAGTCCTTTCCTACCTTATCAATTTCATCTAAGATGAAGACAGGATTAGAAGAGCCTGCTTTTTTAATCGACTGCAAAATCCTCCCGGGCATAGCACCGATATAGGTTTTACGGTGGCCTCTGATTTCACTTTCGTCGTGCAGACCACCCAGTGACATTCTGATGAATTTTCTATTGAGTGCTCGAGCAATAGACTTTCCTAGACTCGTCTTGCCGACACCCGGAGGTCCGACGAGCAAGAGGATAGGTGCCTTCATATCTCCTTTAAGCTTGAGGACGGCAAGGTGTTCCATTATCCTTTCTTTGACATCTTCGAGACCATAATGATCATCATCAAGAACCTTCAGGACATCTTTGAGATTAAAGTTGTCGTCAGTATAAGTCTCCCACGGGAGATCCAGCATTAACTCTAAGTAACTGATGGTGACAGAGTATTCTGCAACCTGAGGATTGATTCTTTTGGCTTTGGCCAGTTGCTTCTGAAAATGCGCCGCGGCTGGCTCAGGCCAGTTCATGTCTTTTGCCCTAGTCTCTAGCTCGAGGATGGCTTCTTTGGCAGGGTTGTCGCCAAGTTCGTCTTGGATGGTTTTAAGCTGCTGATTGAGAAAATAATCTCTCTGTTGCCTTTCTATATCTCCCCTGACTTTAGATTCTATCTGGCCTTTTACTTCGACCATCTGCATCTCTTCGTCTATTTTTTTGTGGACGACTTTGGCTTTTTCTACCAGGTCCTCCATCTCTAATAGTTTTTGTTTTTCTGGCGTAGAGATGTTCAGATTAGAGCAAATAAAGTTGAGCAGATGTGCATCTTTATTAATATTGGCGAGCATCAAACTGGCCTCATTGGGGATCTGCGGTGATAACTCGATAATCTTCTTAGCCAAGTCTTTGATGCTGCTAATTCTCGCTTTGAACTTGACATCTTCTGATGAGTTCTCTGGAAACTGAGCAACGACACCCTTGAGAAAAGGCTCCTCTTGAGACATCTCTATCAGCTTCCCTCTTTTGACACCTTTAAGTATTGCCGTGCTATTGCCATCGGGCATAGTTAGGACCTTGATGATTCTAGCTATGGTACCTGTCTGGAACAAATCATCTGCAGAAGGATCCTTTATTTCTGTTACCTTTTGGGAGAATACGGCTATGAGTTTGTCAGAAGTATGTGCTTCCTTTACTGCTTTGACAGATTTTGCTCTCCCGACAGTGATCGGAATGACGACGCCTGGAAACAGCACAGTATTCTTAAGCGCTAGAATGGGAATCTCGTCAGGATAATTCTCTGCGTTCTTATCATTTTCTTCATCTTCAGCTATGGAGAAAAATGGAAGAATCTCAGCGTCTTTTATATCATCTGCGTGAGCAGGTATAATCAGGTTTTTAAACATATCTCTTCTTTGTCTTTACTTCAGGCTATGGTATGTCAATATTGATACCATTGCTACCCTAACAACAATTATCTGTCAATTGTGGTGTAGATCTGCTCTTTTATTGACAAAAAGTCAGATAAGCACTCAGAAACCAGACTATTTAGGCTTTCCGCAAGACCAGAGAATGACTACATATTTTAAGTAAAGTGATGCCGATAATCATTAAAACGGCAGGGTGTAAGCTTTGTATCAAAGGAGAGAGAAGTATCGCAATTAGCATTAAGATCCCCAAAATCAATCCCACTAAACGAGATCGGGATACGAGATAAATAAAAAAGAGAGGGCTCATCCATAAGAGATTGAGGTTCTTCTTAGTTGTCAGGTGGTCTGTTCCAAACCACATCAATAAGATAATCAATCCACCGATAGCTAAGATAAAATACCAGAGGCTATCTACACGGCGCAGCCATTTAGACTGAGACAAAGCCTCCCTTTTTATAAATCGGACAAATTCTAGAATGAGTAAGAAGCCAAAAATGATGACTGGCCATGGCCACGGCTGCTCCCCGCGACTTGACTCTAGGTCTTCATAGTCTAGTAGCAACTTAGTTTCCTTGACAAAAGGCTTATGATTGAGGGTTGTGCGATCTAGAACTGACTGTAGAAATTCAGGTAAGAACATTTCCCCTTCGACTCCAGCAATCTGATCAGCAACTGACCCTACGATGAGATCTTGGCCCAAATCTGTAAATGGCCATACATCTGTGTACTCGTCAAGCAAGGTCCTGAATGTGTGGGGATGCTCTGCCTCGGTTGGATAGGCTAAGCCAGGCAATTCGTTCCTAAACAGGTCTCTACACCTCGTAGAGCAGTTATCGAAGAAAAAGTCGTAGTAGTAAGACTTGTTAGCTGGTAGACAATTGGTCTCTAGGGCTTGATATATTTTGTTCTTTTCTTCTGTGGTCAGATTTAAGCTCTGGGCAATGATGGATCTTCCCTTGGCAACACCATACCGCTCGCTTGGAATATAATTTTTGGAAAATCTCTGGTAGGAACCCTTTTCTAGCCTATATAGTAATTTGCCTCTTAGAAACTTCATCAAAAAGCCCGGCTCACTAAAACTAAAAACCCCATAGTTATAGACCTGATCCATCCTGACTGCAGGGTCTGTAATGCGTATGGCCGTATGACCATACATATTATAGATATCGTCCCCCCTTCGACAAGTCAAAAGTGATATTTCAGCATTATCTGACAGCTGTGCTGATAGACTATCTACAGCTGTAAAGACAGATAAGAATATGAAAATGAAGCGTATTTGTCGCATAGGATGATTATCAAATATACCGCTTACTATGGATTACCATAGTCAACTTTATTTTGTGTCTACCTGAACCTATTTGGATATTGTTTCGTCTAATACACTGTGCTGATATAACTCAAGAATGACTGGAAATTATACCTTTGATTTTTGACTCAAAAGCCTTTTTTACTCAATACTCTAATCTCTTAGATGAAACTGCCATATAGCCTTTGCTCTTCCTTTCTGTTGTGTTTATTGATACTTGTTTCTGGTTGTAAGACGAGCTCAAAATCGAGGTCTAGCAATAATACAAGAGTTACAAAGACTAAAAGTAATGGATCAGTTCTGGACAATATTACGAAGTCAACCAACTTGACAGGCCTAGTCACTGATATGACGGGCTCCTTCATTTCCGAAAATGTGATGGCACCAGATTCATCATTACACAATATCTTACTCCATACTGCGCCTATCTGGTCTTCTCGCTCAACTAAATACCTATATGTCGAACAAGCTATAGAGGGACTAGAAGCCACACCTGTCAAGCAGCGCATCTATGAGCTCCTCAAAGACAACAATGGCGGTTTTGAGATCAAAAGATATAAGTTGACCGATCCCAATTCTGTTGTCGGTAAATGGAAAAGTCCAGCATATTTTGACCAGTTTGATCTTTCACTCCTAGATGAGGAAGAAGGTTGCACTCTCTATGTGATCCAGCACGCTGACGGTTCCTACTCAGGCTCTACCAGAATGGATCATTGTATCAATTCCGATAAGGGTGCTAGCTATGCTTCTACCATCCTTAAGGTCCGAAAAGGCCAGATTATGAGCTGGGAACAAGGTTTTACTTCCGATAAAGTCCAAGTATGGGGCACAGAAAAAGGGGGCTACCAGTTTATAAGAAAATAATTGTGAGTGTTTAGCTAATGGAGCTGCCGTTCTCAGTACCCTCTGTAGGCTGGATAAATTTCAAACTACCATCACCGTTTTCTGCCATAAGGATCATTCCTTGTGATTCTACGCCTCTTATTTTTCGGGGAGCGAGATTGGCCAATAGCGTAACTTGCTGTCCCACAGCTTCTTCGGGAGAGAAGTGTTGTGCTATGCCAGAGACTACTGTTCTTTTTTCAAAACCGACATCTAGTGTCAATTCTAGGAGCTTGTCTGCTTTTTTAACCTTTTTGGCTTCTATGATTGTCGCTGCTCGCAAGTCCATCTTCATAAAGTCATCAAACTGAACTGTTGATTTTAGTGGTGCCGCTGGAGTAGCTGCAGCAGCAGAGGCAACTTTGGTAGCTTCTAGTTTGTCGACTTGTGCCTTGATGACTTCATCATCTATACGAGAGAACAAGTGCGACGGCGCACCAATCTTATGACCGACAGGTACTATCAATTCTCCTTCACAGAGCAACTCTCCTATAGCATTGAGTTCTCCGTCTTCAGTAATTGCAGGCAGATTAAGTAAGTCCATCATCTTATCTGCAGAGAAGGGTAGGAAAGGTCGCATACCTACTGACAATACCTTGAGATACTGTAGCATTAAGTTCATAATAGGCTTGACGGCTTCCTCGTCTTCTTTGATAAGTTTCCATGGCTCGTTAGCTTGGAGTATCTGATTTCCTTGTGAAGAGATCAGCATCAGCGTCTTGAGGCCTCCTCTAAAGTCGTACTTGCTCATCTGTTGTCGATAATCAAGAAGATGATCATTGAGTCTTACGAGCTCACTATCATGGAAAGCAGGTAAGCTTTCTTCTCCTTCAGGACCAATAAAGCTTGAATCTTCATCAAAATCAGGCACGACACCTTCATAATATTTATTGGTCAAGACGACAACCCGATTAATGAAGTTAGCGAGGTTATTAACCAGTTCGTTATTGTTGGCATCTTGAAACCCCTTCCAAGTGAATTCGCTATCCTTGAGTTCGGGCATATTCTTAGCCAATGCATAACGCAACTCGTCTTGCTTATCTGGCATATCTTCTAGGTACTCGTGCACCCAGATGGCCCAGTTTCTAGAAGTAGAGATCTTATCTCCTTCCAAATTCATAAACTGATTGGCAGGAACATTATAAGGCAAAACATAGCCCTCATGCGCTTTCAGGATAGATGGAAAGATGAGGCAATGAAAAACGATGTTATCTTTTCCTATGAAGTGGATCAGAGCGCTATCGTCAGCCTTCCAATAATCTTCCCAATTTTTATCGTTTTCCGCAGCCCATTCTTTTGTTGCAGAGATATATCCGATAGGTGCATCTAACCAGACATAAAGCTTTTTGCCCTCAGCACCTTTTATCTCTTGGGGTACATCGACTCCCCAGCTGAGGTCTCTAGTCATCGCCCTTGGATGCAGACCATTATCTAACCAAGAACGACACTGACCGAGCACGTGGTTTTTCCACTCCTCTGGGAAGTGTAGTTGCTCACCGTTGAGCTCACCTTTGTTGATCCATTCCTTGAGCCACACTTCGTATTTGTCCAAAGGAAGAAACCAATGAGTGGTGGTTCTGAGTTCTGGTTTTCCGTCACTTAGAGTACTTTCAGGATTGATGAGCTCTGTAGGACTTAGTGCACTCCCACATTTTTCACATTGATCGCCATAGGCGCTATCGTGATTGCATTTAGGGCAAGTCCCTTTTATATATCTATCTGCTAGAAATTGCTTTGCTACAGGATCATAGTATTGCTCGGACTCTTTTTCTATGAATTCGCCACGCTTGTGTAGTTCTCTAAAAAAGTCTTGGGAAGTCTGATGATGAAGCTCTGCTGAGGTCCTGTGATACTTATCAAACGAGATACCCATTTTCTGGAAAGTATCTTGAAATAAGGCGTGGTAAGTATCTACTATTTCCTGAGGTTCTTTGTCTTCTTTGAGTGCTTTTATTGTTATCGCTGCCCCATGTTCGTCAGAGCCACAAATAAAGACGACATCTTGTCCCGCAAGTCTTAAGTATCTGGAATATATATCTGCACTAAGGTAAGCTCCAGCAAGGTGGCCTATATGTAAAGGCCCATTGGCGTAAGGCAACGCTGCTGTGACTAAGTACCTATTTATCTCTCTCATCGTAATCTAAATCCTAAGAATTCATAATCAATCGATCTTTGGGATGTCGATACTAGTCAATGGGCTTGCTGCAAACATAGAGTTTTCATATTAAATAATATAAATATGTGTTATATAAATTATCCTTAGATGTGAAAGGCAATCTAGATTATCTTTGGGCTATGAAGGAGCGGGAACACATTAGAGAAATCCTGGAGAAAGGCCATTCTAAAGCGCTTAGAAATGAACTCATCACCTACGTAGGCAATTCTGCAAAAAAAATGAAAGCCTTGATGCATTTTTTCTTTCATGACAACTTACAATACTGCCAACGCAGCTCCTGGTCTGTAGGCGTGATAGGCGTAGAAAATCATAAGCTGGTTGCCCCGTATCTAGAGCAAATGGTCAAAACTCTAGATAACCCAAAGCACGATGCCGTAGCTCGAAATATCCTAAGAATCTTTGAAGATATTGACCTGCCTGAAGACCTCGAAGGCCATCTCTGCGATAAGTGTTTTGACTATGTAGAGAACCCCAAACATGCCATTGCTCTCAGAGCTTTTGGGCTCACAGTACTACAGAAGATAGCGAGATCGTACCCAGAACTTCAGTCAGAATTGGTTGCCCTCGTTAAAGAGATTATGCCTATGGGCTCTGCAGCAATAAAGGTAAGATGCCGTCGAGTGCTCAAGGAATTTGATAATTAGGCAGCTTGCTTAGTTAAGTCCTTATATTTTTGTCCTTCAAAGCTTCTTATTTAAGTGCCATAATATGAACAAGTCTTTATACCTATTTCTTTTCTTAGCTCTTGTGTGCCGACTTGGCACCGCCCAAAAAACAGTGCTGATAGAAAAATTTACCAATGCCTATTGTGGGCAATGCCCTAATGCTTCTATAGTCATTGATAACTTGATGGAACAATACCCTAACACTATTAGAGTTAATCATCATAAGCCAGTGACTTGGATAGACAATCCACTGACCAATCAAGAAAGCATTGCCTTGTGGGATGACCTAGGTGTCAATGGTGTACCACAAGCTATGATCGATAGAGCCCCAATCAACGGTAGACTATATACTACTGTGACTAACCTGGAACAAGGTATAGTCGATCGTGTGGGTGAAGAAGCTGTAGTTTCCCTAGATATACAGAACCTCTCTTATAATGGAGTAGAGCGAGAATTGACTTTTAGTCTAGCCTCAGTATTTGAGTCATTGCCTTCGATTGCTGACTACAGACTTACCGTTATGATTGTCGAAGATTATGTCAGAGGAGTAGAGCAACATAGCTATTATAACGACCAAGTAGGACATCCTCTAGAGGGCTTGGGCGATATTATTTGGAACTATACGCATATGGATGTGGTCCGTGAGATAATTGATGGTCACTGGGGTACAGAAGTTTCTTTTCCTGAGAACATACAATTGGGAGAAACTTACACCAACGATTATACTTACCTGATTCCTAGTGATCAGAATCCAGAGCATCTGAGAGTTGTAGCCTTGGTATCACCTTATGTGGAGGGTGATTACTTGTCCAGACAAATTCTTAATGCTAGAGAATTTAGAATAAACGAATATGGACTTCGTACTTCAGTTGAGGATGTTAAATTGGATCTAGGATTTATAACATCTGTGTCACCTAATCCTGCCGATGCAGCCGTCTACATTGAGTTTTCTGAAGTTCCTCAGACAATAATGATTTTATCGAATGAGGGGAAAGTATTACAGGAATTGAAACCAACTACTCGACAAACTGTACTTAATACTTCTCACTATGCAAATGGTCATTACAATCTCATCGCTCAGTATGGTGAAAGGACCTATGGTCAATCCTTTGTAGTACAACATTAATCGGATTCTTAGAGTATTGTCGCTACTGCATAGAAGTGTAGAAAATTAGCACAACAGACTAAAACGTGCCAGATAGCGTGGTTGTATTTCATATTATCTAAGCGATAAAAGAATACGCCTATACAATACATCGCTCCTCCAGCAATAAGAAGATAGAATGTAAGCTCTGGGGTTGTGTCCATAAACTCCTTAAATTCTATGAGCACTGTCCATCCCATCGCTACATAAAATGCCAAAGAAAATATCTCATATTTCCCAGTAAAAAAGAACTTGAAAATCGAGCCTACAAATGCCATCAACCAGATGATAATAAATAACCTCCATCCTGTCTCCTCAGTAAAAGTGATCAGCAAGAAAGGGCTGTAGCTCCCCGCAATCAGAAAAAAAATGCTGATATGATCTGCCGTTCGAAATATAGATCGATACGGACTGTTCCAGTTATAATGATACAGTGTTGACGTGATATAGACCACTATAGAACTAAATCCGAACAATAAAATAGACGTCAGTTTGAAGTCTGTGTCATCTAATTTTGTGTTTGAAAGTAGATAAAAGATGCCTATAAAACTAAGTATCACTCCGAGGCCGTGTGTCAGAATATTCCAATACTCTTCGTTGTTTTTTTCTCTAGTTAATCGAAGATGTTCTCTCATACTATTGAACTTGGATCGCTAACCAGTTGACCATATCAGATAAATTTTGACGCGTGATGGTGTGCGCCGCATCGTATTTCTTATAAGTTACTTCATAGCCTTGATCCTTTAGAAACTGTTGAGCAGAATCTATGTTTTGAATATCAAGAACTTGGTCCTGTGTGCCGTGTGACATAAAAAGTCGCGGGAGATTCGAGGACTTTTGTAGTTTATCTTTTATTTCAGGATAGAGTGCGCCACTAAGGCAAACTACACCAGAGATTTCTTCGGGAAACAGTAGAGCAGTACTAAGGGTTGTTATAGCCCCTTGACTGAATCCGCCTATATAGATTCCGTCCTTGTCGACCTTGTACTTTGTCTTTATTTCTTGAATAAAGTTTCTTAGGAGCTGTAGGGTATTTAAGACCTCGTCAGCATTGTACTTGAATTCTGTCTGTTGTCTATTGAGTGTAAACCAACTGTACTTATTGTCAGCTAATTGGATAGGTGCTTGAGGGCAGATCACTAAGAATTGCTCAGGAATAGCCGGTGCAAAAGAAAACAAGTCTTTCTCATTGCTGCCATAGCCATGTAGTAGAATAAGTACGGGTGGTTGTTTGTTAGAGAGAGTGGGTTGTCTTACTTCATAAATGAGTGAAGATTGTTCTTGTGGTGTTGATTGTTCTTGCGGTGTTTCTGACTGTATAACTGCGGCAGGCCTTTGAGGCGTCTGTTTACAAGTGCTAAGCAAAAGACAACTGAATAAGAATATGAAAATTGTCTTGTGATTATACTCTTGCATTCATCCAGTTTTTGAGAGTTGCTAACACTTTTTCTTTGCCTAGGTCTCTTGTTATTTCGTGCTTATAGTCTTGGAATTCTACAAGTTCTTTGTCCGTAGAAGATGCTTTGGTATATAAGAGTCTACTGCCCTCGATCTCAGCCAACTTATCGTCTGTGCCGTGCAAAATCAAAATTGGACAAGTAATCTTAGAGAGTTCTGGTTGTATCTTCTTTGTTTGTTTTATTAATTGATAACCAGAAGCAGCGTACATCTTATCCGTGTAGATAAGCGGGTCGGCGTTGTATTTTCTTATCTCTTCCGGATCTCTTGATATAGCTGTAGAGTCGATCTCTATGACCTTCAACGTAGGCAATAAGGTGCCTACTACTCCAGCGACTTTTTGCAAAGCAGGCGCCGTATTTCTATCTGGCATAATGAATGGCGCTGTAAAGAGTGCTCCTCTAAAGTTGGCATCTGTTATGTTGTGTTCTATGAGATGTGTTGCTTGCACCAAGCCGCCCATACTATGTGCTAATAAGAAATAAGGTCTTTCTTTTCCTAGCGAAAGTTTTTCTAGATACTGCTTGTAATCCTTACTATAAGCCTTGAAGTCAGAGATGTAGGATCGGCGCTTACCTTCTGATCGCCCATGTGTTCTCTGGTCATAACTGTATATTGAATATCCTGCCTCATTAAGATAAGCCGCTTCCGCAAAGTAGCGTTCGCAATGTTCAAAGAAGCCATGCGTCAAAACTATATCTGCCTTTGCATCAGGTATAGTCCACGCTTTAGTGTAGAGATTAAGGCCGTCGTAAGTACGCATCAATGAGTAGAGTTCAGAGATTGATTAAAGGCGTTATAAAAAGATTGCCAAGAGATATTCTCTTTGATAACAGAGTAGTCAGAAGAGATAGGGCACTTGTCGTCGATAAAATTTCTTAAATTTTTATTGAGTGCTTCTATGTCTGGAGCGCTGACAAGACCGAGTTGGTAGTGCTGGATATCATTAGAAAGATCCCCAGCAGTAGTTGCAATTATGGGGCGCTCAAAGTGCAGAGCTATAGGAATGATACCACTTTGTGTTCTGTTTTTGTAAGGCGTTACAACGGCATCCGCAGCACAGAAGAGATCTGGGACGAGTTCGTTGGGTATATATTCGTTCTTGATTTCTATATATTCTTTGAGTCCTAGTTTGACGATTTGTCTAAAATATTTCTTCTTTGACTCAATGAACTCTCCAGCGATATGTAACTCAAATTTATTTTTATATCCTTCTTCTGTAGGTAAGGCAGAGAGTAATATGTCTAGACCTTTATAGTTTTTTACTTCTCCAAAAAACAGAAAATGTTTCTTGTCTTCTTTCCATCCCAGTTTCTTTTTGGCAACTGTAGTATCTAAGGGTAGGCCGTAATGTGTATATATGGGGTGAAAAAGTTTAGTGACTGGTTGTTGTGTGCCAGAACTAAGGATTTCTTCTTCTACGCCTGCGGATAAGCAGATTAAAGAATCACTTCTATTAGCTAGAAATTTATTGAGTTGCTTATCGCCGATTTTACTCTGGTGTGGCTTGAAGCTGTGCACAATAGTGGCAATCTTAACTTGAGGTAGTTCTTTTTTGACACTTCTGAATATGGTCCCAAACGCCGGCGCCAAGTAGGGCATCCAATATTGTGTGACGATGAGTTCTGGTTGTTCATCGACTATCTCTTTCGATATTTTGAGCCAGTTCAAGGGATTAAAGGAGTATATCCCTCGTCTGATTGTTAGGTTGGGTCGGGGATCCTCAGTGGTTAGTTTGTCTTTTGTTGCGACAGCATATTGATCAGAAAAGGTATAAATCTTACAGTCCCATCCATTTTCCTGAAAAGTGGTGGCCATACTTTCATTAAAGGCTGCAATACCACCTTTGTAAGGATAAGCCGGTCCGATGAAAATTACTTTCCTAGACATCATCAGATGGTTTCTGAAATCGCATATTCGTTTCTTCGTTCTGTACTTCTAGAAATCATTTCCGCTAGAAATCCTGCAATAAATAATTGCACACCCACTATGACCAATAGTATCCCTAAGAAAAATAGAGGGCGGTCTGCAATACCCGGAACATTAAAAAATACTTTTTGTATTGTCAATGTTGCCAAAAGGACGGTGCCTAATATTCCAGATATCAGTCCAACTGACCCAAAGAAATGCATCGGCCGCTTGCTGAATTTGGCCATAAACGTGATGGACATCAGATCTAATAAGCCCCTACTAAATCGACTCAACCCAAATTTGGATATACCATACTTCCTAGCTTGGTGTTGGACTACTTTCTCACCTATTTTATCGAAGCCCGCATTCTTGGCCATTATGGGGATGTAGCGGTGCATCTCTCCATACACTTCTATGTTTTTGATAACCTCGCCGTTGTAAGATTTGAGTCCACAATTCATGTCATGCAGGTGGATCCCTGACATTTTGCGAGTGGCCCAGTTATATAGTTTTGTCGGAATAGTCTTAGATATAGGGTCGTGCCTATTTTTTTTCCAACCAGAGATTATATCATAACCTTCCTTTTTGATAAGCTCATAGAGTTCAGGTATTTCATCAGGGCTATCCTGTAGGTCTGCATCCATTGTGATGACTACCTCCCCTTGAGCTTGAGCAAAGGCAGTATTGAGTGCAGCTGACTTTCCATAGTTCCTTCTGAACTTGATGCCCTTAATCGTTGGATATTTTTCCTTGAGTTGCTTGATGACTGTCCATGAAGTATCTGTGCTACCATCATCGACCATAATGATCTCATAGGTCAGTGGGTAGGTTGTCAACACACGGTCTATCCACGCTACCAACTCTGGTAGAGATTCTTCTTCATTGTATAGGGGTACGACGATGGTCAGCTGCATTACTCTTCTCTATCCTTGTTAATGACATAACGATTTTCAGGATCTTTATTTGTATTTGCTATACCATCTTTAGAGTGGGGTGGTGTTCTTTTGATAATGAGAGCGATGAGAGCTGCCACTGCCGCTACTGGCATAAATAACTTTGTTAGGAACTGTTGTAGATAGCTATTGAAGCTGATGGTGACGCCATTTTCTATTTGCTCTTCTGCTATATCCATCGCTTCTTCCATCTTGCCATTTAAGACTTCTCGTGTGAGTTCTATGGATTCTAATTCCATGGCTTGTTTGATTTCTATCAAGTCCGTTTTGAGGTAGTTGACTAAGAAATACTCAAAAAACACACACAGAAATATACCGATAGCTCCGGTGACAAACATATTCTTGAAACCTTGTCCAAACGAGATATACTGGCCATTAGCAGCTTTAGCTTCCAAACCGGTCTTGAGGAATATCAAAAATATGATACATAAGAGCAGCAACGGTCTAGCTTGAAAGAACTTGTCGGGGTTCACCATATAGATGACATACGAGCAGATCATCATAGCAACTCCTAAAAATATACCATTGGGGATGGCTGTTTTGTGCATTGTAATTCTTTGACTGAGTGGTTTTTACATATAATGAAAAAACTATGTGTAAATATACACCTACTTAAGCATCTTAGGATATTAACTATCTTCTAAACCGTATTTTTGGTCGAAAATCCAATTATGAGACATTGCTTAATTCTGTTAGTCCTAACACTAATTCTTCCTAGTTGTAAAAGTGATAAGACAAACCCTTCATCAGTCGGGAATACTGCGGCAGCTCCTAAGAAGAAAATTGATATGATGGGTATCTCAAAACTCTATGTCAACTACCACGATAATCCTAGCACGCAAGCCCAGAAGGACGAAAATCGCTTGATTGATTATGCCGTAGAAAAAGAGTTAGATGTCAAAAGAACCAATTCTGGTCTCTACTACGCCATACACCAAGCTGGCAATGGAGCGCCCTATGTACACGGACAGCCTTGCAAGGCACATTACTCAGGCTACACATTAGATGGGAAAATCTTTGACTCTAGCTATAAAAGAAACCAACCACTGATGTTCAATGTCGGTCAGATGATACCAGGATGGAATGAAGCCCTCAAGTTGATGAATCCCGGCACAAGAGCCCAGCTACTTATTCCCTCTCGTCTAGCTTATGGTGAAAGAGGATTTCCAGGCTATGTAGGTCCTCACGAGCCACTGGTATTTGACCTAGAGCTGTTGCCTTTGGGTGCTAGTAACTAGTTGAATGTCAGGCGCTTAGCTGAGTTGGCTGATTAGCTTTTCTGCTAGTTCTATACCGATGTTTTCTTGTGCTTCTGCAGTAGAGGCCCCTATGTGTGGTGTACAAGAGACATTGGGATGTTGCAATAACTCTTGGCGAGGCGTAGGCTCATTCTCGAAGACATCTAATCCAGCTGCTCTTACTTTGTCAGATTCTAGAGCGGCCAGGAGCGCTGCCTCATCGACAGTACCACCTCTAGACGCATTGACAAGGACTACACCATCTTTCATTTTTGCAAACTCAGAAGTAGACAGGACAGGAGCTCCAGTAAACGGTATATGTAAGGTTATAATATCTGCTTGAGCCAGCATCTCGTCCATCGTTACCTTGGTTACAGGCACTGAGACTTTTGTATCACCTAATTGTATATCTACTGATACATCACTTGCGTAGGGGTCGACTCCGAGGACTTTCATACCCATTCCGAGAGCAATTTTTATCGCTTCTTGGCCGATTCTACCTAGACCTATAACCCCAAGTGTCTTACCACTCAGTTCAAATCCCTTAGAGTAGGACTTCTTCAATGCCTTAAATGTGGTATTCCCATCCTTGGGCATATGTCTATTAGATTTGTATAGAAACCTAGCGACACTTAGCATATGTCCAAAGGCTAGCTCTGCTACGGACCTAGAACTTGCAGCAGGGGTATTGATAACTGCAACACCTTTAGACTTGGCAAAGTCTACATCTATGTTATCCAGTCCGACGCCACCTCTTCCGATCACCTTTAAGTTAGGGCAAGCCGTGATGAGTGCTTCTCTCACTTTTGTAGCGCTTCTGACGCATATAGCATCGTATTCTGGTAGTCTAGCCATCAGATCATCCTGAGCGATTTTGTTGAGATCTACTTCAAAGCCAGCCTCTTCTAGCATTTTTTGTCCAGTAGGGTGGATGCCATCATTAATTAGAATCTTTGCCATAGCGCTATAGTTGTTAGGTTTAGGGTGCAAAAGAACTACTTTTTATCCCTATTCTACAGACTTAAAGATGACTTTAAGAAATTTTGGCGCACTTTTAGTGATATCAAATAATGATTAGTTGTAATATGTTTTATTATGCATAAATTTGTTACATCTAATAATTTACGGCCGATATGAGCCGTTTATCATCGAACTAATATAATTATGGGCTATTTAGGATTCTTTTTACAAGCTGATGATGCAGCTGCTGAGTCAATCAACATCATAGAGATTCTCGGAAGTGGTGGTATTTTGGGACTGACGATCAACGTTATGTTGCTTCTTCTCTCAATACTAGCGGTATTCATCTTTTTCGAAAGATTCTTTACGATAAAAAAGGCAACGAAAATCGACGAAAGCTTTATGAATAATATCAGAGCTGCCGTTACGTCTGGAAATATAGCAGGTGCCAAGGCAATGCTCGCAGGTGTTAATTCGCCTTATGCTAGAATGGTCGAAAAAGGTATTGCTAGAATCGGTAAGCCACTCAGAGATATCGATGCAGCTATCGAGAATGTCGGTAACCTAGAAGTCTTTAAGCTAGAGAAAAATTTATCTGCGTTGGCCAGTATCTCTGGAGCAGCACCGATGATAGGGTTCTTCGGAACGGTAACAGGTATGATTATGGCCTTCCATAAAATGTCAGTAGAAGATAATGTCACACCTGACGTTCTTGCGGGGGGTATCTTTACAGCCTTGATTACAACGGCGATAGGACTTTTTATAGGTATTATTTCTTTTGTAGGATATAACTACCTCGTGTCTCAAGTAGACAAAGCAATCAACAAAATGGAGATGACTTCTATAGAGTTTATGGATCTTCTTCAAGAACCTACTGTCTAATAGTCCCAATACCTCAATATGAAAAAGAGAAGTAAAGTAAGTGCAGAATTTAGTATGTCGTCATTGACGGACATCATCTTCTTGCTATTGATCTTTTTTATGTTGACCTCATCTGTGGTACAGATCAATATGACACTGCCAGAGTCCAACAGTACGACGCTAGCGCCGAGTGATCTCGTCGTAATGATGACCAAGGACGGTAAGCTTACATTCAATAGTAAAAAAGTTACCAGCTCTGGCCTCAAAAGTGCTATCAGAACAAAATTAAATCAGATGACAAATAGGGAAAATGCTTCCCTTGCAATAGTCGCTGAAGTAGGTGTGCCGTGGAAAAAGATTAATGATGCTATGAAAGTTGCCAACTCTCTGAAACTTAGAGCGCATATCGCGACGCAACCAATTAAATAATACGGGCTATGGGAATGAAGAAAAATAGTAAAGTCAGCGCAGAGTTCAGTATGTCATCACTGACGGATATCATCTTTTTGTTGTTGATATTCTTTATGTTGACTTCTTCATCTGTTGTACCCAATGCACTCAACTTGCAATTGCCTGGGCAGTCAAAAAAGACACAGAGCAATCAACCAAAATATCCGCCCTCTACAGTGACCATCAAGAAAAATGGCACCTATCTGCTTGATGGCAGTCCAGCAAAAAAGAGTACCATAGAAAAAAAGATCAGAGACCAGAAAAAAAGAACAAAGAAAGTTTCTGTAGTTGTTGTCCCTAATGAGTCAGCACCAAATGAAAGTGTCGTCGCCATTCTAGATATGGCTTGGCGTTATCAAGTCAATGCGATAATGACGGATCCCAAGTAGGGGAGTGAGTTTGCTCTTGAAGTAAAACTACACGAAAGGCTTTCAATGAACCTGAAAATATGGTAAGTGCTTTTCTTTTGAGTTCTGAATGTGTTTCTCATTGCAGCTATCACAGACTTGGCTTACCCTAGATTCGTCTTAATCCACCTACTTCCTTGCCTTATATTGATTCCTCTTTTGTTGATTTTGGTATTTCGAATTAGAAATTCTTACATACGTTAATTTTCTCAATGTTTTGAGAAATAGACTTTTATTGCTAACTTTCACCTATATGCATTATCTGCCAAATACACTTCCTGGCAGTTATGTAAGAATGTAATCAACAACTTTAGATATGTATAATTTCAAATTTTCTTTCTTTCTTTCTTTCTTTCTTTCTGCTTTTTGACTGAAGCTACTAGTCAGATTACACATTATGTCAATGTCAAACTATGGATAGGTCAAGATTCTCAAGGGAAACGACTAGATCCCACAATAGTTACAAGTTCTAAAGATTATTGCGAAGAAGCTTACGGTCACCATGGTATCGGATTTAATTGGTGTGAAGAGATTTTGGTAGACGATGATTTATTCCATAATTCACCAGAACCTTTTTTAACTGAAGGGAACTGCACAATTGAGTTTGACCCCAATTTCATTCATGTATATTTGGTTGAAGATTGCCCACCATCTTGTGGTGGAACTACAGGTCAGGCGAATGGTATACCTGGTAGTAGAGCTTATTCTGAACCAAATGGGACACTTGCCCATGAGTTGGCGCATTTGTTGGATTTAGAACATTTCGGTGGGTGCCCATCAGATTTGCCTCCAGATTGGGAAGTGGGTGATCCATTAGGTGTCGATGATGCTAGGGACTTTGTATTGGACACACCGATCGTCCCTCGACATGAAACTGAGGAGAATAGCCCGACAATTATTTGGCCAATATATCAAGTTGATGACCCTGCCACACCAGAAGATGAAGGCTGTTGGGTTGATTGGTCACAGTCGGTTGGGCTCTGTAGTTTACCCAATGGTGATTTTGAACCATTTCCAGTTAATTATGGATATCAATTAGATGCAAACGGCAATTTGTATTATGAGCCTATATGGGAGACGAATGTTATGTCAGGATTTAATTCTGGCAACTGTAGAGGCTTTGTAAGAAACTTTACTGATGGTCAGGGTGATCGTATGATTGCGAAACTTAATGGATCACATAGTATTTATGTTGACAATTTTCAAACTGAATGTCCGAGCAGAACTTTCACTTCTCCATTATTAACTCAGAGTATAGTAAATTCAGGAGATATAATTACTGGCGAGTGGAGGGTAGAGCAGAATTTGATTGTAGACTCAGAGGTTATATTTAGAGGTGCTACGATCTTTGTAGGCAGAGGATTAGGTATTGCAGTCACCAGTTCGGGTAGATTGATTGCTGAGCAGTCTATCTTTGATGTTCACTTTACTTGTGGAGATCGGTGGAATGGGATTTCTGTAGAACCAGATGGAGAAATTTCTATGAATGGGGTGGATATAAATCAAGCCAATATTGGTATTGATCTATCTTCAACTGAAATCGATCTTAATTTTGTGACATTCCTTGATTGTAATTATGGAATGGATATACATTATAATTCTACTAGTGATAATATTTTTATTTCTAACTGTAGGTTTATTCAAAGCAAACTGGAAATTACTGACTCAACGGTCAAGTTTGAAGGGGTCAGATGTTTAGAGAGTCATATTACAGCGAACAGTACATCAGGTGCTCATAGGTTATTTATTTCTACAGGTGAAGCACTAAGTAGACCTACATTCATTGGGTCAGACATTATCACTAATAATTTGGACTTTTTTGGTTTGGCAAATTGTTATTTCAATCAGTTTTCAGATGTAAAAGTTCTGAAAGGTAATAGGGTTGATATTTGTTGGTCTTTTTTCGACAGAAATACTTCTGACCCTAAAATTAGTATGGAAGCTGACGATCTTGGACCAGGTGTCAATAATTATAGGATTTATGGCAATCGGTTCGTTTCAGAAAATAATGTATCAACGATTGTCGCTACGGCTGTAAGTAGTGATCAAAGTATAATACGAAATAACATTTTTGAAGGCCTTACTGGTACATATGATTTTGACTCAGGTACCGATAATTTTGTGGAAATAAGTTGCAATTATTGTAAAAACACTGGATCTACACCATTTAGAACTGCTGCAGGAATGCAAGATCAGGGAAGAGAAGAACAC
>CALBWK010000043.1 GCA_937969415.1 uncultured Saprospiraceae bacterium | reverse complement strand
GGCTGGTACTTACTTGAGAGTATCTAAGTCAGGCTACTTCTCAGGATCAAGAAAATTTGTGACGACAGCAGATGCAGTCAATTTTGTAGATGTACAACTTGTCGAAAGAAACTTAACAGGTAGTATCAATGCAGCAACAGGCGGTCCAATTCAGATAGACGGTTCTGTTGTAGAGTTGCCTTCAGGAGCTTACACGACAGCCGACGGCCAAGTGCATACTGGAGAGGTACAAGTGTATGCACATTATATGGATCCTACAGAGCGAGCTACCTTCGATCAGATGCCAGGAGACTTGACAGGGTTTACAACAGAAGGAGAGCTTCAGGGCCTCGCGACCTATGGTATGATGAATGTCGAGTTGCAAGATGCAGCAGGTAATAATCTCTTACTTCCAGAAGGCCAGATGGCGACCTTGACGATGCCAGTGCCGTCGGAATTGTCTGGGACAGCACCATCGAGTATACCACTTTGGTTCTTTGACGAGGACAAAGGTATCTGGATAGAAGAAGGAGCAGCGCAATTGATCAATGGAGAATATGTAGGCGAAGTCAGTCACTTCACAACTTGGAATTGTGATATCCCTTACGACTTCGTATGTATAGAGGGGGTCTTAAATTTCAACAATAATGTAGCAGGTAATTTTAACCTACAATTCTCTTCGCCAGCCTTAGGCCTTTCAGGATATACGACGACCGACAATAGAGGTTACTTCAATATTAAGGTCCCTAAAGATTTAGAATTGACGCTGACAGTATCAGCTGGTTGTGGCAATGCAGCAGAGGATATTCCTATGGGCAGTTATAGCACAGATACCAATGTAGGTACTGTAAATGTATCAGCAATTGTAGAAGACTTTACGATAGTAGGTTCTGTAGAATCTTGCGGTGGAGGTGTGCCAACTGAAGGTTATGCAGAAATTTCTGTTGATGGACTAGTGACAACTGTTGATTTAGAATCTGATGGTAGTTTTGAGTACACATTTAATAATTGTGCAGCTGCTGAAGCTTTCGTAACAGGTGTTGATTTTGGCAACCTACAAGCAAGCGAAATTGTACAAATTACGAGTTCAGGCTTTCAAGATGTAGGTGTATTAGAGGCTTGCTCGGAATATGCCTTAGGGACAACTATTATTTATGAAGGACAAGATTGGGGAATTGCTACTGGTATAGATTCATTTTTAATGGCAACTTATAGTGATGTAATTGAGACCAATCCAGGTGCTCCAGACAAAATATTCCGTGAAGTCACAGTCCTTGATTGGTTGACTGCAGAGTTTGCTCAAGGTACTTTCGTCTTCGATGAGGGTGATACAGATGCCACATATACAATGCAGATTCCTCAGGGATTTGAAATTGCAGGAACGTGTAATATTCAGTTAGCACCATTCTTCTTGGTGACGGATACGTCCACGGATATAACTATAACTGACCCAGTCGAGTATCCAGGCAATGTTGATGAAGTATTCTTCTATATAAAAGTTCAGTAAGTATCATAATTGATAAAATCTGAACTTATACTAAGACTAAGAAAAGGTCAAGAACCAGCTTTTACAGAGCTGGTTCTTGCTACTTCTGATCGACTGATGACGGTGGCAAAAATCTATGCCAACTCAGCTGAAGATGCACAAGATATTTTGCAGGATGCTTATATTATTTTCTTTGAGAAGGTCAGTACATTTAGTGGAGATGAACCCAAAGCATTTTATGCTTGGATGAAACGCATCACCATTAATCTAGCCCTCTCTAAGAATAAGAAAAGGTACAAGCAGGTGGAGACCAGTCTTGATGCGATGGAGATGGATATGCCTTTCGATGCGCAGATACTCAGCGCGATGAGTCGACAAGAAATTATGACGTTGGTGCTTGATTTGCCTGCGGGGTACAGACAGGTTTTTGCCTTGTTTGTTATCGAAGGTTATTCTCACAGAGAGATAGCCGAGCAATTAGGAATAGAACCAAGTACTTCACGATCTCAGTTTATTAGAGCTAAAAGAATATTGCAAAAAAAAGTTGGGCTACTTCAAAATTTTGATATCACATGAAAAAGGAAATAAAAAATATATTCCAGAAGTCAATAGAGGAACATGCCTCTTTTGTGGATGCGCAAGAGTTGCTGGCTGGTATTGCAGCTAAAAGAAAAAAGAAGAAAGAGAGGAAGTTTATCTTGTGGTTTTTTCAAGGGTTATTGTTGTTGACAGGTGCTGTGGCTGCGTTGGTTATACATAATAATGAGAGTATCCAAATAGATCAACAAGTATTAGAGGTTGCTAGCGACAAAAAAGATGATGTTGTAGATGTAAGTAATACTGCGATAATTCCTGAGGAAAAAATAGTAGAGACTCAAAAGAATCTAATCATAGAACATACACAGCGTAATGACCCAAGTAGAGCAACAGATACAAAAAGAGCAACAGATACAAGAAGTGGAGTCGATTTTGAAGCCAATGCCTCACAAACGAGAGTTGTTCCAGAGTTTGCTGTTCCAGAAAATGATGTGGCAATTACAAAGCATAAAGGATTTATAGCTGAAGGTAATCCAGAAAACGATGAACAACGCAGCTTGAAATCTACCGCATCTACCGTTAAGACAACAAAAGATCTTCACCAAAGTACTGGTAGCGAAAACAAAGAAAGTATTCAAGGGAATAAGACAAAAGCAGATAAAGAACAACTGGTTGCTAAATCCTCTATGCCTCCTTCGCCTACAGAAGACGCGTCAGATGACTCCCAGCAATTTGTAATTGAGGAGCCCAAGGTCAATGAGGTATCGCTTCAAGAGGAAGTTGAAAAAGCAACAGTAGACGAAACACCAATAGCTACTGATGAAAGCACTAGCTTAAAGCGACAAAATAAATGGACATTAACGATGTTGTTCGGTGGAGGGCTATTAGCTTCTGATTATGGGACTTCTGATATTGCTGCACAAAGGCTAGAGTCATTAAGTCAAGGATTTTCTCTGTCTAGCCATTTTGGTGTATCTTATCAGTTGCCTAAA
>CALBWK010000042.1 GCA_937969415.1 uncultured Saprospiraceae bacterium | reverse complement strand
AGTTTAGCTTCTTTGGGTTTAACTTCGATGATACCTTCAATGATCCTGAGGTTGCAAGAATCGACTGGAACAACAGAGGTGGGGGATTGGTTTTTGACCTATTGCCTAATGCGAGTGCTCTCACACTTGCTGGCTTAGTAGGGTTTACGGGTTATGAAATCGGTATCATTGATTCCGATAATATACCAAGGAGAAGTGCTATCAATGAGGGTAACCTCAATTTGGAATTTAAGTATCTGACAAATGAGTCGACGGTACGCTACGGTATCGATATTAAAAGTATCAGTACTGACTTTGAGTTCACCAACCCCTTTGGTGTTTCTTTGAGTGAAAATCAGAATACAACTGAGATAGCAGGATTTCTTTCTTATAGAAAAGCTTGGGATAGATTGGTTATTGAGCCAGGAGTAAGAATCCCATATTATGCATCACTAGGTGAGTTTTACCTTGAGCCTAGATTAGGACTAAAGGTGAACATAATGGATGACCTGAGATTCAAGGCGGGAGCAGGTCTCTATAGTCAGAACCTAATATCTACTTCTAATGAGAGAGATGTAGTTAATTTATTTAGTGGCTTTATTTCAGGACCAGAGTCTTCGTTCAATGATTTTGACGGCAACCCTGTATCGAGCAAGCTGCAGACTGCTAGGCACTTGCTTGCTGGATTTGAAAAGGACATAGGTGCTGGCTTGCAATTAAATGTAGAAGGATTTATCAAAGACTTCACACAACTGGTTGTCATCAATAGAAATAAGACAAGAGTGAGTCAACCGCAGTTTGCCACTGAAATTGGAGAAGCTTATGGGGTGGATTTTTCAGCTAAATATGAAACATCTTCTTTGTATGTGTGGGCGACGTATTCACTTGGTTTCGTTAATAGGTTTGATGGAGATCAAGAGTTCCCTACAGTTTTTGACAGGAGACACAATGTGAATTTCTTGACTACCTACACTTTCGGACAAGATAAAGATTTCTTGTTCTCATTGAGATGGAACTTTGGGTCAGGATTCCCGTTTACTCAGACGGTTGCCTTTTATGACAATATTACCTTCGAGAATGGTGTCGGTACAGACTATGAGACGGACAATCCTTCTAATATTGGTATCATCTTTTCTGATGTTCGGAATGGGGGTAGGCTACCGTCTTACCACAGACTTGATCTTTCTTTACAGAAAACAATCAAGTTTTCGGCAACTAGAAACCTAGAACTCATAGCTAGTATCACGAATGCTTACAATAGGAATAATATCTTCTTTTTCGATAGGGTCAAATTTGAGAGAGAAGACCAACTGCCTATTATCCCATCATTATCAGCAAAGTTTAACTTTTAAGTAAATTTTTGCTCTCAGTAAGTTGAGAGTGTTATGTGAGAATTAATACTTTTGCGCCATCATAAAAAAATTGACGGAATGATACCTGGATTCGGAAAGTTGAGTGAGTCACAATTTCAGACAACCAAGGATGCTATTGCATGGATTACTGTTCTTATTGCTGGTGCAGATGGTCATATTGAAAAGGAAGAAACTGATTGGGCGGCTAAGGTGACCAAAATTAGAGGTTACAGCAATCCTAATGAACTCACACCTTTCTATGAAGCAGTAGGACCTGAGTTTTCAGACAAGCTTCATGATATCCTAAGTAAATTAACAGGCAGTGTCGCTGAGAGACAAGCCTTAATATCTAGAAAACTAGAAGAGCTTAATGCCATACTGCCACTTCTTGATAACAATCTAGGTCACCACCTTCTAAATAGTTATAGATCTTTCGCTAATCACGTAGCAAAGGCGTCAGGGGGATTTTTAGGTTTTTTCAATGTTAGTGCAGAAGAAGCTAAGTTGTTGGATTTGCCGATGCTTAATGATATTCCTTACGATGATGAGTTGGCAGAAGAGGACGAATAATACCTCCAAATAGACTGTCTCGTTTACCACAAATAGTTTTCAATAGACTGTTGATAATTAGTCACCCCATAGTATAAGTTTAGATATAATTTCGGGTCAAGTACGTACTTGATATGATAAATTATTCTAATGTAATACTAGGCCCCTTAGCCATACACTATGTAGGTAAGAAGTCACAAGCCGAGGGTTTTAACTTGTCAGAGCAATTGCTAGATCTGGATGATGATTATAAGGAGAATCTCTTGTGTCAGTATCTTCTTGGTGGATTTAAAGAACCTTCCTTTTACAACTTTGATCTAGAATCAGAGGTGCATCTACCGCACTCTCTATGCGAAAGTTTCTTTAAAGGAGAGCTAGATATTATGGCGTTATCTATCAAGCTTGCCGAGCAACTCTATGAAGAGTCTGATCATCCCAGTATCAAAAAGGGAGAGCTGGTTGTCTGTTACTTCGAAGATTTGATTCTCGAAGATGAAGTGATCAATGCCATTGGAATATTTAAGGTAGAAACACGTTCTGTGTTTTTGCAGTTAGTGGAGCAGGCTGCCCGCTATGATCTAAAAGCCTTAGAGGGCTTAGCGCTCAATGGCCTAGATAAAGGCTGTCTAGTATTCAATACTGATGTTGCCCAAGGTTACAAAATCTGTATGCTAGATAAGAACGCCAACGCAGAAGCTAAGTTTTGGTCAGATCAATTTCTAAAGCTCAAAGAATCATCGGATGCTTACCACCACACGACCCATTATATCAAGTTGACTAAGGACTTTATAGGGGATCAACAGAAGTCTGGTGCTTCTATAAGCAAAGGCGAAGAGCTTGAGATAATGAGTGCTTCTCAAAAATTCTTTGAGGCTAACGAAAACTTCACCGAGTCTAACTATCTAGAATCAGTATTTGGCCATGATCAAGAAGTACAGTCAGAATTTAGAAATTTTAAGCAATCAGCAGGTGCTCCTGACCTCGTGTCAGAGTTTGAAATCTCCACTCCCGCTGTCAAAAAGAATAGCAAATTCTTTAGATCAGTCATCAAACTAGATAAGAATTTCCACATCTATGTCCATGGCGATAAGAATAAAATAGAACGAGGAACTGATGAGATGGGTAGAAAATTTTACAAATTCTATTACGAAGAAGAAAGCTAGATAGTCACTAGCAAAAGAAGTATATATCTTTTTGATCTATTGCTGCTAGACGCTTTTGTATATCCAATTGTGTGCCTCGTTGACTTATCCCAACAATGTATTGACTAGGATTAGATTGTTGGATTATTGAGTCTACTTCTTCGATGACCACACCATAGATGTCTTTACCTATTTTATTAGGATTGTCAGTTATCCATCTATAAGCAACATCTGCTTTTATTAGCTCCTTAGCGATAGCCTTGCCTTTAGGTCCAGCACCCCAGAGTATAAGTTGATGCGTGGCTTTTTTATTTGACTTTAGAAAGTGATACACCTTTAGTGCAGTGAATTTATTGTCTTTATAGTTGTCATCTGTTCTAGAAGTTCTCTCTGGATAATCTCTCCATAGATGCGTAGTGCTACGTACTGCAGTCACTTTTACTCCCGCTTCTCTAATGCGGAAACATAGGTCATAATCTTCAGGATATATATTTGGACTGAAAGCTGCCGCCTCATCTAATTCTGTTCTGTGTAGCATCCAATTCGGAGAGGCTAGAGGGCATTCTTTGTAGATGTCTAGATAATTACTTTCTTCTTTTGTTAAGTGGTTAAGCCAGTCCGCATACTTTTTATAGCCTTCACCTACTGGTGTCGTTGTATCATTAAAATATTCTACATAACCAGTGACGATATGTCCTTTACCTTTTTGTTTAAGTTGACCAACAAACAGTTCTAGTTTCTGTGTTGTCATAAGATCATCGCTATCCATACGTGTGATATACAATCCATTCGATTGTGCATATGCTGTCCTGAGAGCAGAGATGATTCCAGTTCCTTGATTAGATAGAACTTTTATTCGTCTCTTTTTGTCAACGGTAGCGTACCTCTGTAATATGGAATAACTGCTGTCAGTA
>CALBWK010000041.1 GCA_937969415.1 uncultured Saprospiraceae bacterium | reverse complement strand
GTCCTTCTTAAATTGCTCTAGTCCGTCATTATATAAAGAGCTTATGATAGACTTAGGATAAACAACATTGAAATTTGTCATCAGAATGGGCATATAAATAAAGATAATATTCTTTACGTGTATAGGCTTCTAAAAACACACTATACGAACGCTATATGAACGATATGATACATAAACAACTGGTTATCAGCACTTAATTTAGCCCGTCTCACGCTACACTCCAAAAAGGTCGTTATCAATAGTTGATAATGGCCTTTTTGATTTTAAAACTCATACCAATTGTTATGTTCACAAAATCCATTATTTAAGTTTCATAAATTACTAGGACTTCAAAAGTCTCAATAGTCCTTTAGAATTTGACAAGACCCCCATCCATAAATAATAATTGGCTAAGAGAATCTAAAAAGGAACAATATCGGAGGCCAACCTTGAAGAGCTCTGTATCAACAGAACAAATTAATTCCTATCTTAGGCTAAAGGCCCTCATCCTATGGAATTACTTCTTAAATCATATACCAGAGAAAAGTCCTACATAAAGGCTTTGCCGAGCTTGGACTATGACTCAGCGCTAGACCTAGTCCTAGACCTCTTTCTTTACCATCCACATAAAGATAGAACCGTAGAGCTTATGGTCTACGAGATGCTCCATGATACGGGCCTTAGAAGCATCGATGCCCTAACTACTGAGGAGCTAACCGACTTGGTTGTTTTCTTGTCTCAGCATAAAACCAGATATCCGGCCTTAACTATCGATGAGGATGAAGAAAAGTTGTCTTATCTGCTCCTAGCGGCCATCAAGCGAGAAGAGGTCATTATGTACATTGATGGAGAAGAAGTCAGAAACCTACAATCTGAGCTACGCTTGTCGAGCGACTCTACTATTGGTTTCTTTAATCGTGCCAAGCTAGATTCTATAGGCTTTACAACACTTTAATACAATGAGCTTACTTGATCAACTATTTCAACGGCTAGGATTAGCCAAAAAAACAGAGGAAGACAATAGACTGACTCTTATCAAACTGAAAGACATTCTTTTTGATTGGTTTAATCACAATGGTGTCAAGATTGAGGTTTTCAAATCTGAATTTCTAGAGCCCTGTATAGCAGAATATAGAAAGGATGAAAACACCAATTACTTAAACAATACCGACAAAGCCTACGAAGCTTATTTTGATAGCCATGCCATTCTCTATTTGGCAGCAAAATATCCTGACAATGAACGATTTGAGCTCTTGTTTGATTTTATGTTGGAAAGGGAAAATTTTGCTTACGACTTAAGGTCTTCTCTCACAAGTTTCTATAGCAATTACACCCTCAAAGAGAGACCTGATTTATGGCAAGTGCTAAAGGCTGGCTCAGAAATTCTTAAAGCCTATCATGCGACGCAAGATACTAGGGATGCCAATTTTAGTTCGTACTATGGATTCTCATCCACGATAACTAGTCTCTTAAAAGAAGAGCATCAAGAGGCCTTTGCTCTAGTTATGGATTACCTCGCTGACTTAGATTTTGAGAATGCCGTATTGATCTATTCCAATGCCCTACCCGCTAATTATTTTAAGGGGTCCTATGCTCCAGAATCTATTCTGAGACTTAAATCGCTACGGTCTAAGGCCATAAAATCTAAAAACCTTGAAGACAAAGGGATAACAGAAGCGCTGATAGAAGATTATAATAACTGCATACGCAACGCTGCACACTTTGCCGCCTTTGCCGAAACCGATCACAAGAAAAGAAAGTATGTCTCAATAAAAGACATTCCAGAGGTGATGGCCTTTCTAAAGTCTTATGAGTCTAACACATTAGGGCTTTATGATTATCATATCAGCCAGTTGGCTTTACTACATACTGATAGGGTTTTAAGTAAATTTTACAAACACCTCGCCGCTTATATTACAGAAGACTTGAGAGTGCCCGAAGAACGGTTACTTGAAATAATGGATTATAAAATTACTTATAAGCCGGACCACATCATTCGTAATTTATTATTACCCGTCTTAAAGAATTCATTAAAAACCTATACACAACCCATCAACATCTTAAAGAACTTCGAACAATTAATCCATAGAACCTATGTACGAGCTCCTAGATTCAATGACGTTCAACCCGCTCTTGAATTTATTAGTGAAGGATTCGCCAGTACTGTTGACAAAGACTTAGGAGAAATATATAAGGCTAAATATAATGGTCTCTATGGTCTCGTCAATTACAATAACATCTGGCGTACCATAGAGGTGACAGATAAAAAAAACTGTGACCTAGTCCTTAATTCAATTAAGGACAAATTGAATCAAATAATGCCTACAGCCATTAAGGCGATATCACGGCAAGGCAACTATCTAACGGGAGTTACTCTGAATATAGATGGACAAGATTATAACTTTTCTAATGAATTGATGAGTGGAATCAATACCGTCTTAGCCAAAAAAGAATGCGGTTATAGATTTGTGCCCATACCCGTATCTAGTTTTAGGGAAAAAGGCCACACCCATACTTATTATAATTGCTCTTACGCTTTATTTAATCATCATCAGTACGCTTGTCTTAAAACTAAATATCTAGAGATCGCCTTTCCAGAATTGATAGACGAAAGAATCATCGCGAATGAATATGTCAACATAGATGCACCCACCCTATCCGGTCAGAATGATCTTGAAGTAGTCATTGATGTGTCTCAAAATCTATTCTTGTCCGACAGCTCATGGATATGGTTTAAAGAACAACACATCGACAAATTAACCAGTAGCACAGACTGGTATACCATTATGGACCTCTTGATTCGGTGCAAAGGTGCTTCTAAGGCCAATAAAGCCTGGCTAGAGAGCCTCGTTGTCGCTATCGACGCAATGGGAAGGGACAGATACTTTAATGAACTAGATGTCTTGATGTCTGACTCCTTGAAAGAAGATTTTTGGTTTTTAGAAAATTATCGCCAGCCCATCAAAGGCATCATCTGGTCCTGTCAACATAGTCCTAATGAAAAATCGCTCACGATACTGAAGACTATCGTAGAAGCTGCCTATACCAAGATTAGAAATGTGGGACCACGTTCAACTAAAGTAGGGAACCTAGGGCTGAATGCCTTGGCGACCTGCGGAGAAGATGCCGCTTTTGGTCTTATGAATCTGATGCGCAATAAGAGTAAATACCAACGCTACATCAAAGCCCTAGATAAGCACCTTGCCAAATTCATGGAAACAAGCGACGGAGACCCAGAGCGCTTGGCAGATAAGACGATACCGGACTTTGGCTTTAAAGACAAGGAGAAAGTGGTGGCTCTAGATAGAAAGGTCAGTATTCTGTATCGCATCAAGAATCAAGGCCTGACCAAAAAATGGCTCGTCAATGGAGAAGAACAAAAGTCTATGCCTGCCTTCATCAAAACCGAGTATAGAGCAGAAGAGAAAGAAGTCGCTGTAGAATTTAAGCGGATGAATACCGTGCTTAAGGATATGAAAAACAGGGTAAAGACCTACTGGCTTTATGACCGAGAGTGGCCTCAGGAAGATTGGTCTCAGCATATAGCGCAGCATCCTCTAGTCAGACCCCATGCCCTCAATATGATTTGGACCACCAAAAGTGGTATAGACTTTCTTCTAACAGAAACGGGTCTGGTCGATGCGCAGGGTCAGCCTGTAGAGCTTGATGAAAAGGAAGAGATTAAGCTGTGGCATCCTGTAAACGCTTCTCAAGAAGATATTAAGAACTGGCAAGAGTATATCTATCAAAATAAAATCACCCAACCTCAACGACAAGTCTTTAGAGAACATTATCCTTTTTCTGAGACAGAACTTAAGGGCGAAGAAAGTCTGCGTTTTGCTCATCACTTTTTAAAGACCAATAATCTAATGGCCATCGCTAATTCTGCTGGTTGGATTTTTACCTATGCACATGAAGGCTATAATTGGCCACGAAAATTTATCAAGCAAAAAAATATTACCGTACACCTGCGCTGCGATTATAACGCATATGATTATGCTGTTCCTACAAAAGCGTTATTCTTTACAGTAGGTAATACTACCAAGATTGAGCGCAAGCTGCCTGAAGAAAAACTAAATCTCTCGACAATCTCACCTGTTACTTTATCTGAGTTATGTAGAGACATCGACTTATTTATCGCTACAACGAGCATTGTCAATGACCCTGAATTATCTACCGCTTCAGAGGACCAAAAAAATTATAGAGGGGACTTCTATAGAGGCAATTTTTCTGATAATGCCTCAGCAAAAGTGAGAAA
>CALBWK010000040.1 GCA_937969415.1 uncultured Saprospiraceae bacterium | reverse complement strand
AGGTAAAATTACCCGATCATACTATAGTCGATGACTATTATATCACGACAATGGCAGACGCGGCTATGGTGGTGGCATTCTTAAAAGATACTGGCCATATAGTCCTCGTCAATCAATACAAACACGGCCAGAGAAAACACATCTTAGAATTGTCAGCGGGCTTTGTACAAACAGGCAAAACACCTATCCAATCCGCTATCGCAGAACTGCGGGAAGAGACAGGTATCTCCGCAACAGAAGACCAACTTATACCCTTAGGCGTCATCTCTAACATTCCCACCAAGGCTACCCATAAGACTTATGGATACTTAGCGACAGGCTTGAGCTTCAATGCGACCCAAGACTTAGACCTCACCGAAGATATTGAAGTCATCACCAAATCTCCACAAGAAGTTATCCGGATGATTAAGCAAGGAGAGTTGTGGGTAGGTGATTCTGTTTCTTTTGTAATGAAGGCTTATTTGCTCTATCCAGAGTTGTTTAAAACATAACCATAACATATACTTAATTGACTCCATAATATTCTTTAATTAGATTACTAATCATTAATCAAAAAATTAGAATCCTACTTTGCGCTTTCTAAATAAACTTTCGTATCAATTCAGCTATCTCCTAAATTATTTATTTAGGTCTTACTTTTCCTTAGATGAAAAGTAAGCAAAAATCGAGTCAAGTGAAGGCTCTACACCGTGCCGATCCCGCTCCCACTCATGCTTGATAGGCTCCCCGTCACACCCTCCCTCAATCGACACTGACACTTCTGAATGTCAGAGAAAAGAATAGGGCCTAATGAAGTCCATATATTGACACAATATTCATGTCCCTACTGAATAAAAAATATAGATTTGTAGCAGTCAATTAAATATGCATTATATGAAACTCCTTTCCACTCTCCTATTTCTCGCTATTTGCGGTACTTGTATCTGCCAGAATCTTTCAATTCACAAAAATGACAAGACGGATGAAATAACAACCTCTCATTTCTTAGAGGTAGGTGTTAAGTCTACAAAATTAGAAAGCTGTTGTGACTACATCACTTTTACTGGCTATCTGCTTTCTACTTCTCAGGATAGTGTGAAATTCAACTTTCTAAATTCTGAAATAACAAAAGAGCTAAGCTTAGACAAAAATGATTCTAGTCTCAATACTGGGCTATTTGATTACAATCCTTACAAGACCATTGCCAAAGAAGACTTACTTTATATTACAAATTTCAAATCAGAAAAAGCTAAGAAGAATAGCAGCAACAGAGCTGGCATAGGTGCCCTACTAGGTATAGGCGGCTTGGTTACGATTCTTAATGCCGTCTTTCTAGACAACAACCAACGTGAACTATTCATTATAGGTGGAAGTCAGATAGCTGTTGGGCTTACTCTAGGGATAAGCTCAGCCAACAAGAAGAAAACCTTCGTAGGAAAAGATCCTTGGATAATTAACTAAGTATTCTATTCGGTACAATTTTCTTTTTCTCTATTAGCCTTTCCGCTGCGGACACACCTTTCTAATCTAAGGCTCTTGCGCAGGTGCCTCCTCTAACTTGATAAAGTCCGTAATTTCTGATCTTATCAAATCATTAAGTGCTTGTACTTCTTTGGACTTTATCAGTCTGTAAGCTTCTAATTCCTTATCGATCTGCTCAGTCAACTCCGCTTGCACAGCCAACATAGAAGCTGTGGGCGGGCCATCACTCATCTGAGACAAAGAATTAAGATGTGCCAACTTATTGGTCAATCTGATCGGAAAATTCAAAGGATCTTGACGGCTCCTATTTTGGGTTTGGTATAACGTTTTTTCGATTACAGACAAGGTAGAATCCAACACCTCAATTTTCTGCTTGACTTTAGGGCTTTCGTGTTGTTTCAGGAAGTCTTTCATCTGCTTTTTAAGCTTTCGCATTTCTATGATATCCTCGTGAGCTTCCGTCACCTTGGCATTGATACTAGAAATAAAATCATACTGCTGCTGCAACTCTGCCTGAGTATAAGGCACCCTCGGGTCTTTAAGGATTTCAAACTCTTGTGTTTGTACAATTTCATTTACAGACAACTCTACAGTATACTTTCCTGGCACCACTTTAGGTCCTGCCAACGATCCCCACCAAAAAACCATTCCTTTAAATTTCTTTGCCGCAGGTAGCTGCATATTCCAATTGAAATTATTGGCACCTAACTCCACTGCTAATGAGTCGACTTTCTCTTTGGCCTTGTTGTTATATGATCTTATAATCTCGCCAGCAGCATTCTTAAATGTAAGCGTAATGCTGTCTTCTTTGGTGTCAAAATCCTTGAGATAAAAATGCACATTGACCCCTCCAGGATGATTCATCCCGACACCTTTCGCCTTTTTATTCTGGCTACCTCTCATCCTATACGCATCCACAGGCTTAAACAAATGATCCACCTCTTTTGATAGAGCCATCGCACTCCTTACAGTACTCAGGTCATCGATCATCCAGATACTTCTTCCTTGCGTCGCAGCAATCAAGTTATCATTTTTAATCACCAAATCAGTTATAGGAACAATAGGCAGATTCAATTGAAAAGTCTTCCAAGATCTTCCATCATCCTTAGAAATATACATTCCGCTCTCTGTACCTGCATAGAGAAAACCCTCTTGCTCAGGATCAGCTCGTATCACTCTTGTAAAATGTTCCTTATCTATACCCGTTGTAATCTTATTCCAAGTCGCTCCATAATTACTTGTCTTGTAGAGGTAAGGCTGGAAGTCTCCATCCTTATATAACGTCCCCGCCAAGTAGCAACCAGCTTCATTGTGTGGATCGGGTTCTATACAATTGATCATCAGCCATTTCGGCATACCTGTAGGCGTGATATTGGTCCAGTTTTCTCCGCCATCTTTTGTCAAGTGGACAAGTCCATCGTCTGAGCCTACCCAGATCAGGCCCTCTTTTAGCGGAGACTCCTGAGCTGCAAAAATGGTACAGTAATATTCTACACTGGTATTGTCTTGCGTGATGGGCCCACCAGAGGATTTCAATTTTTCTGGATCATTACGTGTCAGGTCTGGGCTGATAATTTCCCACGTTTGTCCTTCATCCGTAGTCCGGTGTAGATGATTAGAAGCTGTGTATAACACTTTAGGATCGTGCTTAGAAAAGAAAATTGGGAAGTTCCATTGAAAACGATACTTCATTCCTTCTGCGCCGTGTCCCATAGGATTGTCTGGCCAAACATTGATGGCTCTAGTCTGATCTGTCTTATGATCTACTCTTGTTAGAAAACCATCGTAGCTACCCCCATAGACGATATCATTATCCGTAGGGTCTACAGCAATATGTGCAGACTCTCCTCCCGCCGTGCGCTCCCAATCCGTTTCTGTTATACTTGAACCCATAGTCCTATGGGGAATCCTCAGAGTACTGTTATCTTGCTGTGCCACATAGATGCGGTAAGGAAAATGATTGTCAGTCGTCACACGATAAAACTGTGCCGTCGGTTGATTGTGATAAGTAGACCAAGTATCTCCTCCATCATAACTAACCTGTGCGCCGCCATCATCGCCCATAATCATTCTATCTCCATCATCTGGATCTATCCACATATCATGATGATCTCCGTGAGGTGCTCTTGCGGACTTGAATGTCTTTCCTCCATCCTTAGACTTGTGATAATTCACATTCACTACGTAGACAACATCTTCATCCTGCGTATCCGCATAGATTCTCGTATAATACCAAGCCCGTTGTCGTAAGGATCTTTCGCTATTAAGTTTTTGCCAAGTCTTGCCTGCATCATCTGACCTATAGACGCCACCACTTTTGTTTTCAATAATGGCCCAGACACGGTCAGAATTTTGAGGAGAAACAGTCACTCCACTGATTCCCCATACACCTGAAGGCAAACCTTTATTGGCACTAATATTTGTCCAAGTCTCTCCGCTATCTGTGCTCTTCCATAAAGCCGATCCCTCTCCTCCACTAGACAAAGAATAGGGTGTTCTCCTTATCGTCCAAGTTGTCGCATAGAGGATTCTAGAATTATTGGGATCGATGATCAAATCAACAGCACCTGTCTTATTATTTGCAAAGAGAACCTTCTTCCAGTTCTGTCCTCCATCCACTGACTTATATACGCCACGTTCGTCTGTATCTGCAAACAAGTTGCCCATCACTGCAGCGTAGACGATATTAGGATTATTAGGATCTATCCGCAATCGAGAAATGTGTCTAGATTTTTTGAGGCCTCTTGACTCCCAAGTCTTTCCTGCGTCCTCTGACCGCCACACACCATAACCGTAGGAGACATTACCTCTTACTGTCTTCTCTCCGCCTCCAACATAGATGACATTGTTATCCGCTGTAGAAACAGAAACTGCCCCTATCGATCCGCCAAAATAACCATCAGAAATATTGGACCAAGATTGACCCCCGTTTTCTGTCTTCCACACACCACCACCTGTCGAACCAAAATAATAGAGTTGTGGCTTCCCAGGCACTCCTGTTACAGCACAAGATCGTCCTCCCCTAAAAGGCCCAATATGTCTCCACTCGACAGAGCTGTACATTTCTTCGTGTTGAGGAGAGTTGGAGGTAGTGGTTTGCTGTGTATAGCCGTAGCTCAGGCAAAGTAAAAACAGTAAGGATAGTTGGAATTTCATATGGACATCTAGTTTTGTAAGTACTAGATGAAAATAGTATTAATTGGAGTATTCTTTCTCATATAAGACCATTGAATCTAATTCCGAACTACATAAGACAAGCTTTAGGTAAGCGACAGAATAAATAATACAGCTAAGCTCTACTTACCCTTATACACTTGTTCCTGCTGATCGATGCTCTCATCGTGGATAGCACTGATGAATTTCAAGATAAAGGCTTCGCTGAGGCCAGAGCGGGCAGCTTGCATCTTACTTTTTTCTATGATCTCATTCCACCGGCGCTGTTGCAGTATGGTCATATTATTCTTTTTCTTGTAGCCACCTATTGCTCTCGCGACCTTCATTCGATTGGAGAGGAGATTGATGAGCTCTTCATCGATATTGTTGATTTCTTGTCGGAGATTTTCAATCTCACTTTGCTTGAGCGGCTCATCTTCATAGTCTTCTCTTAAGACCAGATCTGTTATCATCTGCCCCAAAACCTCAGGCGTGATTTGTTGTTGAGCATCAGAAAGCGCTTTATCTGGATCTATATGAGACTCAATCATCAATCCGTCAAAACCGAGGTCAAGCGACTTTTGTGCTACCTCTTGTAAGATATCTCGTCTTCCACAGATATGACTAGGATCATTAATCATAGGGATGTCTGGCATTCTTCTCATAAATTCTAAAGGAATCTGCCACTGCGGTCTATTTCTATAATACTTCTCGCTCAGATTGGAGAAACCTCTATGTATAGCACCAAGTTCTTGGATCCCTGCTTTCTGAAACCTCTCCACGGCTCCTAACCACAGTGCGAGGTCAGGATTGATAGGATTCTTGACCAGTACAGGTATGTCTACCCCACGGAGAGCATCTGCTAATTCTTGTACCACAAAAGGGTTGACCGTTGTCCTAGCGCCTATCCATAAGATATCAATATCGTGCTTGAGGCAAGCTTCAATGTGTGCAGTCTTGGCTACCTCGACTGTTATAGGCAGACCCGTCAACTCTTTGACTCTTTGGCACCAAGGAAGGCCTCGCTCTCCTACACCCTCGAAACTCCCTGGACGTGTACGTGGCTTCCATATGCCTGCCCTGAAGATATCTACCTTACCCGTAGCAACAATCCGTTGGCCTGTCTCTATAACTTGCTCCTCTGTCTCAGCACTACAAGGACCTCCTATAACGATCGGCCGTCTCTTCTTTGTTAACCAAGTTTGCTTTTCTTTTCCCACACTTTTTGAGGTCATATAATTATTGGGTTATCAGATATTGTCAAATCTTAAATAAATCTGTCTCCTGTTTTATATCAACTAAAATTCAAAGCTAACAATAAGACAAAGTAACATTCTACAAAAATTGTAAGCTTTAAATCTTGACCACAGGTCTCCTCTTTATAAAACAGAGCATAAATCAAATAGTTTGAACAAAAAACAGCGGACTGAAAATCTTCAACCCGCTGCAAAGGCTTTAAAGCCCACGTCAACTATTCAACTTCTATATCTTATCTAGAATCGCATTCCGTATCCTATCGAAAAAGTCCAACCTCTATGTCTGCCACCTGCATCTATGAGGAAATCCTCGCTTACTAAGTCTGTAAATGATGTGGAGTATCCTACCTCAGTCATCCAGTGCCCTTGCCCATAGGGGAAGATTGCTCCAGCAACTGCCTGTCCTCCTAGCTGCCATCTATTATAATTGTTGCTCGATAAATCGATATCTGTCTGTGTCAGATTAAAATCGAAGATGGCTGTTGCAGTAGTACTTAAGGTCCCATTTATCCCATACGAAACTGTAGGGCCTGCACCTATATAAGGTTGTACTTTAGCATTATCAATAATCTTTGCCTTCAACATAAAAGGTACTTCCAGATAATTGATCTCTGTAGTCGCTCTGACACCGACTCCTAGATCCAGTCCTAATACCCCTACACTCGTGCCTTCCAATACCTCAAAGCCTTTTCGCTTAAAATGTAGACCACTCGTAAAACTTAGTCTGCTATCTAGCGCCTGGTCTATGGTCACGCCTCCCGTAAAAGTAGTGATGGGCTTAAGGTTTAGAGCAGCAGAACCTTCACCTATGGAAAGATTGGCTGAGGTCGTACTCGAGTGCGCCCCTATCATACCTGTGATTGTTGTCTGTGCTTGGCTCATTGTCATTATACTCGTAATGAAAGCTGCTGTTGTTATC
>CALBWK010000039.1 GCA_937969415.1 uncultured Saprospiraceae bacterium | reverse complement strand
AAAATGCCTAGTCTCATGTTCTGTAATGATAAGGCACTTAGTGAAATTCTCGATTTTTTACATTAGCCCAAGGCCTGAAGTTTTATTACGGACGCTTTCATTAGTTTCTTTACGATTATTATTCAGCGGCAAAAGAAAGATTAGAAAACTGAAGCCATCCCGCAACTATGCCAAGGCGACTGATAACCCGAAAATCACATTCACATAAGTCCCGCATTGTCTATTTTCTACCTAACTACCCTATAACTTCACCCTTCCACTCCTGTTGTTCCAGTTATTTCTTCTATATCCTCACTGCCTCCCTCTTAAAAATAGGGAAATTCTTACCATTTCAACGCCAATAGTTAGCTCTAGAGCAGATTTCTAGTCAAAAACCTCCTTATCGCTTTACAATAAAATTAACCCCATCATCAATCGGCAACAACACATTGTCTACCCGCTCGTCTTCAAATACTTTCTGATTAAAGAGATCCAAACCTTGGCAGAGCTTGTCATTATCGGGGCTGACCACTTTGCCTTTCCACAAGACATTGTCCGCGAGGATGACGCCGCCCTTTCTCAGGCTAGGAAGTACTAGCTCGAAGTATGTACTATACTGTCGCTTGGCTGCATCGATAAATACTAGATCCCAGACTTCATCGATAGTGGGGATCAGCTCTGCGGCATCGCCTTTGAGTTGTATGATGGATTGTGGTCGTGCGCTCGACGCAAAGGCCTGACGAGAGTAGGTGTCGTAGTCATCGCTCTTTTCGAGGGTATATATTTTTCCGGTGTCTGTCAGTCCTTGCATAAGGCAACGGGTGCCGTAACCGACAAAGGTACCTATCTCCAGTATGCGCTCAGGCTGTATGACCATAGCAAACATCCTAAGAAATTGTCCAAGGAAAGGCCCAGAAATCATTTTGAGCTGGCCCGTTGCTTCTGTTTCCTTAGCCAATGCACTAAGGGCTGGCGCTAAGGACTTAGAGTATTGATGGCAATAGGCTTGGATTGTAGGATCTGTGATATATGGATAGTCAGACATAGGGTGGTAATAATTTAAGTTAGACTTCTGGGTTGACTTTTTTCTGTAATCTTTTCCGTTTGATAAGCGGGTAGGAGAGTACGATAAGCAGTATCAGTCCTATACCAAAATAGAAAGTAGTACCGACTTCTTTGTGATCTTTAAGTATGAGGGCTGCGAGAAGGATACCATAGACGGGTTCTAGATTGATGACAAGATTGGCTTCAAAGGCAGAGACAATTTCCATTGCCTTGAGGGTGATGATGAAAGCAAAAGTTGTACAGGCTAGAGCGAGTATAAGGAGATAAACCCAATCCATAGTCGTCGGCATCAGAGGGGTGTCGGGCCCTATCATAAAAGGAACGAACAGACTGAGGAATACGAAGGCACTTGACATTTCTATAAAGGTAATCTGATAGCTGCTGGCTCTATTGACCATCTTCTTATTGAGTGTCGCAAAGATGGAAGCGAGAAAGGCAGATAAGATACCCACGAGTAGACCTTTGATCAGAGAGACGTCTAGGTTGTTGGCGATAAGCAACATCGCAGGGACGACGAGGATGCCTATCAATAACTCTGACTTCTCGAAGGGCTTTTTAGTCAATAGGGGTTCTACAATAGAGGTAAATAGGGACGTCAGCGCAAATGCAGCCAGAGCGACAGAGGCATTGGCATACTTGATGGCGCCATAGAAGGTGACCCAGTGTAGTGCTACAATAAAGCCTATGCCGACAAAGGCTATCACATCCTTGCGCTCCATATCGAGGATGGCCTTGCCAAACTTGACAAAGAAGAGCAGGCTGATACTGGTCAGCAAGACTCTCCACCAGACCAGATTAAGAGCGGTCAGTGAGATGAGATCACCTAAGATTGCTGTAAGCCCGTACAAAAGGGTAGCGAGGTGCAGTTGGCCATAGGCTTTTAATTTGGGTTGCATTGGGGATGATGTATATGTGGTACGTTTTGTGCAGTTGTATTAGCAATTGATTTGCAAAAGGTAATTAATCTATCCAAGAAAAATAGTTGTGCTCCACATTAAGGCTTAATTGTCCTACTTTTGGTGCACACCCAAATTCATTTTTTATGAGCCTTAATATTGGTGATACAGCACCGACCTTTGTACTAAAGGACAGTGCTATGCAAGATGTGGACCTCACATCATATTCTGGGAAGAACGTCGTCCTTCTCTTTTTTCCATTCGCTTTTACTGGAGTTTGTACTACTGAGTTATGTCATATGAGAGATGATATGGCTAAGTTTAACAATATGAATGCTGAAATTTTAGCTATTTCGGTAGATTCTCCGTTTACATTAGCAAAATATAAAGAAGAAAATAAATTGGAATTCTCTCTCCTTTCTGACTTTAATAAAGAAGTTTCTAAAGCTTATCATGCTCTATATGAGGAGTTTGTAGCAGGAATGAAGGGAGTTTCCAAGCGTGCAGCTTTCGTTGTAGACAAGACCGGTACAATTAAATATGTAGAGGTATTGGAAAATGCAGGGAATTTGCCCAATTTTGAAGCAATCGAATCAGCTTTAGCTGGATTGAATTAACCACCCATTTTAATAGAATTTAGATGTCCAAAGAGCTTAATGACTTAATAGCTTCAGAACTCGAACAAGTTGCAGAAGTAGTAAAAGAGGTGCCGACTAGCCTTCTTAACTCGCAATTAGTCGTCTATAATGATGATTTCAATACTTTCGACTGGGTAATACAGTGCTTTATGGAGGTGTGTAACCACACTTTTGAGCAATCAGAGCAGCTGTCACTCATCGTACACTATAAAGGGAAAGCCATAGTAAAGACAGGAAAAATGGAAAAGCTCAAGCCAATGAAAGATGCATTGGTAGAGAGAGGCCTATCTGCTGTCATTGACCAGATGGTGACTAGACGATAATATGGCGTATTTTCTACCTCCTGGGGTAGAATTCTTTCCACACCCACTTAAGGCAGATGACGATGGACTCCTAGCAATGGGGTCCTCGATAGACGCAGATACCTTGCTACTGGCGTATCAGTTTGGCATATTTCCGTGGTCTAATGAAGGAGAACCGACTTTTTGGTACTATACCCACCCGCGGTGTGTCTTGTATCCAGATCAGGTGCGGATCACTAAGAGTATGCGGCCTTATCTCAATGGAAACAGATTTCGATGGTCTATGGATACGGCTTTTGAGCAAGTGATCAGAAGCTGTAAGGAAATCAAACGGGCTGGGCAGAATGGCACCTGGCTCTATGATACTCTAGAATCTACCTTTGTAGATCTGCATCATCATGGGCTCGCCCACTCTATAGAAGTCTGGGAAGGCGATGAGCTTGTAGGAGGCTTGTATGGTCTGGCCCTAGGAAAGATATTCTTTGGAGAATCGATGTTTGCCAAGGTGAGCAATGCATCCAAGTATGGGTTTATCCAACTATGTAACTGGCTCGTCAAGGAGGGCTTTACGATGGTCGATTGTCAGCAGCGCACGCAGCATATGCTCAGTATGGGCGCCGAGACTATATCTAAGGAAGCCTTTATGAAGTGCTTACGTGATAATGTCTTTAATAAGCATCATCTAGGTCCGTGGAAAGTATGAGGCTTCCCTTTTATTTAATTTTAGCTCTTCTTATAATCTTTATGCTATGAAAATAGTTTGGTCTTTAATGATACTGATGATGACCCTTATGGCTTGTGGAGAGTCAGATTGTTTCGAGGCGTGCACAGAAGAGTTTAGATCTATAAGCGTGAAAATCAAAACAGCAGACGGTGAGCCAGTGACAGAAATTGATTACCAAGTGCTATTGACCCAGACTGGACGAGCTTTTACTGTACCTTTCAATGATGATCATAGCAGTGGTTGTTATGAAATATTTTCAGATGCTTTTAGAAGCGCCTACGAGAATAAAGAGCTGTCGATTACTTTTAGAGGTGAGTTAAATGGTGCAGAGGTTGTTAATGAAGAATATGTGGTTGGAGCTGATTGTTGTCACGTTTATCTTGTCTCTGGCTTAGAAGAAATAACTCTGTGATCAAATACGAACGATATACTCTTGATAATGGCTTGACGGTCATTTTGCATCCTGACGATAGTACACCATTGGTTACAGTCAATGTGCTCTATAAGGTCGGGTCTAAGAATGAGGAGGTGCAGCGGACAGGTTTTGCACATCTGTTTGAGCATCTGATGTTTGGCGGCTCTGTCAATGTACCGGATTTCGATACGCCGATACAGCAAGCGGGTGGTGATAATAATGCCTTTACCAATTCTGATTTGACCAATTTCTATAATGTGATGCCTGCGGAGAATATTGAGACGGCCTTGTGGTTGGAGTCGGATAGAATGTTGCAACTAGATTTTAATCAAAAGAGTCTAGACGTTCAGAAAAAAGTTGTCGTAGAAGAATTTAAAGAAACCAGCATCAATCAACCTTATGGAGATCTATGGCATGAGTTATCGGCGCTCGCATTTAGCAAGCACCCTTACAGATGGCCGACCATAGGGCTGGTGCCGGAGCATATATCAGAAGCAGAGTTGTCTGAGGTCAAGGCCTTTTTTGATAGATATTACAAGCCGAGCAATGCTGTCCTCATTATTGCTGGCAAATATGATGACAATATTAAGACACAAATTGACCATTGGTTTGGCAGTATCCCGGGTGGAGCAGTCAGTTTTAGTCCTGTAGAGATGGAGCCACGTCAGCAGGCATTCAGGCAGAAAACAGTTAAGCGAAAAGTGCCTGCCGATGCCTTGTACTTGGCCTTTCATATGCCGGATAGAAATCATAAAGACTTTATCGTCTATGACTTATTATCCGATATCCTTAGTGGAGGACGATCAGCGAGGCTTTATCAGAATTTGCTCAAGGGAACAGAGCTTTTCTCTAAGGTCAATGCTTATATCACAGGTACCCTGGATCCCGGACTCTTTGTAGTAGAAAGCCATATGCTCGAGGGGGCAGATATGGATCAGGCGCTATCGCTGATATGGGCTGAACTCGATTTATTGACCAAGGAATTGGTTAAGGAAGATGAGCTGCAAAAAGTCAAGAATAGCCTCATCAGCAGTGTCGCATTCTCTGAAGTCAGCATAACCAATAAGGCTATTAATCTGGCTTATTATGAGATGATGGGAGAGCTCGAAAAGATCAACCAGCAAGAGGAAGAGATAGAATCTGTAACAGCAGCAGATTTACTTAGAATTGCCAAGCAGGTTTTTGTCAAGGAGAATTGTTCTGAGCTCAGATATTTACGTGAAGAAATATAGGTTTTGACACTTTTAACTCTGGTCTATACCCCGACATCCTGCATACTTTGGGCCAATAGGGGCAACATAAGTTGTATTTTTAGAAAAAATTATATCATAATGAAACAAATCGTTTTTATACTAACATTGATAGCGACAGCGCTATTCTGCTCAGCACAAGGGCAGGTCAATTTTTTTGAAGGCACTTGGGAAGAGGCTTTTGCTAAGGCAGCAGAAGAGGACAAGCACGTCTTTGTAGATTCTTATACGGATTGGTGCTATTGGTGTAAGGTGATGGACAAAGAAACATTTACAGATAAGGCCATCGCGGATTATCTCAATGAAGAGTTCGTTGCCATCAAAGTAGATATGGAAAAAGGTTTCGGTACTAGTGTAGCGATGAAGTTTCGTGTTAGAGCTTTTCCTACTCTCTTATTCTTTAACCCTCAAGGTCAGATAATAGAAAAGAAGCCAGGTTTTGAAAAAGATAACGCTAAGTTTTTAGAACACTTGAAGGGAATCCGTGCAGATAAGAGGCCTCAGGTTTACGCGTTTGCTTCACAGAATTTTGATTTAGACTATCCAGCGTTTTTGGAGGGTGTCTTTGGAGTAGGTGGTAAGAGAGCTAGAACAAATGCCGAGACAGTAGATGCTTGGTTAGACGAGACAGATGACTTATATAATGAAGTGGCTTGGACAGCTCTGACACAATGTCCTACGGGAGAAAAGTACAAGCAGCACATGTTGGACAATTCAGAAAAATATATCGGCCTGTATGGTGCTCAAGAATTTGATGGCTTTGTCTCTAATGTTGTGTACTCAAAGGTGTCTGCAGCAGGGAAAGAAGGCGATAAGCAAATGCTGGATGAGGCGATAGGTATCTTGAATAAGTACTATACCAATGAAGAGGATAAGGCAGATATGGTCAGTAGTTTTGAGATGAGCTATATGAAAGCCACAGAAGATTGGGAAGGGTATACAATGAAAGCAGACAAGCTCATTAGAGAAGGTGCGCTCGAAGAGAATCTAGGCTTAGCGAACTCTGTAGCGTGGACACTCTATGAAAAATGTGATGATCCTAAGTGTCTCAAGATGATGGAAGAGTGGATGAATAAAGTTGTGGAGCTAGAGCCTAATTATATGTTCTTAGATACTTACGCAGCCCTCCTCTACAAGAATGGAGATATGCCTAAGGCAAAGAAGTATGCAGAGCAAGCTATCGTGGTGGGTAAGAAAGATGAGAGTGATATAGGCGAAACAGAGGCACTGCTTAAAAAAATAGAAGCGAGTATGGAGGACGGCCAGTAAGAGGGCTGCTAGATTAGAATAGAAATTTAAAGAAAGGGTTGCCGTGAGGTGACCCTTTTTTTATGGACTCTAAACAAATTCGTTATCCAAGATCTCCGAGTTGCCATTAGAGGATCTTGCCGCCCATATTTTTTCCAGTAGTTTATAAGTTGCCCAACAGCCTAAGATGCCAAATGGGACAGCTATAAGACCAAGAACGGTATCGTCCATTTCGTCTATGGACATATAACCGATTACCTCAGAGCCTACTGCCAAGATCACTCCGCCCAGCAAGGCGCTTAGATAATAGGATAAAACGCCAAATATGGCATAACCCCACTCGCTCTTTTTGTTGACTTGTGCGAGGTCATAGAAGCGCTTTCCTATAAAGTAGATGAGGAGTATTCCTAACATAACACGAGTCGTTCTTTAATGATTGTTACTTGGACTTTGACGTAATGCCCCATTAAGGTAGCAGTAATATCGAAATATGCTCTGTTGTCGTAATAATATAATGATAATCAACTGGTTATAGAATTTCCAACTGTGATCCGGCTGTTGTGTGGCACATAGTATGAGCTGTCTCAATTAGTGACAGTTAACATTAAGATAATATTGGCTTGATAATGAGTTAAGGTACCCCCTCTACCTTTGTCCCATAATCTTAAATCAACCAATTCTACAGCTCAAAACAGTTATGATGAAAAAAGCAATGTTACTTCTCTTATCAGTTTCAGCACTAATTTTTATGCTTTCTAGTTGTGGAACTGATGATCCTTGCGCCAACTTCCTTTGTCCTACGGGAACTACCTTATCTGAAGTAGATGGTAATTGTGATTGTGTAGAGGTACAATCTACAGATGAAGTAGTGGACCTATTCGGTTTTATCGATTCTGATGCGGTATGGACTGCAGATAATATATATAGACTTAATGGAAAAGTGGTCGTAAGTGCAGGAGCGACTTTATCCATAGAGCCTGGTACGATCATCAAAGGTGCTGAAGGAACAGGCTCACTCGCGAGTGCCTTGATCGTAGCTAGAGGTGCCCGACTTAATGCTTGCGGTACTCCAGAAGCGCCAATAGTTATGACCTCTGCGCTGGATAATATAGAGGTTGGGCAATTTGCTGGTACCAATCTAGATATTACACAAAGTGGATTATGGGGCGGATTGATCGTATTGGGTAATGCACCTGGATCTTTTGAAGGTGATGTCTCAGAGTTTCAGATAGAAGGGATCCCTGCAGATGATACTTTTGGGTTGTATGGTGGTGATGATGTAGCAGATAATTCTGGTACGTTGTGTTATATCTCTATCCGACACGGCGGCGCCTCTATCGGTGAGAATAACGAAATAAATGGATTAACACTTGGTGGTGTAGGGAGAGTTACGACTATCAATCATATAGAAGTGGTGGCTAACTTGGACGATGGCATCGAGTTTTTTGGAGGCAATGTAAGTGTGAATAATGCTGTCGTATGGTCGCAAGGAGATGACGCTTATGATGTAGATCAGGGATATTCTGGAACGCTAAACAATTTTGTCTATATAGCAGGCGAAGATTCAGATCACGGTCTAGAGATAGATGGTCCAGAAGGCTCGGCGACAGGCAGCTTTACTATAGAAAATGGTACGCTAATAGGACTCAACTCGGAGATTGCAGATTTCAGAAAAGCCTCTTCAGGACTAGTAAGAGACTGCATAGCTATGAATTTTCCCGATGAGGCTGATCTAGAGATTGATGATGACGAAAGTTCTGCTAATTACTTTTCTGGCGCTCTGCAGATAAGCGGCTGCGAGTTTGTCAGTGACTTATCTGTCAGTGAATTATGTCACGATACTTCTCCTTCTGGAGATGATGCAGCTTTCGATGCTCAGATGGAAATGGATAACTCTTCTGTAAATACAGCTACAAAAGGTGCTGATACGAGTGTGTTCTCTTGGACCTATGCTTCTAGACAAGGTGCTTTAAATTTCTAATAAGAACTAAATCAAAAATAGACTAAGCACTCTGCTTAGAGAATTAAAAGGATTTTATACAATTCATACTTTAATAGATAAAATGAAAAATTTATACCTGACATTATGTGGCCTTTTTGTAAGCAGCTTACTCTTGGCGCAATCAGGAACTATCAGCGGTGTCATTACTGATGCTAATAGCAATGAAACTATACCGTTTGCAAACGTCTTAATAGTTGGAACCTCAGAAGGTTTTACTACTGACTTAGATGGTGTTTTTTCTTATGAGTTGGCGGAAGGTACTTACAGTATTGAAGTGAGCTACCTAGGCTATCAGAATACTGTTGTTGACGCTATAGTTGTCAAGTCTGGTGAGGAGACAAAAGTTGATGTAACTATATCAGAAGATAGCCAGCAACTCGAAGAGGTCGTAATTACGGCCAAGCAACTGCGTAATACAGAAAATGCAGTAATGGCAATCCAACGAAGATCCACCAATGTTGTCAATGGGATCAGCTCTCAGTCTATAAGAAAAAATGGAGATAGCAATGCAGGCGCAGCGATTAAGAGAGTGACGGGTGTCTCTATCGATGGTGGTAAGTATGTCTTCATAAGAGGCTTGGGTGATCGTTATTCTAAGACTATATTGAATGGATTAGAAATACCAGGTCTTGACCCTGATAGAAACTCACTGCAAGTAGATGTATTCCCTACCAATATAATTGATAATCTAATGGTGTCTAAGACATCAAGAGCCGATTTTTCTGGTGACTTCACTGGTGGAGTAGTTAATATCTCTACCAAGGATTTTCCAGAAGAAAAGACGATGTCCGTTTCTTTAGGCTTAGGATTCAATCCTAATATGCACTTCCAAAACAATTACCTGAGTTCTCAGAGAAGTAGCACAGATTTCTTGGGCTTCGATAATGGATTGAGAGATCTAAATGTGAATAAATTTCAACCAATCCCTAGTCCTATAGATGAGCCTACCCTTACTCAATTGACTAGTCGATTTGAGAACAATATGGCCATAGAAAGAACCAATAGCTTGGCTAATGGAAATTTGGGTTTTTCTGTAGGTAATCAAATACAGAAAGGCGAGGCGACTATCGGATATAATGCTGTGCTTGGATATAGAAATACGACGACTTTCTTCCAGGATGTTATGTACAATAATTACATCAAGTCATCTAATGTAGAAGAGATGGACTTGCAACAAGATAGAGAGTCTAGGGGCGACCTTGGTACCAATAATACCTTACTAAGTGGTATGGTGGGTACAGCCTTAAAGTATAAAAATCATAAGCTGAGCTTGATGGCGTTGCACCTTCAGAATGGTGAAGCTAAGTCAGGACTATTTGAAAGAAGTAATTTTATAAGAGCTTCTAATACCTTAGTCAGTGATAATGTTGAGTATACAGAAAGAAGTATCACGAATGTCTTGCTCACAGGTAGCCACCCACTCAGTAATACTCTAGAACTCGATTGGAAGTTTTCTCCAACAGTCTCTAGTATACAAGATAAGGATATTAGAATTACACCATTCAAACTGAATGATGACAGCAGTCTGTCATTTGAGCCATCTGAGGGTGCCCAGCCGAGAAGATTGTGGAGAAATCTCAATGAAATTAATTATTCAGGACGAGTGGATGTTAGTAAGGCTCTATCCGTTTATGGTGTAGATGTTGATCTTCAGTTTGGTGGAAGCAACGTCTATAAGCAAAGAGATTACGAGATATTAAGTTATCTCATCAATGTCAAAGGACAGAATTCTCTTGACCTTACTGGAGATCCTAACGAGCTACTGCTTGCTGAGAACATATGGACACCAGAGAGTCAAGTTGGAACTTATGTGGCAGGTAATTTTGAACCTGCAAATACGTATGATGCGACACAGCATACTCTAGGAGGTTATGTGATGGCTGATTTGGAAATCGTATCTGGATTGAGAGCCAATATTGGTATGAGACTAGAAAAGTTTACGCATAACTATACAGGACAGAATAATACAGGTTCTGTAGTTTATAATAATGAAAGAATATTAAACCAGTTAGACTTATTGCCTTCAGTAAATCTCGTTTATGGTTTAACTCATAATATGAATATTAGAACTTCTTACTCTAATACAGTAGCTCGACCATCATTTAAGGAAGCATCTATTGCTCAGATTTATGATGCCATTTCTGATCAGACCTTTATCGGTAACATTGATATACAGCAAACGAATGTCGATAACTATGATATTAGATGGGAAGCTTTCTATAGTGAAGGACAGATGTTTTCTGTTAGTGGATTCTACAAAGATTTCACTAATCCTATCGAGCTAGTGGCTTTTAGCTCGTCTGCACCTAATGATTTACAACCAAGAAATATTGGCAATGCAAAGGTTGCTGGTGTAGAGGTGGAGTTCAGAAAAAATTTGGGCTTTGTGTTTGAAAATTTGAACTCGCTCTATGCAGGCGCAAACTTCACATATGTTCAATCTCAAGTAGAACTAGACCAAAGTGAAAACGGTGAGTACGAGTCGAGGTTGACAAATGGAAGAGTAGGAGAGACAATCACAACCACAAGACAGATGCAGGGTCAAGCGCCTTATATCATCAATGGATATATTAACTATACACATCCTGAGAAGGCTTGGGAAGCTAATCTAAGTTATAATGTCCAAGGGCCTAGTCTTGCTATCGTCGGAATTGGATTAAATCCAGATGTATTCACAGCACCGTTCCATGATTTAGGATTTAAGGTATCTAAGCAGTTTGGAGAAAATGATAAGTTTAGAGTGAGTGCAGGTGCCAATAATTTGTTAAACTCAGCAAAAGAAAGAGTGTATAAATCTTATGGAACTGAAGATCAAATCTATAGCCAGTTCAGACCATTTAGAACTTTCAGTGTAAGCCTTAATTGGAACTTGGCGGCCAACTAACATATGCCGCTATAATTACGATCTGATTAAACAGATATAATATGGAAGCCGCCTATGCAAGATGCTAAGGCGGCTTTTTTTTAAGTAGTGATTGAGTTATTCCATTGAACATATCAAATTCTTACTCTCTAGAACCAGAATCTGACTAGTTTTAACTTAGAAAGAAATGAGTTGTAACAGTTGTCTTCTTTGTTCGGAAGAAAAGACAATTCATTAATAAACTCTTAAAAATCAAGGGATTAGGCATTCCTAGGGTATATTTGAGCTCCTATCTAATAGTTGTTCCTTTATTTCTTATTACCCAAAGCTTATTATGTCAAAGTTCCCTTTACTATTGCTCGTTGTTGTATTAATGACTACCTGGTCGCTCTCAGCCCAAGTGGATAAGTACTCTGCAGGGCATAATGGACAGAAGCTGGACTGGTTGATGTATTATCTTGACAGTTATTACGTGGATGATGTCGATATCGATAGTCTTACTTCCATAGCTGTTCGCAGTGTTGCGGCACAGCTAGATCCTTTCACGGTATATCAAACGACAGAAGAGGTTGAGAGACAAACTAATGCCGATAAAGGCTACTCTGGAAAGGCTGTAGGTTTTTCTTTTTATATGGTTCAGGATACTGCTGTCGTCACTTATATAAATGATAAGGGCCCTGCTGATACAGCTGGTCTCAAGCGAGGAGATCAGATACTTACTATCAATGGAGAGGCAATGACCCAGGTGCACTATAGTGTTATCAATACGGTGATTAACAATAAAGAAGTGGAGGATTACACCCTAGAAATATTGCGTAATGGCTTCCCTTTTGAGGTCTCTCTGACCAAAGCTCTGGTGCCCTGGGCTAGTGTCAATTCTGCTTATATGATGACACCGACGATCGGGTATATCAAAGTCGGAAAATTCACGCTGAAAACAATGGAAGAGTTTATTCCTTCTCTTTCCTACCTTAAGTCTTTAGGTATGCAAGAGTTGGTCCTCGACCTTAGAGGCAATAATGGTGGGGTAGTAGAGCAGGCGTATCAGTTGGCTGATCAGTTTCTGAGTGAAGGGCAGTTGGTCTATGCCGAAGAAGGATTTAACAAGGAGAGAAAGGAGCATATTGCCACAGCAGAAGGAGGCTGGGTGTACGGCAAGTTGGCCGTCTTACAAAACGAGTATACGGCTTCTGCCAGCGAAGTATTTATCGGTGCTCTGCAAGACTGGGATAGAGCTGTCGTATTAGGAACGACGACTTATGGTAAAGGGCTGATACAGCAATCTTATAAGCTCGGTGACGGATCTAATATCCGTATCACAATAGGCAGATATACGACACCGTCAGGCAGGGCACTGCTACGTACGCGAGCAGAGGCAGAAGATGTAATGTTGCTCTATAGAGAACAGCTTAAAGCCAACTCTTTGACGTCTGATCTCACGCTTCCCGATGAGCTGATTACAAAAAGTAAGTTAGGAAGATCTATCGTAGCTGGTGATGGCGGTATAGTTCCAGATATCCATTATATCTATGAAGCTGAGGTTAATTCTTTTCAGAAAGAAATGAATGATGCGGGTCTTTTGTATCAGTTTGTAACGGAGTATCTGCACAAAGAGCGACAAGAAATTATAAAGAAATATAATTCTGTCTCCGCACTGATGGAGGATAGAATGTTCGAAGCCTTTATGTTGCAAGAGTTGAGAAGGTTTTTGGAACAAAATCGTCCCTTTTATAATATGCCTCGTAATTTTCCTGACCCAATGATCTATCAAATCAAGACTTGGATGGCTTCTCAGCTTTGGCACGACAACGCCTATCACGAAGCGGATAATGCTGATGACCGATTGCTATGGCGGGCTAGGGAAGTGATGGAAGGTTCTATGCACGATAAGCTCGGGGTCAAGTACAGAAAATAGATCTATTTCCAGTATGTAGCTGCCTTAATAGAGAGACAGTCCTACATAATCCTTAAAAAGCAAAAAGACCAACCCACTAGTGGGCCAGTCTTTTTTTGTTAAAGAGTCGAAGAACTTTTTCCTCGACATACACCTTTTCATCTTTATACGCCGCCGTTAAGCTTGTTTTGTAATTCTTTGAGCCCATCCCAATCGCCACTTGCGGCAAGACCCGCTTGCTGTGGCCAAGTACTAGGGTTGTGCATTTGATATCTAGGACCTGCTGCCTCCAGTATCGCTTTGAGCTGTTCTGGTGTGCTGCTGGCCATCTGAGCAAAAGTTCTCACGCCACCTGCAATTAGGAGTTCTGAAATTTTTGGTCCGATACCCTCTATTTTCTTGAGGTCGTCAGGTGCGACCGGTGTTGCTGGTGCAGCTGGAACTACTGGTGGAGTAGGTGCAGCTTTGGTAACTCTACCTCTACTGACTTCCTTAGCCTCTTCACCTTTTGTGATCCTGCTGGTCTCTACAGCTACGCCACGCTTCTGCTTCATCGTTGCTGCCATCATCGCTTGGAGTTGGGCCATATCAATTTCTTGTATAACTTCTACTTCTTTGATTATTTCTACAGGCACTTCCTTGATAACCTCGACTTCTACTTCTATTTCTTTGATCACTTCTACAGGTACTTCTTTGATAATCTCTACCTCCTTGATGACTTCTACCTCTTTGATAACCTCTACAGGTACCTCTTTGATAACCTCCTTGATCACTTCTTTTTCTACTATTCTTTCTACTGGTACCTCTTTAGTGACTTCTACTTCCTTAATAACTTCTACCGCCCTGTCGACTGCAATTTCTTTAGTGACCTGTACTTCCTTTATGACTTCAACAGGAATTTCTTTGATCACCTCTATCTCTTTGATGATCTCTACAGGTACTTCTTTTATAACTTCAACCTCCACTATTTTCTCTACTATTTTTTCGACTTCTTTGATCACCTCTACAGGTACTTCTTTGATGACCTGTACTTCTTTGATTACCTCCACTTTTTCTGGAACTGTAACCTCTTTAGTCATTTGGACTTCCTTAATGACTTCTACCTCTTTGATCACTTCTACGGGTACTTCTTTTATAATCTCCACCTCCTTGATGACTTCTACCTCTTTGATCACTTCTACCGGTACTTCTTTGATCACTTCTACCTCTTTGATGATTTCTATTTTTTCTGGCTTTGCCATAGATTGTAGATCGTTTCTAGAGTCGAGATACTTCTTGTCAAGTGCTTGGAATTTTGTGACTTGCTCGTCGTACTTTGATTTTAAGTTGGCTATTTCTAGTGTCTGACCATTGATGGTTGCATCATAATGAGATGTATCTATTTCCTCTCTTTGTCTGCCCAGCATCCATCCTAAGAAGGCAGCTACGGACATCAATAATAGTGGTAACCAGGTGCACATAATTATTTTGTTTTAATGTCTATTAATGTTGATTAGTGTGGTTGATGGTTGTTTATTTTTTCTCTCCAAAGGTCATTGTTGCACCCTTTTTGATATTCTTTTCCTCGCTAAAACAAGCTTTTCCTACGAGCTCAGAATTAGAGATCAATTGATCAGCTGAGATACCGAGTTCGCTCACTAAATATTTCTGAATAGCATCTGACCTCGCCAATCCTAGGTTGTCGTAATTCTTCGGACTTCCTTCATTTTTATGATAGTGTCCTGTTACTTGCAGTACTTTTTCTGGATTTTCTTCTAGATATCCAGCAACTCTTTCCAGAACCGATACAAGGGTGCTGCCTAGGTTGTCTGGATTTAACTGAGAAGCTTTAGGCTTAAAGCTGAAATTCTCTTTTGAAGTTATGTTTAGATTATCTCCATCGTTGAAAACCAAGCTAAAATCACAAGTTGATTTTGTAGTCGCTGCGCCTGGTGCTACGGATGCTGCTGGCTTTGCTTTTGCTGCATCTCCACAGAAGGTTTTCTTTGACCACATGGTCCCGAGTGCCATCCAAAGGAGAAGAAGTATAAACCATACAATTTTCATTGTCTTTTAATTTTAGGCCCGAAGGCGATTAATGATTATCTATTAGTGGTTGTGTGTTGGTGTCGATCAACTTATTATACATTATAGTTTTTCGACATATGATTATAAACAAGGTTTGTGCCAATCCTTAGAATTCCACTACATATGAGTGTATTTTAACATATGAAGCCTACTTCTTTTTGCTAGTTATATGTGTAAGAGATTCATAATGAGCTATTTAGGTCATTTTGACTTTAAGGTGTTAATTTCTAGTTCTAGATATTTGAGTAAAGGCCAGATATGGCTACAATCGTATTTAAGCTCTAAATGGTGAGCAGATTGGGGGTCTAAATGCAGTAATTCTCCCAATGGACTATCTTTGACACTCATCATATTACAAGACCACTACATATGAAAATAGCCATCGCACAACTCAATTATCTCATAGGAGACTTTGAGGGTAATGTCCAGAAAATGCTCTCTTTTGCCCAGACCGCAAAGGGCAATGGTGTCGATATCGTTGTCTTTGGAGAATTGGCCACTTGCGGCTATCCTCCCCGCGATTTTCTGGAGTTTAGTGACTTTATTCGTAGAGTAGAGGAGAGTATAGAGACGCTAACGGCTGCCGCACAAGGTATCGCTATCGTCGTCGGCTCCCCCTCTGTCAACCTTATTCCCGAAGGCAAAGACTTATACAACTCGGTCTATTTTCTAGCGGATGGAGAGATCAAGCATATACAGCATAAGGCCTTACTGCCCACTTATGATGTCTTTGATGAGTACAGATACTTCGAGCCTGCAACAGAATTTGAGACACTAGAATATAAAGGCAAGCGGATCGCATTGACGGTCTGTGAGGACATATGGGATATAGAAGAGGAAAATCCGCTCTATACTGTCCGTCCCCTAGATGTCCTGATAAATGAGAAGCCTGACTTCGTTATTAATGTATCAGCCTCCCCCTTTAATTATCGCCACGCCGAAGACAGAATTGATATCGTCAAGGCTAATGTAGCAAAGTATGGCCTCACAATGTTCTACTCCAATCACGTGGGGGCTCAGACAGAGCTGATCTTTGATGGAGGATCTCTGGTGGTCTCGCCTAATGGCATAGTCCATAGGGAAATGCCCTATTTTATGGAGTCTATGGAGATATTTGATCTTGACCAGGTCGATGCAGGTAAGTCGGCCTCTCTCCAGCCCAAAGATGATATTTCAGAAATACACGATGCCTTGATCCTGGGGATACAAGATTACTTTGGCAAACTGGGTTTCAAAAAAGCGATACTCGGCCTCTCAGGCGGGATAGATTCTGCCGTAACTGCTGTATTAGCCCAGCGTGCACTCGGGAAGGAAAATGTCCGTGTCCTCTTGATGCCGTCACAGTTTTCTTCTGATCACTCGGTCAATGATGCTAGAGATCTTGCAGAAAATCTCGGCATACAATATGACATAATCGCGATTAAGGACGTCTACGATGGCTTTATGGGTAAGCTGGGAGAACACTTTGAAGGGCTGCCTTTCAATGTCACAGAAGAGAACATCCAAGCCCGCGTGAGAGGGACTATATTGATGGCTTTCTCCAATAAGTTTGGCAATATCCTCCTTAATACGAGCAACAAGAGTGAAATGGCAGTAGGGTATGGAACGCTGTACGGAGATCTGGCTGGTGGTATATCGGTACTCGGTGATGTCTATAAGACGCAGGTTTTTGCCTTGGCTAGATATATGAATAAAGACGGAGAGGTCATTCCTGAAAACAGTATTACTAAGCCACCTTCTGCAGAACTGAGACCAGATCAAAAAGATTCTGATAGTCTCCCAGATTATGATGTACTCGACGAGATTCTATTTGAATACATCGAGCATCAAAAAGGGCCTAGTGAAATTGTAGCGATGGGCCACGACGAAGCGTTGGTAGCCCGGATACTGAAGATGGTCAATAGAAACGAATTTAAAAGGCATCAGACCGCACCTGTACTGCGGGTATCCTCTAAGGCCTTCGGAATGGGCAGAAGGCTGCCTATCGTAGGAAAATATCTTTCTTAAAATCAAAAGGAAATGAACTAATCAACTTAATAATTGAGTTGAAATTTAGGGCGGATTGCCTATTAGAAAAGCACACAACAATATTCAATAACATAAACACTAACTGAAATTATGACGACACAACAAGTAGCGAACCAACTATGGCAGTATTGCAAAGAAGGCAAATGGCAAAAAGCACATAAAGAGCTTTATTGTAATGATGTATGGAGCCAAGAGCCACAAGGTGCTCAGAATAGATATGTCAAAGGGAAGAAAGGCATACAAGCGAAAGGCGAATGGTGGCAGAAGAATGTCAAAGTCTTCGATATGAAAGTGGGTAAGCCTACAGTTGCTGGAAACTGGATTACTATGAAGATGTCTATGGATACGCAGAATAAGGCAAAAGGATCACCGAGAATCCAGTCAGAAGAAATCTGCGTATATAATGTCAAAGAAGGGAAAATTGTCTCTGAGCAGTTTTTCTACGATATGGAAGGCTAAGTAGAGTCAATACAGAAAATATATAAGGTCTGGCCTAGCGGTCAGGCCTTTTTTTATGCTTGTATTCTGAGTAGTCCTATAAGATCTCCGTTAATGAGTCGTTAACTTAAAGTCAATTTATATCCAATAGCTAGACTTTACATATTTCTGTACACCCTTAGGTTCGTTAGGCTCATCTAACTAACAAAAGATAACGGATGAAGTATTTTACAATTTTATGTGCTTGTGCTTGTGCTTGCTTTGCGGCTAGTTGTGCATCTGATTCTGGTCCTCAGAATAAAATTAGAAACTTAGGTAATCAAATGATGGCAGAGTCCGCATTGAGTCTAAGTGAACAAGTGGAGATAGAGCCTCCGAGGACGAGCCAACCGCCAACCAACACTTATGAATTGGACAAGGGCTCAAAAATTATAAAGTCTGGCAGTATGGAATTTGAAACAGATGCGCTTTCTGATTCAAAATCCAAAGTAGATCAGGTTGTCGCCAGTCTTGGTGGCTATTATGAAGACGAAGCCTATCGAGAGTACGACGGATCCTATAATTATGATCTAGTAATAAGACTTCATGGTAGTCAATTTGATTCTTTGGTTACTCAACTCGAAGAAGGTATCGGGCAGTTAAAAATTAAGAACCTCTCCGCTAATGATGTGACAGAAGAATATGTCGATCTAAAAATAAGACTGGACAACAAACTAGCCGTACTTGCCCAGTATAAGACCATTCTAAAGAGAGCGAGAACTATTGAGGAAATATTGACCGTCAATGAAAAAGTAAGGAGAATAGAAGAAGAGATCGAAAGTAAAAAAGGGCGGTTGAGATATCTGGATGATAGAGTACAGTATGCAGAGCTCCGCTTGAAACTATATCAGAAAGTTAAAGTTGTGCTGGCCAGTGGACCTACTTTTGGAGATAGATTGGGTACGGCATTTATGAGTGGCATCAATGGTTTTCTGAGTTTTGTCATAGGCGTGGTCTATGTTTGGCCATTTATAGTTGTTTGTATTGGAATTTTCTTTTCGTTGAGAAAGCTTAGAGGATTAAGGAAAAAGGTGGTCAGTGAAACCAACTAGTTTTCTGTGAGTGTCAAGCAATAAGGTGTGATTAGAATAAAATTTTAAGACCTTTACCAATGATTTTCCTATTCTCTACGTCTTATAAGTAAATATCAAGACAGATGAAAAATTCAAGCCTTTTTAGTTTCCATTCTTTGTTTCTTCTAGTACTTTCTGTGATGTGCTGGAGTTGTGGTGGCTCAGAGGAAGGCCCAGATGTCGGAGGACTCCCTGATAGTATCGAGCTGCAAGGAAGCTTAGATGATTATCAGGCGATGAGTATAGACTTTGGACTGAGTATGTTTCAAGATGCTGTAGCTACAGCGGACGAAAATGTCTTAATCTCTCCTTACTCGTTACAATCCGCTTTACATATGACGATGCACGGGACTGCGGGAGAGACTTTAGAAGAGTTTCGTGTAGCACTAGGTACGAGAGATTTTTTGGCTGATGGTTTAGGTACTTATTATGATGAGCTAGCTGTTAAACTAAGACCGAGTGCAGAGAATACC
>CALBWK010000038.1 GCA_937969415.1 uncultured Saprospiraceae bacterium | reverse complement strand
ATCCCTGCGCCGGCAAGATTGATAACAGCATCTACACCTTTAAATGCGGCTAGATCTATTTCTTTCTTATCCGTATCCCAGACAAAGTATTTGATATTGGCCTTGTCAGATTTGACAGACCTAGAGAGGATATGTATTTGGTATTGTTTGGGGTCGAGATACTCAGTCAGTCGCGAGCCGATAAGGCCAGAACCACCAGCTATGAGAATTGTCTTCATACTTGTTTAACTGCTCTACTGACTAAAGGTTGTCAGTTCGCCATACTACAGTTGACTTTCTTGGATGCTTACAGTTCTCTTTGATAAAAAGTATCACAACCAGAATGTCCTGTGCCACCGATTTGTGTCTCCAGCTGTATGAAGCCATACTTGGCGTATAGGTGATTGGCTCTTTCCATACGTGTTACCGTTTCTAGATAGCAATGTTTATAGCCGAGCTGTTTTGCAGTGGCGAGGCAGAGTTCCATCATCTGCTTGCCGAGTCCTTGCCCACGTATGCTTTCGTAGAAGTACATTTTCTTCAGCTCACACGTGGAGGGTTGGCCACCGACGAGAGGACCTATCCCGCCGCAGCCATAGATCTTATTATCAGTATCAGCGATGACAAAGAATTTGGATTTTTCGTTGTCATAAGCCTCATACATATGATCGACTTCTGGGTCTGTAATAGAGAAGCCTTCTCCGACGCAGGCATACGAGGTCATTACGGTTTTTATGACTGCTGCGACTTGCAGATTATCATTGGGTTCGATTGGCCTGATGATCACGATTCAGTAATTTCTAGTTGTTGATTACTCGTTATAGATCCAGTTAAGAGGTAGCGGTGCCTTCATCTTTCTTTTGTAATCGTAAGAGACGATATGCTGGTGGGAGATGGCGACAAGCCTTTCTTGTTGCTTGCTAAATATTTTAGTTTCCAATACGATCCGATCTTCTAGAATCTCTGTACGCTTGGTGCCGATCATCATGGTGTCTGGAAAAGTAACAGGTCTGATATACTTACAATCTTGCCACGCGACCACAGGCCCTATGTTGTCATCATTATGTAAGCGACCACTGTTAACTTCTAAGAAGAAGTCTATCCGTGCGCTCTCGACCCATTTCAGATAATTGACATTATTGACATGCTGAGCAGAGTCCATATCTCCCCATTGGACCTCTATAGACTTTACATTTGGGTAATCGTGTAGCATAGTGTAATCTTTTGTTGTAAATATAGATTTTCAATCAAGGTCAAATGACATTTTTCCCAAAACAAATAGTGGCTTAATGAATTTTGTTTTCCTATTTAAGTGTTATACCGCCTTATGATGATCGCGAATAAAAGAGTGCTTCTAATAGATAATTATGATTCTTTCACCTACAATCTGGTCCACGCTGTAGAAGCAGTAATAGATCAAGCGGTTGCCGTCAAGAAAAATGATCAAATATCCTTAGAGGAAATAGCCGCTTACGAATATCTTATTTTGTCTCCAGGCCCTGGATTACCTGATGAGGCGGGAAAGCTTAAGGAGGTTATAAGGATGTATGGCCCCACTAAGAAAATACTGGGGGTATGTCTTGGTCTACAAGCAATAGGGGAGGTGTATGGTTGCCAGCTCAAAAATCTCAATCAAGTTTATCACGGTATGCAGTCAGTAGCCAACCAGATTTCAGAAAGCAAAATACTGAAAGGGTTGCCAAGTGGACTTATAGTAGGGCGCTACCACTCTTGGGTTATAGATCAGGAGACTCTAGTAGATGACCTAGTAATTACGGCTACTGATGCAGCAGGACAAATTATGTCTATAGAACACAAGCAGCATAAGGTTTATGGCGTCCAGTATCATCCAGAATCGATAATGACACCAGACGGCAGCACTCTGTTGACAAACTTTTTGTCTATCGCTTAAATGCGTACTTCAGTTTGAGTTTAGGTGCCCAAGAAACACGGAGCCAATTTTTAGGAGTAATCCATTGTTGGTAACTATTGCTCAGCGTGTCGAATGCGCAGATTCTGAGAGTTCTTAAGTTATCTAATATAAATTCTGCTTTATGGACCAAATCAAGTCATTATATTCTCTATTAAGTTGATCAATCAATCAATGTCACTGTAATCGCCTCTTGCTCAGCGAGTTGTAATTCAATGATACTGTCAATTAATTTACCACTAAATGGAAGGGAAAAGACTCACAAATGTTACCTTTGCAGCAAATTTTAAGAGCCCATAAATGCTTAGAATACTTGCGATCGTTGCCATATTGATGGCTTTTTCTCCTTCATTGACGTCCCAAGCGGACAAGAATGGGCTCAAGAAAGCCAAAGAACAGACCCATCAAGGGCACGACCATTCTGGTCATAACCACGGTCACGATCACTCTGGTCACAACCATGATCACTCTGGCCATAATCACGATGATCACAAAGGGCACGATCACGGCCACAAGCACGACGACCACGCAGGACACAACCACGGTGCTCATAATGGAGACCATGGTCACGGTGATCACGGCCACCATCCTCACTACCACGTAACTGATTACAATAAGGACTGTGGCGTCGCAGTGAAAATCGATAATCCAGAACCTTCTTATGATCCTACCGCTACGGCGATACACCATATCAGTGATGCCAATGTGTGGACGATAATGGATATGGTAAGAGTGCCACTACCTGCTATCATATATAATAAGGACAGGGGTATGGAATTCTTCTCAACAGGTAAGTTCCAAGCTGGTCACCACGACAATGGTCACTACGGATATAAAGACTATGTTCTGTTCGAAGGGAATATTCACAGAATAACTTGTCCTGCATTTGATGCCAAAGACAAATACGAAGTACAAGGCTTTGATAAAGAAGAAATGGTGAGTGCAGCAGGGAAAAACTATGAGAAGAAATTTGCCATCATTAATAACAAGGCCTACAACATAGAGCAGAAGACAATATGGGATGGCGGGATGCTTGGCGGAACACCTTCAAGTTTTATAGATCTCAGTCCTACTAAGAATGTCGTCTCTATGGGACTCGTTTCTTTGATTCTCTTTTTGCTCTTTAGAAAAGCAGTTAAGAAATATCAAGGTGCACCTAATGCTCCCTCTGGTGTACAATCCTTTTTGGAGCCGATGTTCCAGTTTATCCGAGATGATGTAGCAGTACCTTTCTTAGGCGACAAGCACGAAAAGTTCTTGCCACTCTTGATGACGATATTCTTTTTCATCTTGGGGCTCAACCTTTGGGGGCAGGTGCCTTTCTTAGGGAATGTCAACGTGACGGGATCACTGACAGTAACAGCCGTGATGGCGATAGTTGTTTTCATCTTAACCAATATCAATGGTAATGGAGATTACTGGAAGCATATATTATGGCCACCAGATACACCTTGGTTTGTTAAGATAATACTGATACCAGTAGAATTATTGGGGATGTTCATTAAGCCTTTGACATTGATGCTCAGGCTAGCAGGTAACATCTCAGCGGGACACATAGCGATATTGTCCTTTGTGGGTTTGATATTCATTTTCGGTAAGGCCGGTACCAATATGGCGGGAAGCTTGACAGGTACGGCTTTGGCTATTCCATTGACTATGTTCATGATGGCCATCGAGTTGATAGTGGCTTTTGTACAAGCATTTGTGTTCACGATATTGACGGCTTCATATTTGGGAGCAGCAACAGAGGAGCACCACCATGACGATCATCATTAATTAATTTTTATAAAATCTCGTTTACAATGACTGGAACTTTAGCAGCATTAGGAGCAGGACTTGCAGTAATAGGTGCAGGTATTGGTCTAGGGCAGATCGGTGGAAAAGCCGTTGAAGCTATTGCAAGACAACCGGAAGCTTCTGGTGATATCAGAGGAGCAATGATCTTGATGGCAGCCTTTATGGAGGGTGCAGCCTTGATCGCTATTCTTTTGGCTTTCTTTATCAAGTAAGGAAAGCACCGAAGCAAACGAAGAAACAGGAAACAGTGAAAGACGGTTGGTCGAGTAGCTGTTCCTTTTTTGATTTTAAAATTGAAAACTCTTAAGACAATATAATATGATGTTTTTAGCAGGTTTTGCACCTTTTCAACCCACGCCAGGCTTGGCGCTATGGTCGCTGATCATCTTCCTTTTATTCTGGGCGGTAATGGCAAAGTATGCCTTCAGACCGATGATGGAAGGTCTCAAGAAAAGAGAAAGCGATATCAGTAATGCCCTTGCTGAGGCACAAAAAGCCAAAGAAGAAATGGCCAATCTCAAAGCAGAAAATGAATCGATACTAGCAGAAGCTAGAGAAGAAAGAGCGACGATGCTTAGAGAGGCCAAAGAAACTAAAGCCGCTATCATCGCTGAGGCCAAAGAGAAAGCAAGAGAAGAAGCCAACAGAATGACCTCTACCGCTAAGATGGAAATCGAGAACGAGAAGAAAGCCGCTATGATCGAAGTCAAAAATGATGTCGGTAATATGGCTACAGAAATCGCTGAGAAGATTCTTAGAAAAGAACTTAAAGGCAGTCCTGAGCACCAGTCATTCGTGAATACGCTGGTAGGCGAAATGAATATGAACTAATGGTACAAAGAGTTGCCTATAGATACGCTAAGTCCTTATTGGATATCGCAGTGGACCAGAATAATCTGGAAGCCATTAATAACGATATGGGTACCATAAAGGAAGCGCTTACTAACAAAGATTTTAGACTACTCGTCAAAAGCCCCATCATTAAACCCGCTAAGAAGATCGCAATCTTCAAAGAGATTTTTAGTGGCTCTGTCGATAAGGTGACGATGGCTTTTCTCGAAATAGTAACTAAGAAAGGAAGAGAGAATATTCTCTTAGATCTGACGACTGCCTTTGATGAGCAGTACAAGAAATTGCAACATGTAACAGGTGTTAAGCTGACAACAGCGGCGCCGATCTCAGAGCAAGATCTAGCACAGATCAAGAGCAATCTTCTCAAGAGCACTGCAACAGACGAAGAAGTTGATGTGGAGACAGCTGTAGATCCTAAGCTTATCGGTGGCTTTGTGCTGCAGATGGGAGACAAGATGTACGATGCTAGTGTTGCATATCAACTTGAGCAAGTCAAAAAGAAATTTTCAGATAACAAATACATTAAACAAACCTAAAATAAACAGATATGGCTGGGGTTAAACCTGAAGAAATATCCGCGATACTTAAGCAACAATTATCAGGATTCAAATCAGAATCGGAGCTAGAAGAAGTAGGTACCGTACTACAAGTTGGTGATGGTATCGCTCGTGTCTATGGCCTTACGCAGGTCAAGGCGGGAGAGCTCGTAGAGTTTGAGACTGGTGTAAAAGCAATCGTACTGAACCTGGAGGAAGACAACGTTGGAGTTGTACTTATGGGAGATAGCGATGGTATCGTAGAAGGCGCTACAGTAAGACGTACTAAGCAGATCGCCTCTCTTAATGTTGGAGAAGGATTTGTCGGTAGAGTAGTGAATACACTCGGTGAGCCTATCGATGGTAAAGGGCCTATCCAAGGAGATAGATACGAGATGCCTATTGAAAGAAAAGCACCTGGTGTTATCTATAGACAACCCGTAACTGAACCACTCCAGACAGGTATCAAAGCCATAGATGCGATGATTCCTATCGGTAGAGGTCAGAGAGAGTTGATCATTGGTGATAGACAGACGGGTAAGACCGCTATCGCTATTGATACAATCCTCAACCAAAGAGAATTTTATGATAGAGGTGAGCCTGTATACTGTATCTATGTAGCTTCAGGACAGAAGTCCTCTACTGTGGCACAGGTAGCTAAAGTTCTAGAAGAGAACGGTGCGATGGCCTACACGACTATCGTATCAGCTTCAGCAGCTGATCCAGCTCCACTGCAGTTCTATGCACCGTTCGCAGGTGCTTGTATCGGTGAGTTTTTTAGAGATACAGGAAGGCCAGCTTTGATCATCTATGATGATTTATCTAAGCAAGCTGTTGCCTATAGAGAAGTATCACTTCTATTGAGAAGACCACCAGGAAGAGAGGCTTATCCAGGAGATGTATTCTACCTGCACTCTAGATTACTAGAGAGAGCAGCAAAGGTTATCGATAACGATGCTATTGCTCAAGAGATGAATGATCTTCCAGAGTCATTAAAGAAAGCAGGAATCGTAAAAGGTGGTGGGTCATTGACAGCACTACCGATTATCGAAACACAAGCGGGTGATGTATCTGCTTATATCCCGACCAATGTGATTTCGATTACAGATGGTCAGATATTCTTGGAGTCTAACTTGTTTAATGCCGGTATCAGACCAGCGATTAATGTGGGTATCTCTGTGTCTAGAGTAGGGGGTTCTGCACAGATCAAATCAATGAAAAAAGTATCAGGTACACTGAAGTTAGATCAGGCACAATTTAGAGAGCTAGAAGCTTTCTCTAAGTTTGGATCAGATCTAGATGCAGCGACAATGTCTGTACTTGATAAAGGAAAGAGAAACGTTGAGATCCTTAAGCAAGGACAATACTCTCCACTATCCGTAGAGAAACAGGTAGCAATCATCTACCTTGGTACTAATGGTCTACTTAAAGATGTGCCAGTAGAAAAAGTGAGAGAATTTGAGGATGCTTTCTTGATGCACATTGAGAAGAATAATCCTGAAGTCTTAGATACTTTTAGAGCAGGAAAGTTAGAGCAGAGTGCTATCGATACGGTAAAGAGAGTGGCAGCAGATTTGACCAAGCAATACGCTAAATAAGACCAGATGTCCGGTAAGTTAAAAGAAACTAGAGAACGTATAACCTCGGTAAAGTCCACACAGCAGATTACCAAGGCCATGAAAATGGTTTCTGCTGCAAAGTTGAGAAAAGCACAGCAGGCGATCACAGATATGAGACCCTATGCGCAACGTCTTAATAGAATGATGGTCAATATACTCTCTAATGTAGAGGGCGAAGCGGGTAGTTCTTTTTCTACTATCAGAGACATCAATAAGATGGCCGTGGTCGTCATCACGTCTAATAGAGGACTTGCCGGCGCCTTCAATACCAATGTGTGTAAAAAGACACTAGAGCTACTAGAAGGTTACCAACGCGAACTGAATAGTGGTAAAGTAGACATCATTCATATCGGTAAGAAAGGCTATGATTTTCTGAAGAACAGAATACCTAGTGCCAATTTTAAGATGGACGACGCTGCTCTGATGATGGATTTGTCTTTTGACAATGTATCTACAGTTTCTAGAAGGTTGATGGATGATTTTATGCTTGGAGAATACGATAAAGTCTATGTTGTCTATAGCCAGTTCAGAAATGCGGCGATACAAGATCCTATAGCGGCACAGTTTCTTCCAGTTCCGAAGTTGCAAGGCACTAAGGAGCCTGGTGAAGAGGAGAGCAAGCATAAAGCAGACTATCTCTTTGAGCCATCTAAGGAAGAATTGTTAGAGCAATTGATCCCAAGTATCCTACAGACGTCATTCCATAGTTATGTCTTAGACATCAATGCAGGTGAGCACGGAGCGAGGATGACGGCGATGGATAAGGCGACAGAGAATGCCAATGATCTTCTCAAGGAATTGAAGATTACCTACAACAAAGCCAGACAAGAAGCGATTACCAATGAGATCTTAGAGATTGTTGGTGGTGCAGCGGCTCTAGAGGATGGCTAGAAAAATATAATTGTCATGTAATGACAGTAATGAGAATGGAAAAGCCCTTGCAGTGATGCGAGGGCTTTTTTTGATTCTGAATTTTCTTCTTTAAGATTTTTTACGAAGCTCTTTCCAATAAAGAAACCAAATCTCGCTTAATAGAAGCCTGTTTATTTTTAGCATACCAGCTATGTAGTGGCAGGTTGTAGTTGCCACCTTCCGCAAGGATAGACTTAACAAGCTGTTGTGCTTCTTCGGGTCTAGGTCCATAACTGGCTAAGAACGCGTAGTTACTGTCTAGTTGTAATACTATCGGTATAGATCGACTACGACCATCTGTTAGGTGAGCATCGATCAAGGCTTCATTTTCATCTCGATAGACAAATCGTAAGTTGATCTTACCATCACTCTCTTGAGCTACTTTGTGTAAAATAGGGTTGATCTGAGAAGCATCTCCACACCAATGTTCTGTAATAACTAGCCAATTCACTGGTTCTTGCAATTTTGCAATCATAGACCTTAGGTCGTCATTGAGTTCAGTCTTTTTAGCTAATCTAGACTGACGACGCCAGTTTTGTGGTAGATATTTACTAAATGGACTGTCTCCAGACTGCATTTCATTATCAAAGCGCTGGAGGTACTCCTCCCATGTATATCCTTGGTTATAATACTGCTTGTAGTCTATTTGCTTGGACGTCGTGGTCATTTCCAGTGAAGTTTGCATACAATCATTTTTTTTTAAAACACCCCACACATTATTGTTGGGACTGTAAGGCGAACGTCCAATTGCCATTAGGAGTTTAGTTTTTTATTAGGGAAATAAGCAATTGTCGGCCATTTTGGAGGTAGTGCGACAATTAGCGGACAATTTGATAACAAGTAGATGTGAAATTTTAGCTGCAACAGAACTTTATTGATCGCTTCAAGTTTGGCCAAAAATCAACGAATTGGTTTTGCCTATTTCTTAGTTATGAGTGATCAGGCAACCGACTCCCATTTTCAAACATAACACAAGCACTATGACTAGATTAATGTATTCCATATTGTTCTTGACATTAGCCACGCTTAGTTGTAAGGCCAATCCAGTGGCGCCAAGCCTGTCAGATGATGAGGTATTATCTCTAATGAAGACCTTAATCTACAATGGTAATCCAGAAGATGATGAGGTCATATTAGCTGCCTTGGATGCTGAGTGGGAGATGGGAATGGTTGCCCCGATGGTCGAGATTATGCGTTTTAGTACAGACCGCCGACAGCTCAGAGCCATTAATGATTTGTTGCAAAAAAAGACTGGTGAGAGTCATACAGAATTCTTTGAATGGATGCGTTGGTTATGGGAAGTACAACCAGAAATGGAGCCCTATTACTACGATTTCAAAGCTCAGATCTATAAGAATATTGATCCAAAATTCCAGAAATACTTTGAAGATAGAGCAGGGCAAATCAATATCCGCTTGGAAGAAATTGTGTGGGGCGGTGTATTGCAAGATGGGATACCACCGTTGAGACAGCCTCGCTTACTAGAGGTAGGGCAGGCAGATTATTTGGCGGATTCCGATGTTGTCTTCGGTGCTTATATCAATGGCGTTGCTAAGGCTTACCCAAAAAGAATTTTGGCGTGGCACGAAATGTTTGTTGATGACTTCGGTGACAAGACGATATGTGGTGTCTACTGTACGCTTTGCGGTACTGTGATCGCTTATGATACAGAACATAAGGGCACAAAGTATAATTTAGGTACGAGTGGCTTTCTCTATAGATCCAATAAATTGATGTATGACCAAAAGACACAGAGCTTGTGGAATACAATCGAAGGCAAGCCAGTTTTGGGTCCACTACACGATAAGGACATAGAGTTAGATGTGTTGCCGATTGTGACGACAACTTGGGGCGAGTGGAAAAAAACACATCCCAATACACAAGTACTTTCCTTAGATACCGGTCATCAACGGGACTATGGAGAAGGTGTGGCTTACCAAAATTATTTTGGCACTGATGAGTTGATGTTTCCAGTGCCTAAGGCTAATGATGATCTCTTCAATAAAGATGAGGTACTTATTTTAAGAACTGAAGGTTATAGAAAAGATCCTTTAGCTATTGCCATCAAATACTTGAAGAGAAAGAGATTTCATGCTGATAAGGTTGGAGACACCAACTTTATAGTATTAGCGGATAAGACAGGAGCATCTAGAGCCTATGGAATTTTGGAACATAAGTTTAAGTCCTATAAAAGAGGAAAGTTAATTGACAACAATAATCAGCAATGGGAAGTGACGCCAACAAAACTGAATGGACCCAACGGTGAGGTTTTGTCTATACTGCCTTCTCACAATACATTTTGGTTCGCTTGGTTTAATACTTATCCCAATACAAGATTGATAAAGTAATTGAGAGTTTAGTTCAATAGCACACAGGTCGCTGAAGAAATTCAGCGGCCTTTTTTTATGTCTTCAAGTCAACTGGTTAAGTGAGTGTGTTTTTTTATTTAATGTTTTCTGACTTTACAGTGAATGAACAAACAATGGTAAAATTTATAAATCCGAATCGCCCATTTAAGATGCACTCTTTTTGTTCCCCTTAGCTTACGAACCAAATGATTGTCAAGCAATTAATCATTTGCCTCGCCGGCCGGCTTTCCCTAGCCGAAACTTATGTTTCGGTTCTCTCGTTTCATAGGTCCATTAAGGACCTATGATGCAACCTGAGGTTGCAACTCTCGTTCATGTCTTGAAACAAAAACGAAACAAAAAATTCAAGGCTTATTTCATTTCTTAACGGCTCTAAAAACTACAATCCCTAAACGTTCTTAAACTCGCTTTCGGCTCAAACACAAGACCGTTTTTAACGGAATTCTAGCCTTTATAACCTAAAATGAAAGAGGCACAAGTCTAAATTTCACTTCTTGTAGATTTAATTCTTCAGTGCTATTTAAGTTGGCGATTCGATTACAAATTAAAATGGAGGAAAAGGAATCTTGACAACTCTTCGGGTGAAATTGACAATACCTTTTGTATCCGATCAGTCATAATAGAAATGTGTGAATGAATTACAAAATTTTTCAAACACACTGAAAGTTTGGACACAAAGGTTGTCGAAAAAATTCAAAACAATAAATTCTATGACTACAAAAAATATAGCGATGAAAAATTTTACTCTACTTTTTATTTTGAGCCTGCTGTCTGTCTCGGCTTCCTTGTTGGCACAATCTCCAGTCGGCGCAGTATATGCAATGACTAACGGAGAAGGGCAGATAGACGGAAACGTTCAAGGTCCTAACTCACTAGTTGCGTATGCACAAGCAGATGATGGAACACTATCAATAATTGGCTCCTACCCAACTGGTGGCAATGGGGGTGATTTCGACGGAGGAGAAGGATTAGATCCATTGATTTCAGCCTATGCTGTTACCAAATCAAATGACAATAGATTTGTCCTTGCAGTAAATGCAGGGTCTAATACTGTAACATCTATGGGAGTCAATGCAGACTATTCTCTTGATGTTGTTGATACACAATCTACACTAGATGTAGGCCCTAACAGTATAGCCTATGTGCCATCTAGAATTTTTGGACGGAATGGACTTGTTTATGTAAGTAATATTACGAGACAGGAATTTTTGGATCAAGGAGAACCAGCGCAGCAAGGGTCTATAACTGGATATTGGTTGTTAGATGATGGTAGACTAGTTCCTGTTCCTAATTCTAGAAGAGAATTGGCTAATAGACCTTCAGCAGTACAGATTTCTCCTGATGGTGATTTCTTGGTCGTCACATCTATAAATTCTGGTTCATCTGCCTTAGCAAATCTAAATGAAGATGAAGTTGTTGTTTATTCTATAAATTCAGATGGTAGTTTAAGTGAGCAACCGACAGGAACAGGCGCTTCTACTTTAAGAGGTAACGCAGAAGGAAGAAACTTACCTTCTGCAATTGGATTCCAGATTGTAGGAGATAACTATGTAGTAGTGACTGAAGCTAGAGAGTTTAGACCAGATGGTACACCTCCAGTATTTCCTGGGTTACAAGATGGATCTGTATCTACTTGGCAAATACAAACTGATGGTAGTTTAGAGCCTATTAATATGGATGTAGCCTCAGGTGAGAATAATACAGGACGTACTGCTTGTTGGTTAGACTTCTCTGATGAGAATACCTTCTTCGTATCTAATGCGATAGAGGCAGGATTGGCTTCTTATAGTTTCAACGAAGGGAATATTGAGTTGCTCAATCAGGTAGCGGCTCAAGGGACTGGTGCTACTGGTAATACTACAGATCCAGGTGCAGCTTTCGGTACGACTGAGGGATGGATAGACTTATGGATTTCTGATGACGGAAGATACCTATACCAAGCATACGGACTGACGGGTACAGTAGGTGTATTTGCTATCGATGGACAAGAATTGACATTAATACAAGAAGTTACGGGCGACCTACCTTCTAACAACATACAAGGAATTGTTTCAGTAGGCTTGCTGCCTGATGCTACTAATCCTATAACTGCAAGATATAGAGTGACGTTTGATGCGTTGTGGAATGAGGCGTCTCATCCTGTTGATTTTCCAGCAGACGAACCGAATATTGCGAGATTTTCTCCTGTAGCAGGATTGACACATAATAGCAACGTAAGACTTTTTGAAGAAGGGACTATTGCTAGCCAAGGTCTAGTTAATATTTCTCAGACAGGTTCTAGAGATCCATT
>CALBWK010000037.1 GCA_937969415.1 uncultured Saprospiraceae bacterium | reverse complement strand
CCTGCCTCTAACGCCAACCCATATAAAGTCGCAGGGTCAATAATTGCGACTGTAAAAGATCAGCCTTACAACTACTAGTTAGTCAAAGGTGTGGTTAGTAATGCTGTACAATCGGAAAAGCGTACCTATTAGGGTGCGCTTTTCTTTTTCCTACCTCTAATTCCACAACAAGAAGGTCTTCTCGTGGTTAGTTCTACAGATGAGACTCATATTAAAGACCCAAGTAAAAGGCCACTATCTCCAAGTGATGGAGCGGTTTGATTTAGACTTATTCGAGGCCCTCAAACCCATAGGTGCAAAGATGGAAGTGGTACAATTTACCGGTTCTAAGACGGGGGATATCGTCGAGCTAAAGTTTGTCAGCCCTATCAAAGCCAAGTGGGTCAGCAAGATTACAGACCATGGCAGCGATGTCAATAGCGCCTACTTTGTAGATGAGGGAGACACCTTACCATTCCCACTCAAGCGATGGAAGCATAAGCATATCGTCGAGAAAGTTGATGATAACTATTCGCTTATCGTTGATAACATCCAGTACTCTAGTGGATTATGGCTATTGGACCTACTCCTATATCCTGCTATGCTAGTGGGCTTCTATCCTAGGAAGTTTAGCTACAGGAAGTACTTCGGGTACTAATTCAATAAGTACAAGAGGAGAATAGAGATGCTTTGGTAAATAGTATTGGAGGCTTGCCTAAGGCTCTCTATCCATTTTGCTCCAATAAAGGATAATCATTCCTCCAAAGACCATCAGCAGCTTAATGACGAGACCAAATGTTCTACCTGGGGCATCAATAAAAGCGAGGAATCCAATCTTTAACTGCACGAGGCCAAGAGTCAGGGACATAAAGCCAAAGAAGAAGAGCAAGAATCCCAATAATGATATATAACCTCTAGACATAAATACAGTTTGGACAAAGAAAAGGAGGATAACCCAGCTTTCAGAGAAAAGACAAGAATGTCTTATAATTTGTTCACGAGGCAGAATTTTAACGTATCAATACTTTAATTTCACCTTCAAGCAACGTTAACCAACAACTAAGGATTTGCTATTTGTCGATAAGGCCGCTTTCAAGACTGTGTTCAATGCACATTATGTGCCCTTGTGTAACTATGCCAACTCAATCCTTAGGTCTGATAACCTCTCAGAAGACCTTGTCCAAGATGTCTTCTTTCATCTATGGAAGAATAATTCTACACTAGAACCAGTAGATAATCTATCTGCCTTTCTCTTTACAGCAGTCAAAAACAAGGCTTTTGAGCATATCAGAGCGGATAAGGCCTACAAAAAGGCACTTTCTGGCTATAGTACAGAAGGAATTGAGGATAAAACGGAGATAAGCATGTCTTCGCTGACACATAAATACATGAGTATGGAACGTCTAAGTAGTTTGATGCGACATTTGCCGCCTAAATGCAAGAACGTGTTTGCTCTACACAAGCTAAATGGTCTAACTTACGCCGAAATAGCAGCAAGTGAAGGCATATCAATTAAGACTGTTGAAAACCACATGATCAAAGCGCTCAAAATTCTTAGAACAGAATATGCCAAAAGCTGAATAATTATGGATATAGAAAAGTTGTTACTCAAGGTGTTGAATGATGAAGCGAGTTCGAAAGAATACGCAGCACTAGAGTCGTGGAAAAAGGAATCAGAGGAAAACATCAAACTCTTACAGGAGTTACAGACAAAGCATACTGATATTCAAGACGGATATAAGGATTATGATAAGAATGCCGCCTGGCATAAAGTCGAATCTAGAATCTTACAATCAGAGCAGGCACCTCAACACAAACCAGCCTACCTTAAGTGGGCAAGTCTCGCAGCAATCCTACTTGTAGGTTTGTACGGATTATTTCACTTCAGTAATCAAGAGCCAGCTGTCCCTAAAGAATATAAAAGTGCAGAGCAGACAATGCAATTTGCATTAGAGGATAAGACAGATATATGGCTGAGAGATGGTGGCTCTCAACTTAATGTCGTTTCTGATTTTGAAGAGGAGAGAAGGGTGGCCCTCATTGGAGAAGCATTCTTTGATGTTGCACATGATACAGACAGACCATTTATCATAGAATTAGATAATCAAGATTATGTCCGTGTTGTCGGTACAAGTTTTAATCTTGTTAACGAGGGAGGAGAATTTGATTTGACTTTATATTCTGGAGTAGTCGAACTCCATATGAATAACAGGACTATAACTTTGCACAAAGGAGATAGAGCCAAAAAAATAAATGGCTCCCTGGTTAAGTATCGGAACAATGACAGCAACATCACAAGCTGGAAGTCCAATGAGTTGGTGTTTGACAATATTAATATTTCGGAGGCCTTTGAAGTAATGGAGGCTCATTTTAATATTACAATCGATTACAACTCTAGAACTAACAACTTAGAAGGATGTGCCATCAGATCTAAGTTTACAAATGAAAACTTAGAAGGAGTATTATCAGAACTCTCTGACATTTTAGGCTTCAACTATAAGACTGTAGATGGTAAAGTATTGATAAAAGATCTAGCGTGTAACTAATACCATTAGACATATGAGAAAGTACCTCGTTCTTCTTGTATGCACTCTTGGCACCTTATCAATCTATGGGCAATCGTCTGACCGACTAGCTAAACTCAGCTCCATATCTGGCGAAACTGCTCTTAAGCAAATCTTCAACTTACTCGAAGCAGAGACGGGTCTTTATCTGAGTTATAATCCACTAGCCTTCGAGGCGGACAGGATAATTCCAATTCCAACGGGCTCGAGTTGGCGCAGCGTCTTGAACATCCTAAAAGATGGGGTCGGCTTAGAATACCAGATGGATGCAGAAGGGCAGAAAATTTTACTCAAGCCCTCATCCCATTTATTTATCACGGGTGTCGTAAAAGATTCATCTAGTTTGGAATCCTTGCTTACCGTAGCCGTTTTTTCAAATAGCAATGATGGCGTCTACACCAATGAAGAAGGTTACTTCAGAATTAAAATACCGAGAAAGGACAACAAACTCTTTATCAGTTATCTCGGTTATAAAACAAAAGTGATCGAGCTAAGCCGATATCACAAACAAAACCTAGAAGTCCTTTTATCATTTGACAATGAGTTAAATGTTGTGACCATTAGCGATAACGAATGGACACAACTCTCGACCATAGGCGTTAGAGATGGCAAAGAAGCTCCCGTAGGAAAAATCCTTAACTTCAATGGTGAGCCAGACTTGATCTCGCAACTCAAGACTACGCCAGAAGTTTCCGTAGGCTATGAAGCACAGAATGGGTTTCTTGTCAGAGGTGGTGGGCCTGATCAGAATCTAGTTCTTGTAGACGGTGTACCGTTATTTGAATCAACACATCTAGGCAGTATATCATCTGTATTTAGCGATGATATCGTCAAGTCAGCTGATCTCTATTCTGGCGCAGTGCCATCACGATTCGGTGGTCGACTCTCCTCAGTGTTGGACATCAGACTTAAAGATGGAAATAGAAAAGAATACAATCGATCTGTTAGTTTAGGATTAGAGCGAGTAGGGGCCTTAATAGAGGGTCCACTTGGGGATAATACTTCCTTTATTTTCAATGGGAGAGCGAGTCTTCTCTCTACCTACATCAGCCCTATACTCAGTCGTTATAACAACTTAGAAACCAATCTCAATTACAGCGACGTCTACTTTAAAGTGTCTCATTGGTTCTCTAATACAAGTCGCCTTAGTGTCAAGATATTCAACATTCACGATAATATCGGAATTGATGATACAAGTACTTCTGGACCTTCTCGTTTTTTCGATTCCAATAGGATCAACTGGGATAATAGATTGATATCGCTCAACTGGAATAAAGATTTAAGTGATAAAATATTTATTAACACGCAGCTAGGTAGCTCCAGCTTCTACTTTGATTCCAAGTCAATAAACAAAACCTTTGAGGACAATGTCATTACTGATTCATTAAATGTAAGAACGACATCTTGCCACGACTTCTATAGTGGACAAGTCTATCTTGACATATTTACGGAAAATATAGGTCGTATAAAATTTGGAGGTGGTGGGATTCAATATAGCAGTTCGCCCTCAGTGCTAGAGCAAGACATACGCGATGATGTCATTGAAGAGATTTGTGGCGATTCCATTTATGTAACCACAGAGTTATATGCGTTTCTAGAACAGGATATTATTTTGAGTGAATTTTGGTCAGCGCAAGCAGGTGTACGTTTCAATGCTTTTCTTGGAGTGGACACAAGTTATCTGCATCTGCAACCACGTGTCAGCTTAACTTACAAAGAGTTTCCGCACTTATTTAGCATCGACTACTCTAGGATGAACCAGTTTTTGCATCTGCTGACCAACCCTAGTTCGGGATTACCAAGTGACCTATGGGTACCTAGCACTGCAGAAATTGCACCTGAGACTTCTAATCTCTTTTCAATTAATTATGCTAGAAAGTCAAAGGGCATACTCGACTTTAGTGTTGCAGCTTTTTACAGGACTTATGAGAACATTGTAGAGTACACTAACCCAACAGATATTATACAAGTCCAATCTCAGCTGTCTACATTTAATTTTAATACTGAAAATGTACCGTGGGAAAGCCGTGTGACTACTGGATCTGGAGAATCCTTTGGACTTGAATTGAACGTCGCCAGTAGCCTAAAGGATATCAATTTTAATATCGCCTATACGCTGAGTAGATCGACTAGAACCTTAGAGATCGATAATGAAATAGAGACCTTCCCATTTAAGTATGATCGCCCTCATAACTTGTCCTTAACTGCCCTCAGAAATATCGGAAAGAGAAGTACTTTGCAATTGAATTTTGCTTTTGGAGATGGCTTGAGATGGACAATTCCCGATCAAATAGAATCCACCAGTCAAGGAGATAGAATTGTCGCTACAGAAAGAAACAATGCTCGACTAGGACGGTATTATCACCACTTGGATTTGAGTTTCACCACTAAGCGTTCTATCAAAAAAGAAGATGACTTAAATCTTACTCTGGGTATATATAATGTCTACAATAAACGGAACCCATTCTATGGACAATTGCTTGAAGGAGGGGCTCCCGGAGTGGCAAGAGTGAACGAAATATCACTATATCCGATATTTCCGCAAGTAAATGTCAAATACAATTGGTAATCACCTCCTAAATATTTGTTTATTACGTCAAATGAGGATATTTTTATTGTATCCACAATGACAAGAATCACTTTTATATCAGTTTTCTGCTTAGCGCTACTAGCTTCTTGTAGCAATATAGTAGAATATGAATTGGCAGAAGTACAGCCATATGTTGTTGTAGATGCCATCATATCTACGGATTCTACGTGGGTTGTCAATCTGAGTTATTCTAGACCGCTTAATGCTGTAGCACCACCTCGTAAGGTCGAAGGTGCAGAAATACAGGTATCTATACTTATCGATGGTGACTTAGGTCCTACAGAGGAAAACATTGCTCAAAAGCTCAAGCTAGAAGAAACGAGTCCAGGCTTTTATTCTCTAGCCAACAATCCTACAGAGGGAAGGACCTACCATATGGAAGTGAGAGTTGGAGATGAAGTTCTAACTGCTAAAACATACGTACCTAAAGTCTTTACGCCTGAAATAGAGAAAAAGAATTCTTCAGAGGATGGCTCTTTCCAATTGGAAGTAGAATTAGGTACAGAATTAGAGGACGGAATCCATTATGCTTACAGCCTTGTACCTGTTGATAATACCAAAGATGGGAACATAGGTATGGAAGATGGAGATGATTCAGAGTCTGGAGGGGCAGATTCTGATGAAGGGAATGTAGTTTCTGAAGATGAGGAAGTCATATTTACAAGAAATCTAGACTTGAATACTGCAACACCCATAAATGATACAAATGACCTTATAGGCAACTCAGGAATTAGAATAGAATCAAGCCTTAGCGCTATTCAGACCAATAGCTCTAGCGATTCAGGGCCTAACAGTACGCCTACTACAAACTCTGATCAAGTATTTACCTTAAGAATTTGGGCTATATCCAGTGACTACTATCAGTTCCTTATATCGCAAAAAGATAATAATTTCAAACCGAGCAGTGAGTTCGACTACCAAAACCAATACTCCAATATCAATAATGGTGGTGGCATATTCGCTGGCTATAATTTAAAAGAGATTAATATAGAGCTGTAGTATACGCCTTACTTTTCGATCTCTCATTCCTTCTTTAACATATAATATCCTGTCCAAGCTTAAGAGCATTCTGATAAGCATCTTCAGCTTAATATTAGTTTCAATTTCATAATATTCCCTTGCAATGTTGAGCCCTCTTCTAACTAAAAATTAATACCTCTTAGGCCATATATCTACCCAAAAAAAGCCCACGATAGCTCGTGAGCTTCTTATTAGTTTACCTTAATTGCTTGCTACAAATTACAAGTGTATCACCTCATCATAAGCGGCTGCACTAGCTTCCATAACCGCCTCACTCATAGTAGGATGTGGGTGGATGGCTTTGATGATTTCGTGCCCTGTTGTCTCTAAATTCATAGCGGCTACACTCTCAGCTATCATTTCAGTCACGTTGCTACCGATCATATGCGTACCGAGCAATTCTCCATACTTCGCATCATAGATCATCTTGACAAAGCCCTCCTTGGCACCCGAAGCGCTGGCTTTACCAGAGGCAGAGAATGGGAACTTACCGACCTTGATCTCGTGGCCTGCTTCCTTTGCTTGATTCTCTGTCATCCCAACACTCGCCACTTCTGGACTGCAATACGTACAAGATGGAATGATGCCATAATTGATAGGATGGACATCCATACCTGCTATCTTTTCGACACAAGTGATCCCTTCTGCACTTGCCACGTGTGCTAGCGCAGGGGTAGCCAGTACATCACCTATAGCATAGATGCCTGGAACACTCGTCTGATAGAAATCATCAACTTCGATTCTACCACCTTTATCTTTTTTGATCCCTAATGACTCTAGACCGATATCTTCTGTATTGGGTTGGATGCCCGTAGCACTAAGTACAACATCGCACTCAATTGTCTCTTCAGTATCTTTCTTTCTGTTCTTGACGACCACCTTCACCTTCTTTCCAGAAGTGTCTACAGACTGCACTGCTGTATTGCCTAGCACATTGACACCAGCTTTCTTAAATACTTTGCCGAGTTCCTTGGATACCTCGTGATCTTCACGAGGCAATAAGCCTTGCTCTAGAAACTCTACGATAGTCACCTCTGTGCCTATCGAGTTGTAGAAGTAAGCAAACTCCACACCGATAGCCCCAGCACCAATCACGACCATTTTCTTTGGTTGCTTTGGCAGAGACATCGCTTTTCTGTACCCAATGATCTTATCGTTATCTATAGGAATATTAGGTAGCGCCCTCGCTCTAGCTCCTGTTGCAATAATGATCTTGCCAGGTGCATATTCTTTTCGCTTGCCATCTTTATCCGTAACGACAACTTTTTTACCTCTAGCCAGCTTTCCTTCTCCTTCCAGTACAGTTATCTTATTCTTCTTCATCAGGAATTGGATGCCCTTACTCATCCCATCAGCTACACCTCTAGAGCGGCCTATCATCTTATCAAAATCAGGCTTTGCAGAACCTACAGTGATCCCGTAGTCAGAAGCGTGATTGATATAATTAAATACCTGCGCAGACTTCAATAAAGCCTTGGTCGGGATACATCCCCAGTTGAGACAGATACCACCAAGATGCTCTCGCTCTACAACTGCCACCTTCATCCCTAGTTGCGAAGCTCTAATAGCTGCAACATATCCACCGGGTCCTGTACCTACTACTATAAGATCAAAATCCATATTTGTTAAAATTTGAGGCAAATATACTCCTTCGCTTGGAGTATACTAGTACACAATACAGCACTTAAGCTCTCTTTAGAATAAATTAGAACTGGGAATTATCTAAACAACAAAAGAATGATGTCAGAGTCAATTTGCTGACTGAATAAAACTTCGGAGTAGCGCAGTATGCTGCACACTTTTATCCCTTTCAGTGCTACCTAAGTCAGCGATTCGGTAAAACTGAATAATGCGTAAAGCGCTTTATCGCAGGCTATAGGCTGACCTAAAGGAATCCTGCACTATCTATAGGACTGAAATCTGGCCATTCCATTTGAGAAATCTCGAACTTCTATGAAATTATCAGAAATTACCATCCGCCCACCTTTATCAATAAATCCAACACCTCTGTCATCAATAAACCGAGCTCTACCGTCACTATAATCCCAGACTAAGGGAAACTGTAGCGGTATCACCTCTTGTCCATTTTCATCACAATAGCCCCACTTGTCCTGATTAGCAACGGCGATGCGGTCACTATTGTACTTGTTCATCAGTTCGTAACGTGGTTCCAGAATTATCTCTCCCAGACTGTTGAGCAATCCCCACTTATCGTCACGCTTAAACTTCCACTTACCAGCACCTGCAGATTTCACGACGTCAGCTTCTATAGGTCGAATAATTTGTAAGCGCTTATCAATCAGAGAGAACTGACTACCATCTTGTACTGCAGCGAGGTTAGATTCAAAATTTGTCGCTTTACCATATCGTTGAGAAGACAATTCTTTGCCTTCTAAATCTAAGTAACCATAGCTTTTCGCTTGCTTGAATCGGATAAGACCATCGCTAGGTGTATAGAGCCTGTCATATTCATTTGTCGTTAATGGCGTCTGACCTTGCAGGAGGGTATAGCTAGATCCTTGTTTTACTATAAACTTATTATCACCAAGTATAGCAATTGATTTATACTGAAGAGGCAAAACGACTTGGCCGCCCTTATCGATCACACCTTTAAGGCCCAACCTTCCTACCACACATAGACCCTTATCATAGGTATGTACTTGACTGAAATCCGTCGAATCAATCACTGTTCCTTGCTCATCTATTAGCAACCATCGATTATTAAAGTCCTGGACAAAGGCCCGCTGATCCTCAAATCGGGTAGCCTGCTTATAGGTATAATCTATTTTAGTGGTTCCCTCGATGTCGATATAACCCCATCGACCTTCATAATTAGCAGCAGTCAGTGTGGGTTGCATTTCCTTGAGTGCATCCCATTTGGCTTTGAGGACCTTCTCACCTTTTGTATTGATGTAACCCCATTTGTAAGCAGGGGAGTCGTAGTCCTCAAAGTATGCCGCCTCTATAGGATTTGCATAGTCCGCAATAGGCCCAGAATCTTCTTTGCACGCAGACGTAAGACTTATTAGTGCCCCTAAAACCAGAAGCTTAAAAGTACAAGCGAGAATGGATTTGTGGATGTTCATAATAAACCCAACTTATGGATAATACCCTTAAAATTGTGCATATATTAGCTTTTTATTGATATGAAACGGCGATGAAAATAGGCATCTTTCCTGGTTCTTTTGATCCCATTACGGTAGGCCACGTCGACCTTATAGAGAGATCATTACCCTTATTCGACAAAGTCATCTTAGCAATAGGACAGAATAGTCAAAAAAAATACCTCTTCAGTCTAGAGCAGCGTAAAGCTTGGCTTGAAGATATTGCGGCAACTTATGACAATACCGAAGTTGCAACTTATGAGGGTCTGACGGTCAACTTTGCTAAAGAACAAGATGCAGGTTATCTGATCCGAGGCCTAAGAAATGCCTCAGATTTCGATTACGAAAAGACGATTTCTCAACTCAATAATATTGTGGGAACAGGCTTAGAGACAATCTTCTTTATTGCACAACCCGGTATGAGCCATATCAGCAGTACCATCGTCAGAGAGATCATCAAAGGAAAAGGAGATGTCTCCGCCTTTGTACCTGATCAGATTTATAAAGACATTAAACAGAATTACTAAAAACGAAATAGACCAGTATGTCAAATGCATTCTACAATGTACCAGAAGTAAAGAACGAACCAACACTGCACTACGGACCTAATAGTCCTGAAAAGAAAGCAGTCAAAGCCGCCCTCAAATCAATGAGGTCCAAAAAAATTGATATACCTATGGTCATCAATGGAGAAGATGTCTTCACCAAAAAGAAGTTTCCACTTTCACCACCGCATGATATCAAGCACAAGCTAGGCACCTATAATCAAGGTGCCAAGTCTCACGTCAAGTCAGCAGTCAAAGCAGCACTCGATGCTAAAGCAGGCTGGGAGGCTATGCCGTGGCAAGATAGAGCTGCCATCTTTCTTAAAGCTGCAGATCTAATAGCAGGTCCTTACCGAGCAAGAATGGCTGCCGCGACTATGCTCGCACAGTCCAAAAATATCTGGCAAGCAGAAATTGATTGCGTCTGTGAGTTGGTTGATTTTCTAAGATTCAACGTCAAGTATATGACGGAGATCTACAGTCAACAACCACAGTCAAGTCCAGGTATCTGGAATAGACTCGAGTACAGGCCTCTAGAAGGCTTTGTCTTTGCCATCACGCCATTCAACTTTACAGCTATAGCAGGTAATCTTCCAGCAACGCCTGCACTACTAGGGAATACGGTTGTATGGAAATGTGCTGATACGCAGATTTACTCTGCACATCTTGTAATGGAAATATTCAGAGAAGCAGGACTCCCTGCAGGTGTTATCAATCTCGTTTTTGTCGATGGACCTAAAGCAGGAGATGTCATCTTCAATCATCCAGAATTTGCTGGGCTTCACTTTACAGGAAGTACTGGTGTTTTCCAAAAACTATGGCAGACCATAGGGAATAATATTTCTAATTACAGAAGTTACCCACGTATAGTAGGGGAGACAGGAGGAAAGGATTTTGTCTTTGCACATCCGACAGCCAATGTTGATCAGTTGATTACAGCACTAAGTCGTGGAGCCTTTGAGTATCAAGGACAAAAGTGCTCTGCGGCCTCTAGAGCCTACATACCAAAATCCCTTTGGGCAAAAGTCAAGAAAGGTGTACTCGCCGATCTTAAGACGATGAAGATGGGCCCTGTAGAAGATTTTAGAAACTTTATCAATGCTGTCATCGACGAAAAATCCTTTGACAACATAAAGGGGTATATCACCAAGGTCAAAAAATCGAAAGACGCCAAAATTATAGCGGGCGGCAAATGTTCTAAGACTAAGGGCTACTTTGTAGAGCCGACAATCATCTTGGCTAACAAACCTGATTTTGTAACGATGTGTGAGGAGATATTTGGGCCAGTGCTGACGATTTATGTTTACGAGGATGCAGATATGGAAAAGTTGTTACCGATAATCGACAGCACGTCACCTTACGCCTTAACAGGTTCTATCTTTGCCAAAGGCAGAGAAGACATCGTCAAACTCAGTGAAGCACTCAAGTATGCTGCAGGGAATTTCTATATCAATGATAAGCCAACTGGTGCAGTCGTGGGGCAGCAGCCTTTTGGTGGGGCAAGAGGCTCAGGAACTAATGACAAAGCCGGTTCAGTTCTGAACTTGTACAGATGGATATCACCTAGAACAATCAAAGAAACTTTTGTAGCGCCTACGGATTATCGTTATCCATTTTTGGGACAGCAGTAAAAAACTATCAAATAACTTATATGAAAGAGCCTCACTTATTGTGGGGCTTTTTTATGGATGCTGAAGTCAATAGATTACGTAGGATACTTAAGAGTGCTGAGCTGAGCCGAATCGCTTAGTGTTTTCATCTGTCTAGCCTCGCCGAGAAGTATTCAACCAAGATCAAGAAAAGATAATGATGATAGAATTTTAATAAAACCTAACCCTAGTAATGGCGACATTATTGTTGATCTCAAAGGAGAATTGTCGGCTTCTAAACTATATGTTACCGATATTATGGGTCATATTCATTTTGAGGTAAAAGACGCAAGTAGAATGATAAAAATTAAATTGTCTGAA
>CALBWK010000036.1 GCA_937969415.1 uncultured Saprospiraceae bacterium | reverse complement strand
CCGGTAAGGTCGTAGAGATGGATAAGTCCTCTATGATTCTTATTGCAGATAACGGAAATAAAGTCATATTTCCGCTCAACCACGTAAGTAATTCTAAGATTGAAATACATAACTAAAACTTATTTAAACTATCAAATTTTTTATAATGAGACTATTACAACTAATAACAATTATGTTGCTGTGTGCTGGATTCGCACAAGCTCAAGAAATGACATTGGAATCATTAAAGGCAATGCAATCTGAAAAAAAAGCTGCTGCTGATGCACTTTTAGCTGAAGCTGCTGACCTTCAAACTAAAATCAACGAGTTTCCAGGTTGGAAGTTTGGTGGGGTAGGTATTTTAGGTTTTGACTTGAACTCTAATGATAACTGGTATGCAATCGATAATCCATTTTCTAGTTCAAATGGCTTAGGTCTGGGAGCATCTGCTTTCGCTAATCTAGATAGAGAAGGGTTTTTCTGGAGAAATTTAGGTACACTTAATCTAAAGAGAATTGTAACTCAACTAGATACAAGAAATAGTGATGAAACTGAGGCCATTGTTGATGCTTTGGATATTTCTTCTCTTTATGGAAAGAAATTATCTCCTAAGTTCGCAATCTCTGCAGAAGGTAAGTATCTCTCTACTTTATTAAACTTTAATGATCCAGGAAAGCTAACGCTTTCTGCAGGTGTCACTTGGTTGCCAATCAATAATTTGGTTGTACTTATTCACCCATTAGGATATGAGTTTAACTGGCCATCAGGTGATTTTGCTTCTGCGGCAGGTGCAAAAATAGGTGCTACATATGCAGCTAACATTCTTCCTAATGTTGCATGGACATCTAACTTAAGTGCATTTGTTCCTTACGGAGGTAGCGATGTTACTTTGCCAGGATATGCTTTTACTACAGATGGAGTAACTACTACGATTCCTGAACTACCATTGACTTACAGTGGTGGAGATTTGTTTAACTGGACTTGGATTAATGGATTTTCTACTAAGATCTTAGGTGGTCTTGGTGTTGGGCTTAATATCGGATTGAGATCTGATAAGCAATTAGCAAACAATGCAAGATACGCATCGCAAGAAGGCGGTCTTTTTAATATTGGAAATGCTGACAATCCACTTCAGGTTTTCTATAATTTAGGATTAGCTTATACTCTCTAAGAGAAGTATAAATAGATATAACGAGCCACCTTGACACTGTCAAGGTGGCTTTTTTCATTTAGGCTTTATTAGTTTTGTGCAGTCTTATATTCAAAGTCAATACAAAATCTTACAATTATGAAACATTTACTCTATATCCTACTGTGCTCCGGCCTTTGCTTTCAAGTAAGTGCCCAGTCTCTAGAAGAACTTACCAGTATGAAAGCCGAAAAGGCAGGCTTTATAGAAGACCTAGAAGAGCAGATAAAAGCGGCTCAAGGTGAACTCGACGTCATTCAAGTAGAACTCGATAAGTTATCAGGATGGAGAAAAGGAGTGTCAGGAATTTTAGGCCTAGATTGGAACAGATCTAATAACTGGATCGCAAATCCTGCACCGGACTCACGTGCGAGCAGCTTAGGCATTGATATAACCGGTTATTTGCTGAATGATAAAGAGAAGACCTTTTGGCATAATAAAGCCAGTTTGGTCAAGGCTTGGAACGATGTAGACCTTAGTCCAACAGATCTTGAAAACCCTGAAGATGGCTTGTTTCAGAATGGAACAGTCGATATCCTTAACATCTCCTCTCTAGCAGGATACAAGTTTACAGAGAAGTTGGCCGCATCAGGGCAAGCAGAGCTTAATACATCCTTAGGAAATTTCTTGAAGCCAGGTACCTTTGATATTGGGGTAGGGGTGACGTGGTTGCCTATTAAGAATCTTACAGTCTTAGTGCATCCCCTGAATTATAATATTGCGTTTCCTGCTGATGGCTCAGCTTTTTCGACTTCGGGTACTCTAGGTGCTAAGGTAAGAGCAGATTACTTTATGGATTTTGTTGTTGCAGGGAAGGATGTCAACTGGACGACGACCCTTTCGGCATATTTCCCCTACACTTCCTTGGATCCTGTTATCGTAGATAGTGGTGGCACACCTACGGAAGTAACACCTTCAGTGACTAATATAACTTGGCTGAACAATCTCTCCTTTGAGTTATGGAAAGGCATCGGCGTCGGCGTAGGTTGGGGACTTAGAAGAGCAGAGTTTGAGTCAGGAGATTTGCAGAGCTATTCTAAGCTAGGCTTATCTTATAATATTAAGTAATCGCCTTTAATAAGATATTTCATAGAGCCTACTTCTTCGGAGGTGGGCTTTTTTAATTTATCTTCGACCCCAATCTGAGCTCAAAATGGAAAAGAAACTATTTCTTCTAGATGGCCATGCCCTTGTGTATAGAGCCCACTACGCCTTTATCAATCGACCCCTTATCAATTCTAAGGGTATCAATACCTCTGCGATAACAGGATTCGTTAGGTCTTTATGGGATATTTTGCAGAAGCAAAAGCCTACCCACATAGCGGTGGCCTTTGACCCACCTGGCAATACCTTTCGGCACGATAAGTATGAGCCCTACAAAGCCAATCGGGATGCTACTCCAGAAGATATTACAGTGGCTTTCCCTTATATCCGCAAGATCGTGGAGGCTTTCAATATTCCGATCATTCAAGTGGAAGGCTATGAGGCCGATGATACGATAGGGACTATCGCCAAGCAGGCCGAAAAAGAAGACTTCACCGTCTATATGGTGACACCAGATAAGGATTATGCACAGCTCGTCTCAGAAAAAATATTTATGTACAAGCCTGCCCGTATGGGTAATGGCATAGACATCCTCGGTGTACCAGAAGTCCTCGCTAAGTGGGATATCGAAAATGTACTCCAGGTCATAGATGTCCTCGGCCTACAAGGAGATAGCGTCGATAATATTCCAGGGATACCGGGGATAGGGGCCAAGACAGCTGTCAAGTTGCTCAAGCTCTACAAATCTGTCGAAGGGATATTAGAAAATGCCGAAGAGCTGAAAGGCAAACAAAAAGAAAAAGTCATCGAATTTGCTGAGCAAGGCCGCCTCTCTAAGTGGCTGGCCACTATCAAGTTGGATGTACCAATACAGTTTGACGCTAAGGCTTATGTGTTAGAGCATCCTGATAAGACTAAGTTGTCAGAGATCTTCCAAGATTTGGAATTCCGCTCGTTAGCCAATACCATCCTAGGTAATGATGTGCCCGTACAAGGAACACTCTTCGGTAAGGCGGCTCCACCACAATCTGCCTCATCCAAGGCCGCAGCAGAAAACTATTCTGTTGCCAATAATACCATCAAGAATACCAAGCATAAATATGTCCTCGTCGATACGGAGAAGGATATCGCAGCACTCGTCGCTAAGCTGACCAAGTCCAAGGGGTTTTCCTTTGACACTGAGACGACAGGTATCGATGCCAATAAAGCAGAGCTTGTCGGGCTATCGTTTTCTCTCAAAAGTGGAGAGGCTTATTATATCCCTGTTCCAGAAGAGCGGGAGGCGGTAATAGAACGTTTGCAACCTTTTAAGGCCGTACTAGAAGATGCTGGAATTCCTAAGATAGGGCAGAACATAAAGTACGATCTCTTGATATTGAAGTGGTATGATATAAAAGTGCAGGGTGCCTTTTTCGATACGATGATTGCACATTATTTGCTAGAGCCTGATCTCAGACACGGCTTAGATTTCCAAGCTGTAGCGATGTTGGATTATAAGATGATTCCTATCTCAGATCTTATCGGCAAGGGCAAAGGCCAGCGCTCTATGCGTGAGGTACCTGTCGAGAAGGTCGTCGATTATGCTGCAGAGGATGCGGACATTACGCTGCAAGTAAAGACAAAACTCGAAAAAGAACTCAAAAAAGAAGAGCTAACAGATCTCTACTTTAAGGTGGAGGAACCGCTCATTAGAGTACTTTGTGATATTGAATATGAAGGCGTGCGGATAGATGGTGATTTTCTGAACAAGTACTCTAAAGTGCTCGGTAAGAAAATTGCAGAGGAGCAAAAGGAAATCCATAAAATGGCAGGGGTTGATTTTAATATTGCCTCTCCCAAGCAAGTGGGCCAAGTCCTGTTTGATAAACTAAAAATAAAGTATCGTTGGAGAAAAACTGCGGGTGGCCAGTATTCAACGGATGTAGAGAAACTCAATGAGTTGGCTCCTGATAATGAGATTATCCAGAAGATACTGCAGTATAGAAAATATTCTAAACTCAAGTCTACCTATGTAGATGCTCTCCCGCATATGATCAATGAGAAAACAGGTAGGGTACACAGTAACTTCAACCAAGCTCGAGCAGCTACAGGCAGGCTCAGCTCAGAGAATCCCAACCTTCAGAATATTCCGATTAAGGATGAAGCGGGTAGGGAAATCCGCAAAGCCTTTATCCCGAGAGATAAAGACCACATCTTATTGGCGGCGGATTATTCTCAGATAGAATTGCGGTTGATCGCTGACATTTCTAAGGATGAGTTTATGTTAGATGCTTTTAATAAGGGTCTGGATTTTCATAAGGCCACTGCAGCAAAAGTCTATGATGTACCTTTTGAGGAAGTGACGGCGGAGCAAAGAAGAAATGCCAAGACAGTTAATTTCTCGATAATCTACGGTGCAGGAGCAACCAACTTATCTAAGCAGTTGGGCATCAAGCGTGGTGAAGCCAAGGAGTTGATAGAAACTTATTTTGCCCAATTCAAAGGTCTCAAGACTTATATGGATGAGACGGTTAATTTTGCGAGAGAGAACGGCTACGTCAAAACCTTGGTAGGTAGAAAAAGAATTCTTAGAGATATTAACTCGCGGAACGGTCTCGCAAGGAGCAATGCAGAACGCATGGCCATCAATACGCCTATCCAAGGATCTGCAGCCGATATGATTAAGCTAGCGATGATAGAGATCCATAAAGAGATGAAGAGCCGAGCTACTAGATCGAAGATGATTATGCAGGTACACGATGAATTGGTCTTCGACATCTACAAGCCAGAGCTAGAGGATATGACAGCACTGATCGTAGAAAAAATGCGGGATGCCTTACCGTCTCTTTCTGTGCCGATAATTGTAGAGCCAGGAACAGGAGAGAATTGGTTGGAGGCACATTAGGTTGGGTGTAGGATGTTCTATTCTAGTTTTTCTGTTTATTCGTAACTAAGTTTTTTCCAACTGTATAACAGTACAAGCTTGCTGGTTCAAAATGGACTTCTATTCCATCTAGAATTATTAAATCTGTAATATCGACTGTTGTGACGCGTGTTTTCGAGAGCTTATGTTTGGTGCAGAAATTTTTTAAATTTCTCAATTCATGTGATTTAGCAACAAAGCGATTACTCCATTTCAATTCAATACACCAAGATGGTTTTTGATCACTTCGAAGTGAAACAATATCAATTTCACCTGATTTCCATCTAGCGTAATAGAGTTGTAAATTTTGACTGTGTTGCCACTGAGAAAATATTGCAGTCTCTACTAAATTTCCTATCATTGGATCAGCCGCAGAGATTGGAGAAAACAGGGCACTTCTTAATGCTGAATTAGTTAAGTATATTTTGTAAAAATTTGCTCTCTTAAATTTCTTGGCGTTTTGATCTATTCTGTGTATAACTTTTATCAAGAATGCTGCCTCTAAATAGGTAATGTATTTTTTTATGGTGTTTTTAGCAACTCCTGAGTTTTGTGAGATTTCATCAAGTGACATTTCACTACCACTATGATATGCTAGATAAGTAAAAAGAGAGTTCAATTCTTGTATATCATTAATCCCGTACAAACTTGGCAGGTCTCGTAACAGGACTTTATCAATTATATCATTCCTAATGTATCTTCCGGGATCAGATTTCATTACTTCTGATAGAGACAATTCAGGATAGCCTCCGTAGTTGATGTACTCAATAAATTTTTGATTTAGTCTGTCGATGTCGTTGGTTGCATAAAGTGTATCGGAATTAAGTTCGTTATGATTTTCTTCAATTACTTGCAAAGGATGTATTAATGTTTCGTTGTCCGTAAGTTTTAGGAATTCATGAAACGTTAGAGGCGGTAGTATAAATTCTGTAAACCGGCCTGCGCCTGATTCTTGACTTTTTAATTTTAGGGCTGCAGCTGCTGAACCCGAAACAATAAACTTAAAATTATGATAAGAGTCGACTAAAGACTTTAGGTGGACTTCCCAATCTTTTAAGTATTGTATTTCATCGAAGAAGAAATATATTTTGTCCTTTGTGGTCTTGCCATTTTTCTTTATGTATAAATTGACCAATTCTTCTAAGGACATACCGTTAAACAGAGGTGTCTCTATAGAAAAGTAACAGATATCTTTGGGGTTTAGGTTTTCATTGATCAATTCTTGGATTGATTGATACAAAAGGACAGTTTTACCAACCCTTCTTGGCCCCATCAGTATCAAGGCTCTTTTTATCCCTCTTTCTTTAACTAGAGGAAACAAAAGATTGAAATACTCTCTCTTTTTCATATTGTGGTAATAAGAGTCTATCTCGTCAGTTTCCCACCAAGGATTTTCAAAGTTTATTCTATCAATTACCTGTCTTTCCGAAAACTTTATCGCCATAAATTCAATTATTTGACGTTACAAATATATAAAATAGTCATTTAGAATCAAAGTATTGACATTAAAAGACGATATAGACTTGATTTTGTTGATAATTAGAGCTTTACAGATTGGCGCATATTCACTTAACTTATATGGACTAGAGGGCGATAGCCTTTGTCAGATATAACGTTTTCTGTAAGCATGTCTACCCATTTGTCCTGTATTCTACTAATGCAAGCCCTTGATTGGTCTTGGCAAGAACTCAGTTACAGTTTTCTAATTAATAATCTCGGTGGCTTAGGGCCAATTGATCATCAATGAAAAGAATGGTGTGATGTGTATAGTTGTTGCTTTGAGTATTTAAGTTCCGTTTCTTCTATTACTCTACAATCAATCTCAAACTAGCTTCCCCTCTAGCACTCACACAATGAATGAAGTATACTCCCGCTTGAGCAGCTGATAAGTCAACTCTATGTGATCCTGTTTGAATTTGCTTGTCTTCTATTATGACACGACCTACTATATCTGTAATTCTGATCTCTTCTATAATGTCCTCAGCCTCTATAGTCACCTGCCCACTAGTCGGATTTGGAAATACAGATATCTCTATAGCACTTGCGAGTTCCTTAACTGAAGTCGGTAGGCATTCTAGTGGATAAGGATTGGTTGCTACTTCGTTTTGTTCCGCGTCTATTGAGGCTACACCGCCGTAGGTCCAGTTGTCTGTATCAAAAGTTGTGCTGTTGCCAGCAATAATTTTCTTAGCCCAGCCATCTGTGTATTCCCATAGGGTGCCCTCGCCATCTTCATTCTGAAAACCAAAGACATCTATCAGTTGATTTTTCTCAAATAACTCTATAGCATCGTTACCATTAAAATTGAAATTGTCAACTTCGAGTAGGCTAACTTCTCCACTCTCGAAGCCCATAAACTTCTTTAACCGGACGGTATCATTGGCTATAAAAAAACATTCACCTGCTGGCACAAAATCAAACCTTAAGTGATGTTCTGTGCCATCGCTGCCATTGCCATTATTGGCTGCACCAAGAGAAAAATTACTTAGTTCACCTATCTCAAGATCAGACTTCACAAAAAGCTCTAGCGCTTTGAATTCAGAATTTTCTAGTACACCACGTAGCTCTAGTTTGTTGGTCGGAGGACCGTCGTTGTCGATGACGACAACAGCTGTTAGGGTGAATAAGTTGAGTGGTGCACCTTCAGTAGAATAGATATTCAGGAATTCTACCTCAAAGCCTTCTGCCTCAGCATCATCCAATAGTCTAATAACAAAGAATTCTGGACTGCTTTGGCCTGGGGCAAAGGTCAATGTATCTGAAAGCACTTCATAATCTAGACCCTCGTCGAGCAACACACTCGATAGAGCAGCGATGACTGTATCAGTTTGCGTGCTTAATGATTCCCTGTAGACAGGAATTTCTATTGTATCAGTGCTCTCGAAGTAATGGTTGATATTATTGTTGGACAGCCAGAAGTCTGTCGACTGTAGGCAATCTCCATCACCTATCACATTCGGATCAGCAAATATCCTCGCACCCTCTTGGAGAATTTCGTTTGACAGATTGGTATTGGTTTTCCAGTTATCGGCTTGCGTCATATCTGATAACGGGTCACATAAGAAGATAGATGGTCCAAATCCGTCAGGAAGATTAGGCCAGGGTGAGACATCATTATATGTGACATCGATTATAGTATTCTGATCGGCATCGGTAACAACTATCCTTTCGCCTCCATTATTGAGTGTACCTGTCCATTCGCCTACAGGACTCGACAAGAAGGATCTATAGACTACATTAAACTTGCAAGAATCACTCGATACGACAAAGGCTGTTTGCGGAGCAAGCATCGTATCTGGAAAGGTATAGAGCACTCCTTCTGTAATACTATATCCATCCAAACTGAGTGGAATATCGGATACGTTGTAGAACTCAAGAAATTCTAAATCCTCACCAGGTGAGTTGTACATGATCTCTGTCATTACCAGAGCTTGTTGTCCTGATAGTGCAGTCAATAGGTATATAGATAGAAAGAGTGTTGTAAGGATTCTCATAATTAGTTGTTGTAAATCCTAAAATACGCTACATAATGTATTGGGCGGTTACAATAGCACTTGAAATATTTGTAGCAAATGACAGTTAAACTATAGTTAACGCGTTAACTTGGACATCTTTCAGTCCGTTTATAGTAATAGCTTGACGCTACAAAACGACTAATTAACACTAAAGAAGAATAATGAAATATCTAACTACACTAGCACTGACGCTGACTTTCCTCGTTTTTTCTGCTTTTACACCTGGTCCGACATCTTCAGTACCGTCTGTAGATGTAAAGACTCTAGGAGGTAAAACTGTTAATATTCAAGATTATACTGGTAAAGGTAAGATTACTGTTATGGCCTTTTGGGCAACTTGGTGCAGCCCGTGTAAGAGAGAGCTAGATGCTATTGGCGATATGTATGCTGACTGGCAAGATGACTACGATATGGAGTTACTTGCAGTGACAATTGATGATGCGAGATCTATGGCCAAGGTGCCAGCACTCGTAGAGACCAAAGGTTGGGAATACACAGTACTTTCTGACTCTAAGAGAGAGCTTCAAAAAGCCCTTAATTTCCAGACAGTACCGCAGACATTTCTTATAGACCAAGAAGGTAACATCGTCTACACACACTCTGGATATAACCCAGGAGATGAAATAGAACTAGAAGACAAGATTGCTGAATTAGCAGGCAAGTAAGAGTCTAAGAATAACATAGCGAAAGGCTGCCCAGATCGGTAGCCTTTTTTTATGACCCTATCTGAAACAAGCACATTGAGATAGTGTTAGGTATAGGAGTCAAAATTTGTATAAAAAACTACTTTTACGAGCAGAAGAGCGCTAATGGGATTCAATACACTAAGAGTAAAACAGAGAATACAAGAGACCGATCAAGCGGTATCTATACTATTTGAACAACTAGAGGATGGCAGTTATAAGTTTAAGCCAGGTCAATATCTGACTTTAAGTTTTGATATAGGTGGTCAGGAACATAGGAGAGCTTATTCTATATGTACGCGTGCTGATGAGGGGACCTTTGGCTTTGCTGTCAAGCGAGTCGCTGGCGGCAAAATATCTAACCATATTATCGACAACATCAAGGAAGGTGATGAGATAAAAGTGATGCATCCAGAGGGTAAGTTTGTGGTCAACCCTCAAGTACAGGCCGTTAGAGATCACTACTTCATTGCTGCAGGTTCCGGGATTACACCCGTGATGTCTATGATTGGTACATTACTAGAGCAAGAGCCTCTCAGTACTTGTTACTTGCTGTACGCCAATAGGAATGAAGACAGTATCATATTCAAACAACAATTAGATACACTTACGGAACAGCATAGAGATCAGTTTATCCTAGAGCACATACTGTCGCAGCCTAATCAACAAAAAGCGAAAGGTCTATCAGGATTGCTTGGCCGTAAAGCTTCTCCAACTTGGCGAGGACTTAAGGGCCGTATCACTGGCCGTATCCTCGGAGATTTTTTAGATGATCATCCATCTAAGAGTGGTGACAACACTTATTATCTCTGCGGTCCTGCGGGATTGATTTCTACAGTGGAAATGGCCTTGTTGGGAAGAGATGTTGAGCCAGGAGATATTAAGAAAGAATACTTTACAGCGGCTAGTGACAAAGCAACATCAGCAGCGAGTACTGGAGGAGGAGACTGCCAAGCTGAAGTCACGCTGAATGGAGAAACGTTTAAGTTGACGATTCCTGCAGACAAGACAGTCCTAGATGCTGTTATCGATCTAGGAAAAGACCCACCTTACTCATGTACTAGTGGCGCCTGCTCTACGTGTATTGCCAAGGTCAAAGAAGGTGCTGTAGATATGGAAGCTTGCTTTGCACTAGATGATGAAGAGATAGAAGACGGCTACGTGCTTGCTTGCCAATCCAAGTGTAAGACGCCTACACTTAAAATAGAGTTCGAAGGCTAACGACAAGCCATAAAGAGATAAGGTAAACGTCTGGAGCAGTTTTGTTTCAGACGTTTTTTTATTCTAGAGGACTACCAGTTTTTGTGCGATGGTTCCTTTGGAGGTTTGGATCAGTATCGTGTAGGTCCCTATATGCCTAGGCGCATACCAGCCATAAGCAGTTCTCTGAGCAGAAACCTTCTGGCCATACATATCAATATAATCTAGGGCTAAGACAGTCTCCTCTAGTTCTATAGTCAATCGCTGACCAGGCTGAGCAGGATTGGGAAACAGATGTGAGCTGTAAGATGATGCATCTTCAGTACTGACTGTTCTGCAAGCTGCTCCTATATCACCGCAGTATAATCTGGCTAGTCGGCAATCTAGCACAAATGGATTGGGCTTATCATCTTGGAACTCTGCAATCTTAAAAGTCCTTACCCATTCAAGAGAATCTACTGGGTCGAGATTGTGCCACTCACATAAGGTCTCTCTTTGCAACTCGAAGTAGTCAGGGTCCGCAGCGTCTGCTTGTGACTGATACATAGTGTAGAAATAAAAATAAGCTCTGGCGATATTTCCCTTGAAGGCATCCCTCGGCTCAAACTCGACATCTGCATCTTCTGACCAGAGATCGAGATTACCTGAAGGTGTGGAGGTTCTAGTTTGATCTTTATAAAACCATCTGACGACTTCATTGTCAGGAAGCTCTACCATCGGGTCGTTACCTCTAGCTGTATTGACAAGTACTCGCGAAGGGAAAAGATGATGCATATCACTATTGGGTGGTCCAAAGTCTGCCCCCTTGGCCTGAGGGAAGCCATGCTCTAGATTAAGATCTGTAGATCCTCCTGCCCCAAATAAATCTGTGGATGGATCGGCGCCTGGTGTCAAAAATTTGGCGTGGGTGGTGTAGACACAGCGGACAGAGTCTTGATGCAAGTGGACCTTAGCATAAAGGGTATCTCGTGCCTCCCTCAGTCCTAAGACTGTCTGAGGTTGATAATTATCTATCAGTGAAAATCTGAGCTCATCTCCATCTAACTCTGGGGTAATAGACAGATGATTGTACTGAGCGCTCAGGCTACAACAGACAAGAACCAATAGAACAACGTAGATACCTTTCATCGTCTGAAATTATACTTTTTAAACCAGAACCAAGCCATCGCAAAGCCTACTACAATGCCTCCTAAGTGTGCAAAGTGGGCAACGCCTGTATTGAAGTTTGAAAATCCTAAAAACAATTCGAATCCTACATAGGCTAGAATCAAATAGAGGGCTTTTATTGGAAATGGGAAGAAAAGCAGATAAATTTTTTCTTTAGGAAATAAGGCAGCAAAAGTGGCTAAGACACCCATCACAGCTCCAGATGCACCTACTGCATAGCCTGGGGAAGCGACTTCCATAAATTGCATCAGCGATCTCAATGCTACTGCCCCAAGTCCGCAAGAAAAATAAAGAATAAAAAAGTTCTTAGAGCCCACAAATCGCTCTATAGTCGGACCAAAAAAGATGAGCCCTATCATATTCATAATCAAGTGATGTGCATCGGCATGCATAAACATATGCGTCACAATTTGATACGGCTGGAATCTAGAATCTTTAAAAAAATAGAGACCGAGATCAGGTAGAAATTCAGCTATCGGCGTACTGACCAATACGAGCATCAATACATTAAGTATGGCCAAATGTTTTACGACATCCGTGAGTTTTAACATCCTTTGTTGGTGTTATAGGTTAGTTGTAAAGAGGGTCCACCTAATTAAATAGCTTATTCAAGTCTTTTAGTTCAAAAGTGACGAAACATTTTTTCCCTGTTGGTCCCATATAAGGATATTCGCAGGCAAAGAGCTCATCAATTAGACTTGCCATCTCTTCAGTTTCGAGGTTTTTGACTGCAGGAATAGCAGCGGATTGGGCCATAGCTCTGGCTAGGTTTTCATTTTTAGAGAGGTCTAGCTGAAGGTTGTTAGCATATTGCTCTATCAACATTTCCAAGATACGTGGGATATTGTTTTCTTTTAGACCCGCTGGGATGCCGTGGACTATAAAATTATCGCCACCAAATTCTTGAATCTCGAAGCCTAAGGCTTGCAACTCTGGCATAAGGTCATGTATCAAATTTGTTTTGTCTTTACCGAGGGAGAAAGTAATAGGGAAGAGCTGCTTTTGTACTAGAGCAGGTTGCTTGTTGAGATTGTGCAGGTATTTTTCATACAGCACACGTGTGTGGGCTTGATGTTGATCGACAATGATGACGCCTGATTTTATCTGCACTAAGATGTAACTGCTGTGCAATTGTGTAGGCACTTTATCATCAGTTTCTATCTGATCTCCTAGTAAGTCACCAGTGGCTGCACTTGGTATAATCAATGGCTCCTCATCAGGTTGATCTGTATGTGTATTGTCTTGGAGGTCTATTGTTTCGAGGCCATTATACAGAGACTGCCAGTTGCGCATAACAGGTGCAGATCTTACGCGAGATGCAAACTGAGGTGTATCCGAAGAGTTGCGCTGAGTTGGCTGTGCCCTAAAGGCACTTTCCTCATTTTCGAAATCCAGTTGTGGCGATAGGCTGTATCGTCCTAGGCCGTGCTTGATGGCGACCTTGAGATAGTTGTAAATCAATCTCTCGTCATCAAATTTTATTTCTTGCTTCGTAGGGTGTACGTTGATATCAATAGAAGCCGGGTCTACTTCTAGGTAGAGCAAGTAGAAAGGGTACTGCCCTTCTTCGAGCAGATTCTGATAAGCGGACTTGATGGCGTGGCCGAGATAGTTGCTTTTGATGTAGCGCTGATTGACAAACAGGTACTGCTCATCTTTGCTTCTTTTGGCGATTTCGGGATCTCCTATAAAGCCGGTAATCTTGACGACTTCTGTGGCTTCATTTATCCTGACTAGTTTCTCTTCGTAAGTCCTCCGGAATACATTGAGCAATCGCTTCTTGAGTTTGCCTGCGGGCAGGTTGTATATCTCGTTATCGTTATGGATAACTGTAAAGCTAATCTCAGGCTGGGCAAGTGCTATTTTTTTAAATTCTCCAAGGAGATACTTGAGCTCAACTGAGTCGGACTTAAGAAACTTCTTTCTGGCAGGCACATTGAAAAAGAGATTCTTGACACTTATAGTCGTACCGGGTTCAGCTTGACAGTAAGTTTGCTCTTCTACTTGGGATGACTTAATGGTCAGCTTGGTGGCGACTTCATCTGTATGCTGACGCGTCTTCATTTCTACCTCTGCGATAGAAGCGATAGAGGCGAGTGCTTCGCCCCGAAATCCCATAGTATTGATATTGAATAGATCTTCAGTTTGTCTGATTTTGGAAGTCGCATGGCGCTCAAAGCTCATACGTGCATCTGTGTCAGACATACCCTTTCCATTATCAATAACTTGGATCAGAGTCTTACCCGAGTTTTTGACAACCAAAGTGATGTTGGTGCTACCGGCGTCAATAGAGTTTTCCATCAGTTCTTTGACGACGGAGGCTGGTCTCTGTATGACCTCTCCAGCCGCAATCTGATTGGCTATGGACTCAGGAAGTAGTTTTATTATATCACCCATATAGATGTCGTATCCTATCTGTTTTGAGACCTCTAAATAACTGATATTCCAAGGGACAAATACCCCAAGTTTTCAACACTTGTTGATTCACAACAGGTCGAGTTGAGAGTAGGATCAAAGCAAGTAAATCTTACTTTGAAAGGAGTGAACCTGAACTCATTTCTGTCAGAATTAGGATTTTTAAGATTTTAGGATTTATAGGATTCTCGACTGGGCACGCTGCAAGCGTGATCAAAGCAAGTAAACCTTGCTTTGAAGGGAGAGAACCTGACCATCAGATCAGGGTGGGTAGATGATTGACCTATAAATGTGCTCTCAGATTCATAAATGTAGCTAGCGGGCTGACCTCCCCTTCAGGGGATGGGGGTTTTGTGCAATTGAGTACTCAGAGTCTTTAGCGCCTAGCGCGCTGATATCTCCCCTTCAGGGGTCGGGGGGTGTACAGCAATCTATTATCTCTGATCTAAGTATCTATTATCTAAAACAGCAATCTCTTATCTCTTATCTTGATATCTATTATCTAAAACAGTATCTCTTATCTCAATATCTATTATCTAATAATACTCTATTGCGTAAACGTCTCTACCATCCTCAATATCCTCTCGGACCTGATGATCATATAGGTCATCATAACAAGTATGGCGGTGATATAGAAGATACGTTTGTTGGACTTACGGACGTGTTTTTGGCGGTATTGCTCGTCACCGGCATAGCGATTGCGTAGACCAGCACTGATGCGCTGTTTGACTTTTTCCTCTTCAGATAGGTCCCCTTTGTATTGGTTGATTGTCTTTTCTAGAGCTTCTTTCTCTGGGTCCCAAAATCTAGGGGTATAATCAAACTTTCGATGTTTTGGTGTTTTACCGAATCCTGAGGAGAACATTATTTGTCGTTTTTGATGGTTTGCAGTAATGCCTTTTTTCTAATGTATGACTTTTAAGTTCATTTGACCCTATTCTTTTGGTATACTGAAACATTAAGGACTACATTTGTTAGTATAGTGTCTGTAATAAACCTGAAAACTATCAGCTGAGTTTATATGAGTGATATCATCAAGCATGAGTGCGGTCTAGCATTCATAAGATTGAAAAAACCTCTCCAATATTATATTGATAAGTATGGTACTGCTCTATATGGTGTCCAAAAGATGCAGCTCTTGCTACAAAAGCAGAGAAATAGAGGTCAGGATGGTGCAGGTATAGCTACTATAAAACTCAATCCTGAGCCAGGGACAAGGTATATCTCTCGGAAGAGGAGCAACAGTTCTACCTACCTAGAAGATATCTTTGGTGAAGTCTACAAGTATTATAATGATCTCCCAGAAGAGCAATTGACGGATGGTACTTGGCTCAAGGAAAATTTGCCATATAGTGGAGAGGTCCTGCTCGGACATCTGCGCTACGGCACGCATGGCTCCAACTCGATAGAGTCCGTACACCCATTTCTTCGATTAAATAACTGGATAACAAGAAACCTCGTTTTGGCGGGTAATTTCAATCTCACCAATGTCAATGAGCTTTTTGATGAGCTAATCAGCTTCGGTCAGCACCCTAAGGAGCAATCTGATACGGTGACAGTTATGGAAAAGATCGGGCACTTTCTAGATGATGAAGTCCAGAAACTCTTCAATTGGTTTAAGGCAGAGGGTAATCCTAATGAAGGTATCACCAATTTGATTGGAGACAAATTAGATGTAAGGAGAGTTTTGCAACGTGCATCGCGAAAGTTTGATGGTGGGTATGTGATGGCCGGTATGATGGGGCACGGAGATGCTTTCATCCTTCGAGATCCTATGTCGATAAGACCTGCCTATTATTACGAAGATGAGGAAGTCGTTGTTATGGCTTCTGAGCGACCGGCGATACAGACCAGTTTTGGCATTCATATCAGTAAGGTCAAAGAACTCAAAGGTGGACATGCACTTATCGTCAAGCGAGATGGCACGGTCACCGAAGAGCTGATTAATAATGTATCTGAGACCAAGGCTTGCTCCTTTGAGAGAATATATTTCTCAAGAGGATCTGATAGAGATATCTATCTCGAACGCAAAGCCTTAGGCGTAAAGCTCGCAACACCTATTCTCGAAGCCATTAATTACGATCTAGAAAATACCATCTTCTCTTTTATCCCCAATACGGCAGAAGTAGCATTCTATGGTATGATGCAGGGTATAGAAGCCAAGCTCGATGATATCAAAAAACGCCGAATATTGGAGTTAGGTGGAGACTTGACACCTACAGAATTGGAGTCCATATTCAGGATGAAACCTCGTATGGAAAAAATTGCGGTGAAGGACGCTAAAATGCGAACCTTTATTGCGGATGATAATCTCCGGGGCAATATGGTGTCTCATGTCTACGATGTCACATATGGCTTGGTACGAAATGAGCAAGACACTTTGGTGATGATAGATGACTCTATCGTCAGAGGAACAACTTTGCGAGATAGCATCATACAGATACTGTCGACCTTAAGACCTAAGAAAATAGTTATCGTCTCCTCTGCGCCACAAATTCGTTACCCAGATTGTTACGGTATCGATATGTCGAAGATGAAAAACTTTGTGGCTTTCAGAGCGCTAGTCCAGCTACTTGAAGAAAGTGGCAAAGAAAATCTTCTCGAAGAAACTTACGAAAAGTGTAAGGCCGAGCTCCTCAAGCCAGACGACCAAATAGGCAACCCTGTCAAGGAACTCTATGCGCTCTTCCCTTACGAGGAAGTCAGCAATAAAATTTGCGAAATCATCACACCTAAAGGTATTAAGCCTGAGGTTAAGGTTATCTTCCAGACGGTTGATGATCTCAATAAAGCTTGTCCTAATCATCTAGGTGACTGGTATTTCTCTGGAGACTATCCGACACCTGGTGGAATGAAGGTTGTTAATAGAGCCTTCATCAATTTTATGGATAAGGTGGATGCGAGAGCTTATATGTAAGCTTAAGACTCTTAATCAATTATTGTCACTTGTCTCTTGAAGCGGGATCCTAGATCTCCTCTATACAGACGTTATAGAATTTTTTTCGGCACTCTACAATAATCTTTATTAGTTAGAGTTATTTAATGGTGTTGCATCATTAATTAAAAAGAAGCAAGCTATGCGATTGACTACAACTTTATTCCTTCTTCTATTTGTTCTAACTAAAATATTTACTCAATCGGACACTCTCTATAAGTACGATTTTCTTACTGGAGAGTTTAGTACGATAGAATTTATTGTCCCCGACATTTTACCAGAGAAAGCAAGTAGTAATCACTATACAGGCGGTGGGGACTTAGATATCGCCGTTTTAAGTGACTTTGCGCCCACTGATAATTTAATTCCTGATACAGAAATTACAGTAAGAGAAATCGCCAGTAATTTATTTGACTTAGAGTCTTACCCGTTGAGTGCTTCTGTGAGGATAAATTCTAATGTGGAAGATGCTTTTGATTGCTCAGGGAATATGATCAGCAGCCGTCATGTATTGTCTTCTGTGCATTGTGTGTTTGATCCTCCTTTTTTCAATGAAATCTTTAGTGATTCTGTTTTTGTGGAACCGGCTTATGACCAAGGTGTTTCAAGTCGCTTTGGTCGATCTAGAGTAATAGCTGCTTATGCATTTATGTCAGCAAGAAGTTTTTCAGGTCACGATTATGTCATTCTCGAACTAGAAGAAGATTTAGGATTAGAGACGGGTTGGTTAGGTATAGGTTATGATACCGATGAAGCACTTTTGGAGGATCAGTTGTATCATAGATTCGTTTATCCAATTAGTTCAATGTTCACCACTGACACCACAGAATTTAGTGGAGAAGAAATGTATTACAGCTATGGTGTCTATGATATTTTAAATGACATTGACATAGCTGCGGACAATATGCTGAGTAGGTTTGGTGAAGGAGGCGGTTCTGTAATCAAAGTAAAAGATAACCAATACTTGAGTTTCGGTGTGAATTCTTGGTTTACTGATAATAGACACTCTAGATTTACGGATAATGACTTCTATATCATCAACGAACTGATAGGGCAAGATAATTCAGTTTCTACATTTGAGCCGTTGGAAGAGCCTTTGACAGTGTATCCTAATCCTACGCTTGATTTTGTAACTATTACAATTCCTAAAGATAAACAAGTCAGCCAGTGTAGTCTGTATAATGATCTAGGGATGCTTGTAAAGAAAGAGTCACTATATTTGAAAGAGGGTGATAATTTGACAATAGATCTGACGGATTTTTCTACAGGCGTCTATACAGTACGTATAAGATTTGATAAATACGAGTCGATAGTAAAGGTGGTAAAGCAGAGTCAATAAGAGTAGAAAAGTCTTTGTGAGGTCACCTTACTTTGTGATTACTAGCGATTTCTTCAAGAACTTACTCATAAACTAAGCACACTTTTATAGCTTGCATTAGTGTCTAAGGAGACAAGCTAAAATTTTATTGGAGGTAATCGTAGATGTATCTTTGGTAGAAACCATCATTATGAAAAACGCAGCAACTTTTTTATGTATCTTCTTTTTGTCCACTAATTTATTAGGTCAGCTACTTAATAGCGAGTTTGATAACTGGGCTACTATCGATAGTTCTGGTCAGTCTTACGAAGACTTAGTAGATTGGGATACAAACAATCTAACTCAATTGGGTTTAGCAACGATGCCCAATGTCAGAATCGAAGAAGGAGCTGATGTGGGAGTGCAGTTAACAGCTTCTTTTAAGGGGATAGATGGATTGTATAGTGGTACGATCAGTCAATATATAGACCGAACGGATTTGATTAACATTACTTACCTCTCTAAGTGTGATAGCATCTCCGATAGAGGGGCCTGTGTGGTCAACATCTATGACGAAACAGAACAGTTGTTGTACACAGACAGTATCAAAGTGGTAGAGCCTAGCTTTACGACGAAGACTATCTTAGCCAATCAAATACAGCCAAGTAATGGTCCACAATTGAAGTTAGAGTTTAAAGCCTTCGGGCAGCAAGGTATGTTTGAACCTTTCCAAGCTTATTCGGAGTTTGCTCTCCTCAACGCAAATGCTGCTTATACCTCGAGTGTCGCAATGGAAGGTAATTTTAGCGAGCTAGCGTTTTTCCCGAATCCTTGTTTAGATCAATTGCAGCTGATGACATCTGATGAGGGAACAATCGGTGCCTATAAAATCTTGGATGCACGCGGTAATATTATGCTCGAAGGACAAGAGTCTATGATAATGACTTCTTCGCTAGAGAGTGGCGTATACTATTTGGTTGTAGAATTTCCTGAAGGTCCCTTAACTAGTAGACTGATTAAGATGTGAGCAGGTGTATCTTTTAAGGATGATCCAATTCGGTATATTGATAAAATTTCCAATCCAAATTACCTAGGTTTGATTCATAAGGTTTACCTTATCGAATAATAGGGATCAGACCGATGGACCAGAAGAATAATACTATACAATCTTGGCTTGATAAATTGCAACAGGAGAGTTGGCAATTAGAGCTTATCATTTCTAGTATACTCTTACTTATTATCGGGAGTTACGATGATAAGATTCCAGATCTACTATTAAAGTATAACACTAAGGATGGATTCAACTTCGCCTATGTCGTGGCTATGCTTATTCCGATTTTGGTGTTTATTAAGTCTAATCTAATTGTCCATATATTTCTCAGGGGTCTATGGATAGGTTGTATAGGTCTGAGATATCTATCTACAGATATAGATTATAACTCCTTTAATTATGCTGATCGGTTTGATCGTTTTTTGAAAAGGAAAGTTGTTCCCTTTGATACCTATATAGAGAAGCTAGAAAGGATTTGTAGCATCATCTTTAGTTATTCCTTTTTGATGGTTTTTCATTTTCTATCCTTTTGTCTTATAGTGACTCTCATACAAGGCCTCAATTATTATGGATGGAGATTGGTGTATGATACATTTTTAGAACCAGTATTAGACATAGTTGGTTTTGTTCTAATGCTGAGTGTTGTTTTAAATTTCATTGATTTTATTACCATAGGAAAGCTCAAAAAAACAAAGTATGTTTCCTTTTTGTTTTACCCTTTTTACCGCATTTACAATGTATTTTCGTTAGCTTTCTTATACCGACCTATTCATTACAATTTTATCAGTAACAAGCTAGGAAGGACCTATATGTTGTTGATGTTACCCTATATGTTTCTCTTAGCAATAATTGGAAACGAAATAAAGTATCACGAGTATCTCTATATCCCTAAGAAAGAGAATGGTTCAAATTGGGTTATGGAAAACAATTACGACAATTTGAGAAAAAGAGCCCCAATAGATGAAGCATCAATTGATAAATTATTTTATGATAAAAGTGAGCCGATCAAATTATTCCTAAGAGTTGAGGATAATGAAAAGGCCAACAATTTAGTCGAGGCGCTTTGCCCAGAGTTAATGCCTTACAAACGAAATGATTATTTCATTAGGCCTTTTAATGCATTGAAATTTAGCATTACTGACAGGTATCACAAAAATGTATCTAAGAGTCAACACAGTGAGCGGATTGAAAATTCTCTTTCTTGTATGGCTCAGATATACGATGTTTCTATAGATTCTTCTAGTAGGCTGCCTCTAGACTATGTATTTTATCAGCATCCTAACTCAAAAGAGCAGGGCTTGCTAGCAGGCATTAATCTTCGTGATTT
>CALBWK010000035.1 GCA_937969415.1 uncultured Saprospiraceae bacterium | reverse complement strand
TCAATTACTTGTCAGGAAGTACCGGGTTACACACCAGCAGACATCGCAGTAGCGACGGATTGTGGTGGAACAGGAACATTGACAGGAACGATCACTATACCTTATACAGGATGTGGAGACGGTTCAATGACAATTGACTATGCAGGCTCTGATGATTGTGGCAACACATACGCAGAGACATGCACAGTAAGTGTAACTGGAGCAGGCGCTGCAGTTGTAACTTGTCCAGTAGTGACGATTAGCTGTGAAGAGGTAGGAAACTTTAATCCTGCCGATGTTACAGTGACAGCTGATTGTGGAGGAACAGGAACATTAACAGGAACGATCACTACACCTTATACAGGATGTAGCGATGGAATTATGACAATAACATATGCAGGTTCAGATGATTGTGGAAATACATATACTGAAACTTGTGAAGTAAATGTAAGTGGTGGAGCACCAGCAAGCATTGCTTGTCCAATAGTAGAAGTTACTTGTGATTTAGCGGATACATTCGAACCAATAGATGCAACATACAGTGGCTCTTGTAATAATAATGGAACCTTAGCGGGAACTATTACAGGTGCATTCACTGGCTGTGCTGATGGTATAATCACAGTAACTTATTCAGGAAATGATCAGTGTGGAAATGCAATATCTACTACTTGTGAGGTTCAAGTAACTGGAGCACCGGCAGCAGAAATTGCTTGCCCGTTAGCGACAATTTCTTGTGAGCAGGCAATTGGCTACACTCCAGTTGATGCAGAATTCTTTGGAGCTTGTGGCAATAATGGAACTATAGCTGGTTCTGTATCTATACCTTATTCAGGCTGTGGAGATGGAGCTATTGTAGTAGAATATGCTGGTAGCGATAATTGTGGTAATAACATAAGCCAAACTTGTACAGTTAATGTACTTGGTGCGGACTCTGCAGCAGTTAATTGTCCAGTAGTGAACATCGATTGTGATGAGGCTGCGACATTTGTACCAGGAGCGGCGACGTACACTGGAGCATGTGGCAATAATGGAAGTGTAAATGGAACAATCCAAACACCATACAGTGGATGTGGAGCTGGAATGATAACTGTTGTGTACTCAGGTACAGATAATTGTGGAAACAGCATCAACGAGCTATGTACAGTGAATGTATCAGGCGCTGGCGCTGCGACAATAACTTGTCCAGTAGTGAACATCGATTGTACGCAAGCTGAAAATTATGTACCACAAGCGGCTACATTCTCTGGAGCTTGTAATAATAATGGAACTCTTAGTGGAACTGTGACTACACCATTTGCAGGATGTGGAACAGGAACATTAGGAGTAACCTACTCAGGAGTAGACAACTGTGGTAACACTATTTCTGCAACTTGTACAGTAAATGTGACAGGTGGAGAAGTTGGAAAAATTGCTTGTCCTACAGTGGCACTTACTTGTGAAGAAGCAGCAAATTATATTCCAGTACCGGCAACATTCTCAGGAAATTGCGGTAACACTGGAACTGTAAACGGAGTTGTATCAACACCGCACACAGGTTGTGCGCAAGGAAGTCTAGTAGTGACTTACTCAGGAGTAGATAATTGTGGAAACGCAATCAGTATGAACTGTACAGTACCAGTTTCGACTGCTACGCCAGCGACAATAACTTGTCCAGTAGTGAATATTGATTGTGATGCAGCTGCATCATTTGTACCGGGAGCGGCTACTTACTCTGGACCTTGTAACAACAATGGTACAGTAAATGGAAGTATCCAAGTACCATACAGTGGATGTGGAGCTGGAACAATAACAGTATTCTACCAAGGATCAGATAACTGTGGTAACAACATCACTGAGACTTGTACAGTCAATGTATCAGGTGGAAGTGTTGCAACTATAGCTTGTCCAGTAGTGAATATTGATTGTAACAGTGCATCGAACTTTGTGCCTCAACCAACAACGTTCTCTGGAGCTTGTAATAACAACGGTTCTGTATCAGGAACAATTACAACTCCATATAGTGGATGTGGATCGGGTACAATTGGCGTAACATACTCAGGGGTTGATAATTGTGGCAACAATATCTCTCAAGTTTGTACAGTAAATGTATCAGGCGGAGGAGCAGCAACAATTACTTGTCCTGCAGTTACAATAGACTGTAATGAAGCACCAGCATTTATACCGGGAGCAGCGAGCTTCTCAGGTGCTTGTAACAACAATGGAACGTTAAGTGGAACGATTACTACACCATACGGTGGATGTGGATCAGGAACTATAGGCGTAACATATTCAGGAGTTGATAATTGTGGAAATAACATCTCTCAAGTCTGTACAGTAAATGTATCAGGTGGAGGTGCTGCAGTTATTACTTGTCCAGTAGTGAATATTGATTGTAGTCAAGCAGATTCATTTGTACCAACAGCAGCAACCTTTGCTGGTGCTTGTAACAATAATGGAACTGTAAATGGTACAATAACGACACCATACACTGGATGTGGAACAGGATCTATAGGCGTAACGTATGCTGGTCTTGATAACTGCGGCAATAATATTTCTCAGACATGTACAGTCAGTGTGACTGGTGCAGGTCCAGCAGTTGTAACTTGTCCAGTAATCCCGACAATTACTTGTTCTGAGGTAGCAGGATTTATACCTCCAGTAGCTTCATTCTCAGGATCTTGTAACAATGCAGGAAGCTTGAATGGAACTATCACAGCAACTAACAGCGGCTGTAACGGTGGTACGATGACAGTAGCTTACAACGGAGTAGACAACTGTGGAAACACATTGAGCACTGAATGTATCTTCACTATAGAGCCTTGTGGTTCTGGTCAAGATGTAATTCAGACTGAACAGATCTGTGCAGGTGACCAGTTCTTATGGACTGTAGATGGACAGATATACACAACTGAAGGACAGTTTATTGTTCCTGGTGTAGACGCGAATGGATGTACGTTCAATAACATATTGAACTTAAGCTTCTTTGCAGTCACTATGGATCAAATGACGACTGACTTCGAATGTGAAGGCACACCATATGTATGGTCAGAGAATGGTGAGACGTATACTGAGTCAGGTATCTTCGTTGAAGAATCAACAGATGCTAACGGCTGTGTATTCAGACAAATATTGGATCTGACAATTACACCACTTGGTCAAGATGTTGTACGAAATGAATTCATCTGTCCAGGTGAGACATTTACGTGGGATGTTAATGGTGTGACTTATGATATGCCAGGTACTTTCAATGAAGTGTCAACTGATGCTTGTGGCGGAGACTTTGTCTTAGTCTTGGGTATGTATCCAGGTGTTGAAGATGAGAGAACAACGGAGACAATATGTGAAGGAGAGGCATTCTTCTGGCCAGTTACTGGTGAGATGTTGACTATCCAAGACACATACTCTGTAGAAAGAACGGATGTAAATGGATGTACTTATAATATCATCCTAGACCTAGTAGTTAATGAAGGATTGACTTGTACTACAACATCATCTCCTTCTGGATGTGATCCAACTGGTACAGCAACAGTAACTACAACTGGAGGGGCAGGTAATTATACTTACCTCTGGAGTGATGGTCAGACGACACCTGTAGCAACTGCACTTATTTCAGGTAACTACTCGGTAACTGTTACAGATTCTAACGGATGTTCTACAGTATGTACTGTAGATGTAGAAGGTACAACTGGACTTAGCTGTACAACAACATCTACACCGACAAGATGTGGAGAAATGGGAACTGCGACTGTAACAACAGTTGGAGGAACTGGAGTCTACACTTACTTATGGAGCACATCTGATATTACACCGGTAGTAACAGGCTTACAAGCAGGTAACTATTCTGTGACTGTAACGGATTCAGAAGGATGTAGTACAGTATGTACAGTGGAAGTGACTGCTGATAGTGTACCAACTTGTACAACAGTTAGTTCTCCAGCGACATGTGGAGAAGCAAACGGAACAGCTACAGTGACAGCTGTAGGTGGTGCAGGAGGCTACACTTATTTGTGGTCTGACAACCAGACAGGTTCAGTAGCTACTGGTTTAGCACCAGGCTTATACAGTGTAGTTGTGACAGATCAGGTTGGTTGTTCTACGACGTGTACTGTAGAAGTACTCGGAATCTCGGCACCTGTATGTGAAGTGTCAAGTACACCAGCTGAATGTGGTAATGCAATAGGTACAGCAACTGTAGTTGCTAGCGGTGGTACTCAACCATACTCTTATGAGTGGAGTACAAATGCTACAACTAGTACTGTTACTGGCTTAGCTTCAGGAGTGTATATGGTGATTGTAACAGATGCTAGAGGATGTGAAACTATGTGTGTAGCAACTGTAGGTTCTACAGGAAATGCACCTACTTGTACGATTACTGCAACTGATGTGACTTGTGGAGATGCAAACGGAACTGCAATGGCAAACGTGACTGGAGGTTCAGGAGGTTATACTTACCTCTGGAATACGAATGACACAACTGCTAGTCTAGATGGACTTAATGCAGGTTTATACTCTGTAACTGTAACTGATTCTGAAGGATGTGATGTTGTTTGTACAACGATAATAGAATCTATAGGAGGCCCTTCTTGTACAACTTCAGTAGTTGATGCAGAATGTGGTATTAACTCAGGTGCAGTGTTTGCAAGTGCAGCGGGTGGTACAGGCCCATATAGTTTCTTATGGAGTACAGGTTCTACAGCATCAACAATCTCTGGATTGGGTGCAGGTACTTACATTGTGACAGTTACTGATGAGAAAGGATGTCAGACAGTATGTGAAGCAGTTGTAATGACTAGCGGAGCAAATTGTGGTGAGATAGGATCTCAAGTATGGAATGACCTTAATGGTGATGGAATCTATGATCCTACCAACGAGCCAGGCCTACCAGGTGTAACAGTGACGTTATATGATGCAAATACAGGAGATGCAATTACTTCTCTTGTTACAGGACCTGATGGTGAGTACTGCTTTACAGGCTTACCTGCTGGTGACTATTATGTAGGATACGATGTAAGTTCTTATGTAGGCTTTATCCCAACTACAGTTACTGGTCAGCCAGGCGGTAGTGATGTAACAGGCGACAACGGATTTAATACGACTGATGAGTTTACTCTCATTGGTGGTCAGAATAACAAAGATGTTGATGCTGGTTTCTATATGGGTGGATCTATTGGAAACACTGTATGGTGTGATAATGTAGATGATATAGCCTTCGCCAACAGAAACATACTAGATTCTGGTGATACAAGAGTCGAAGGTGTAGAAGTAAGACTTTACAGTATTGACCTAATGACAGGAGTTGAGACATTGGTAGGCACTACGACTACTGATGAAGACGGAACTTACTTATTCACTGAGCTTCCGCTTGGTAACTACGAAGTAGAATTCTTCATAGGAGATGATAAGTTCTTCGTTTCTTCTAATGCAGGTAACGATGACAATATCGATGGTGATGTTATTACAGAAAGATTGGCTAACGGAATGAGAATCGGTAGAACGATGACATTCAGATTGACAGCTAGTGAAAACAACTTGTCAATCGATGCTGGTACATCTACAGAAGCACCATTATCATTAGAGTTACTTGACTTTGATGGTGTATGGAATGTAGAGTCTAGAATGTCTAACTTATTCTGGTCTACATCTGTAGAAATCAACTCTGATTACATCGCAGTAGAAAGAACTCAAGACTTAGGTGGAGAGTTTGTAGAAATGGGTAGAGTAAAAGCTCAAGGTAATACTGCGGCAACTACTCAGTACACATTTGATGATGATCAAGTATTTGATTCAGGAATCTACTACTACAGATTGAGATTAGTTGATCTAGATGGTTCATACACTTACAGCAAAACGATTGCACTCGAAGTAAGAATGGATGGCGCAGATCAAGACATCAAGATCGGTGTATATCCGAATCCAGTGATAGAGAAGTTGAATATCGATATCGATGTAGAGAGAGCTTCTAACATCAAAGGTGGCATCTACGATGTTATCGGACAGTTGATACAGCCTCTTGAGATTACAAGATTAGAAGGTGGTAAGACAACTATCTCAGTGAATGTTTCTGATGTTCCAGTAGGTACTTACTTACTTAGAATTGATATAGACGAGCAAGTGTATTTTGAAAAAGTATCAATCATAGAATAAGATTGAATTTTCTCAGAATTTAGAAAGAAAAGGGGAGCTCTTAGAGCTCCTCTTTTTTTATGCGCTATAGTGAAGTGTAGTCGTTTCAAACAAGAAAGAGTAGACAGAAAGGATTAACTAGTAACTTATTAAGGGATAGTCAGTCTATATACTATAGCTTAGACTTCTATGATGAAATCATTGTACTTCAGAATTAAAAATTACTTTGCCATTCTAGCCCTTACAGTGTGGGTATGTCTACCTATAAGTGAAGCAGATGCTTGTTGTGTTGCTCCTACACAGACGCTAATAGAAATGCTTAATACGCAGGATACCTCGCTACATATATTTACTGGTAAAGTCACTAAGACAATAAAAGTCGATGGATTTGCAAGTCTAATGGTTGTCACTAAGAGAATAAAAGGGCATCCTAAGGATACAATACTGCTTCATACAGGTGGCTTTTCTTCTGCAGGGGGTAAATATCTAGAGGCTGGATCTGAGCATCTTATTGTATCCAAGGTCAGAGGTGAGTTGGCTTATGGCGCCTATGTATGTGATTGGTTCTCAGCTCCTTTGTCTATTAATAAACTGGCCCAGTATGTCAATGAATACGATTTCATTGGGATGCATAGGCTCAGAAATATAGTACAGTACTACAGATATAAATCTCAAAAACATACTGGTGAGGTGAAGTTTATGATGGATGATAAGATTGTTGCAAAGGGTGCATTAGAGAAAGGTGAGCTGACTGGCGAATGGCGCTATTATATGTCTAATAGAGATGGTGATGTGTATCCTTTTAGTATTGCGAACTATGATAAAGGCAAACTCTCTGGACTTTATACGAGGTTTGGATGGGAGTCTAAAAACAAAACTTATGAAGCCTACTACAAGGATGATAAAGTCTTTTCTGCTAAGACTTGGGCTGGTCGATCTAACTATCTCAAAAGAAGTTTAAAGAAAAGAATCGATAAAGATCAAACCATAACTGAAGGAGTCCAATATGATGATAAAGGCAAGGTAATCTATGAATCTACTCACATCTATAAAACTCTACCGAATCATATCTCAGTAAGATATCAGCACGGATATGGGTCTAGTTTTGATAAGAAGACAGGCCTAGTATCCAATGGTGAATTTTACTTTGGTGCTAAAGTCGGCAAGTGGAATCTGTACAATGAATCTGGAGACTTGGTCGAGTCGATTGATTATGCCTATCCCGAGAAGGATGAGATCTATGATCTAGTAATTTATAATGAGTCAGGCGCATTAAAGCAAGCGGTTAGAGTTAATTTTCAAGGTTATCAAATTGTACTTGAAGAATATGATAGAGATGGTAGTCAATGTTCCACAAGAACTGTGTCGAATGATGGATTGGTTACACTCAGACGAGTTTCAAAATATGGTTCTTCTGAGTCCTTTTATAGGAATAATAAAATGGAAGGCAGGCAAGTCTATTACAGGCCTGATTCAACTCTTTCATCTGAAAAGTATTACACTTCCGGATTACAACAAGGGCTTGCCAGAGAATATCATACAAACGGAAACCTCAAATCTGAAAAACGTTATGAGAATGGCGCTATAGTTGGTGAAGAACACTTCTATAATGAAGCGGGTGAATTATTACAGACAAACTACCGTGATCGATATGGTTGTCTTCAAGGGCCTTGTAAGCACTATGTGGAGGGAAAACTTCGAAGCGTGGGAAAATATTTAGACGGATTTAAAGTAGGCGAGTGGAAAGAGTATAATCTCTATGGTCAAGATAAGTATAGCTATTCTGTAAAGCAGTATAGTGAATTATTGGAGGGTCAGTACTCCCGTAGAGAAGAACAGTTAATCAGTACAGAGTTCTTTGATAATGAAGGAAACAAGATCATACGATAACTACCCAATCCGCCCCCAATCCTTAAATCCTTTGTTGAGATGATGTAAGTACTTATTGAGGATGGCATTGTCCGGGCTCTCGAGAAGAGGATCATTTTTCAGAACTATAGAGGCAATGCTTCTTGCCGTGTCTAGATAGTCTTGATCTTCGCTCGCATTAAAAAGTCTAAATTCTAGGCCCCCGCTCTGCTGCGTGCCTTCGATGTCTCCAGGTCCTCTGAGATTAAGATCTTCTTCAGCGATTTTAAAACCATCATTGGTGCTGGTCATAATCTTGATTCTTGCCTTGGAGTTTTCACTCAGCTTGAAACTGGACAAGAGCAAACAGTAAGATTGCTTCCCGCCTCTTCCTACACGACCACGCAACTGGTGCAACTGCGAAAGGCCAAAGCGCTCCGTATTCTCTATAACCATTACTGTAGCATTAGGCACGTTGACACCGACTTCGATAACTGTTGTAGCCACCATTATCTGTGTCTTCCCCTCAGCAAATCGCTTCATTTCTGCATCCTTGTCTGCTGGCTTCATACGGCCATGCACAATACTAATCTGAAAGTCTGGTCTTGGAAAAAAGTCTAAGAGTCTCTCATAGCCCTGCTGTAAGTTCGCGAGGTCTAGCTTCTCAGATTCTTCGATAAGCGGGTAGACAACGTAGATCTGGCGACCTTCTTTGATCTGCTGATGCATAAACTCCAGAATCTGCGGTCTATGCTTTTCATACTTGTGTAGAGTAACAATTTCCTTTCTGCCGGGTGGCAACTCATCTATGACAGAAACATCTAGATCACCATACAAGGTCATCGCTAAGGTCCTCGGTATAGGCGTAGCCGTCATCACCAATATGTGTGGCGGATTTTCATTGCCTTTAGTCCACAGCCTTGATCGTTGCACTACACCAAAACGATGTTGCTCATCTATAATAGACAGACCTAGTTGATGAAACTTGACTGGTTTCTCCAGCACAGCGTGTGTGCCGATCAGGATATCCAAGTCTCCAGCCTCTAAATGCCTCAGCAAATCTGCTCGGGTTCTACCTTTGACACTACCTGATAGAAAAGCGACTCTGATACCTAGGCCCGAAACACTTTCTGAGATAGACTTGTAGTGTTGCTGTGCCAAGATTTCGGTAGGCGCCATCATCACACACTGCAGCCCACTATCGAGCACCATCAACATCGACATTAGGCCGACCATCGTCTTACCTGAACCCACATCTCCTTGTAGCAGTCGATTCATTTGAGCACCAGAGCCGAGGTCTTGTCTTATTTCTTTAAGCACTCGCTTTTGTGCTCCTGTCAGTTCGAAAGGTAATTTTTCCTTGAAGAATCTGTGGAAGCTCTTGCCCAGCGCCTTTATAGGTATGCCCCTAAACTTAAGGCGCCGATAATTTTTATTGTACAACATCCGTAACTGAAAGAAGAAGACCTCTTCAAATTTGATTCTCTTCTGTGCCTGCTGTAACGAAGCTAAGTCCGGCGGCAAGTGAATCCACTTAAGCGCTTGATACTTGGAGATTAACTGCAACTTCTCGGTCAGATAGGGTGGGAGGTTTTCTTGGATATCTCCAGTCTTTAATCTGCTGACGATTGTCCTGATAGCATTCTTTCTGACTTTACCATCAAAGCCACTTTTTTTGAGTTTTTCAGTACTAGAGTAGACAGGTTCCAAACCCTTAGAGAGGCTTTGCTCTCCCAAATAGGGTTGCATCTCGGGATGAGAGATAGACATTTTACCCTTAAATCTCTGTGGCTTTCCGTAGATGAGATACTGCTTGTCAACAACCAGAAGATCATCTAGCCAAGCCCCACCTCTAAACCATATAAGCTCCAAGAATCCTGAGGCATCCTTAATCGTCGCCGTGGTATAACTTTGTTTCTGCCCTCTGACCTTATTCTTTTTGATAAGGGTACCGACCACTTGACAGTGTATGCTGGGATCTAGGTCTTTGATAGTGGTGATCTTAGTCTTATCGACATACCTAAATGGGAAGATGAAGAGCAAATCACCTATGGATCGGACAGAAAGCTCTGATTCGAGTAGTCTCGACTTATTAGGCCCGACGCCTTTGAGATAAGTGACTTCTTCGTTGAGTAGCATTTTATAGGTGTCCTTTCACAGAATTAAGGATGATAAATATAAACTATTAGTGTTGGATGGGTTTTATGCATATATTATGACCCAGTAGATATGGAGACAAAAAGGCAAAAACAAACAGCAGAAGTAATAAGGAGACACCTTGGTCACGTCCTAATGATGGAAGGCTCTTATATATATGGTGGCGCCCTGGTGACGATCACCCGCGTTAAGGTTACACCAGATATGAGCGAAGCCAAGGTGTATATCAGTATCTATAATGCCACAGACAAGGAAAAGGTCCTTGATAATATCAGGAAGAATACGCATTCGCTCAAGCGAAATCTCAGTAGTAGAATAAGAAAGCACGTCAGAAGAGTACCCAAAATTCAGTTTTTCACCGATGATACCCTCGATGAAGTCAATAAAATGGACAATCTTTTTCGCCAGCTCCGTGAAACCAACCAGATGGGAGAAGAAGAGTAGATATATATCTCTATTTTAAAAATATGTAGCGCTTATTCCTATTTTTGCCCTTTAATAAACCCCCTCTTAAAACAGGTTTATGCATATCGATGTTTTATTGGGTTTACAATGGGGAGATGAAGGAAAAGGCAAGATAGTAGATTATCTAGCTGACGATTACGACCTCATATGTAGATTCCAAGGAGGCCCAAACGCTGGGCACACAATAGTTATAGACGGCACTAAGCATGTACTCCATACCATACCTTCAGGTATATTTAGAGATAATGTCATCAATGTCATAGGAAATGGTGTCGTTATAGACCCTATTGTCTTCGCTCGAGAGATACGAGGTCTGCTCGATCACGGTATAGATATCAACAGAATTAAGGTAGCCAGGAAGGCTCATCTTATCTTACCTACCCATAGATTCCTAGATGCCGCATCAGAAGCATCCAAAGGAAAAGACAAAATTGGCTCTACCTTAAGAGGTATAGGTCCGACCTATATGGATAAGACTGGACGTAATGGACTAAGAGTAGGGGATATAGAATCTCCGGACTTTAGAGAAAGGTATAATAGCCTTAAGAATAAGCACCTAGCTCTGGCTAAAATATACCCTGAGGTAGCCTTTGACCTAGAGAAGGAAGAGGAAGCATTTTTTGCAAATCTAGAAGTCCTCAAGAAATTAGATTTTATCAATTGCTCATACTATGTCAATGAAGCCTTGCAATCTGGCAAGAAAATTCTTGCGGAAGGGGCACAAGGGTCTATGTTAGATATAGATTACGGGACTTATCCTTTTGTCACTTCTTCTAATACGTTGACGGCAGGTGTTTGTGTTGGCTTGGGAGTAGCGCCATCCACTATAGGGAAGGTCTACGGTATCACTAAGTCCTATTGTACTAGAGTAGGGGGTGGCCCTTTTCCTACGGAGTTGGATAATGAACTCGGAGAAGAGCTACGACAGATAGGTGCAGAATTTGGTGCAACCACTGGTCGACCTAGAAGGACAGGATGGATCGATTTACCACAGTTGAAGTATACCATTATGCTTAACGGAGTTAGTCATCTTTGTGTCACCAAGATGGATTGTCTTAATACCTTCAAGAATATAGAGCTGGCCACTGAGTATGAAATAAAAGGAAAGAAAACTAGGCAGTTGGCTTATGATCTTTCTTCTGATCTCACGCCTCAATACACGGCGCTCAAAGGATGGAATCAAAACATCAACGACATCAAGGATTTTGAAAAAATGCCTGTAGAGGTAAAAGACTACATCGCGTTTATAGAGGAATACTTGGGTGTGCCAGTAACGATGCTTAGTACAGGACCTGAACGGGAAGCACTTATAGTTCGATAAAATTTTATTAGGAGAACCTGACTAGATTTCTGCCGAGACCATATACTGGTATTCTAGAGTATTGTCATCAGTGATGATGTTCTTATATCCAGCAGCTTCTAATTGCTCTTCTAATTTGTATAAGACGAGTCTCTCATTGTAGCTCGGCGCAGGTACGAATTCGGGAAGGCGCTTGTTTTTATAATCAACAATAAAAAGCTTGCCACCACTTTTGAGGTGTCCTCTCAGATTCCTAAGGTATTCTACCCGCGGGCTCAGATAGGACACAGTATTAACGATGAGTATGATGTCTGCTTCTCCAGCTGCCAGTTGGGGGTCATCGACTTGAGCCAGTCGGATATCTAAGTGCCCTCGAAGTTCTTGGTTGAGAGAACTCTTGAAGCCCTTGAGAATCTCGATTTTGTCATTGTCTATATCTACCGCGATAACCTTTTTACACTTGGGTAAGAGCTTAAAGGCGAAGTAGCCTATCCCTGCTCCGAGATCCACTACTGTCTTATCTTCCAGAGGTCCTAAGGCTCTTATAACATCAAATGGTTTTTGCCAGCTCATCCTCTTATCGTTATTATCCATAATTGGATCCACATCTTTTGGGATCTTGGATGGAGGTGGAGGTACAACCACAGGAGAGGGTACAGGTGTAGCCTCAAATTTGCAAGCAACCACACTGAAAATTAATGATAAGACAAGGATTGATTTGGCAACAGACATAGGGCAAAATTACACAATATATTAGCCTAGCTTGTTGTAAATGCCTATTATCATTTTTTCTAGTCGTGATCTTATCTTCTTTGATTCCACTGAGAATCCGTTGACGATCAAGGAAAAGCTGTACCACTTTCCAGACTTTGATTTTATATATCCAGAATAACTCTGGACGCCTTCCATACTACCACTCTTTAGCCAGACATTACCTTTTGCAGAGGATCCACCAAACATTCCTCTTACTGTACCTTCCATTCCGCCTCGGGGTATATATGAGGTAACTTGATCTATATCCATAGAGCTAGCTAATCCGGATAGAAACTGCGCCATAGATTGAGCACTGATGAGATTTCTTGCAGAAAGACCAGATCCATCATGTAAGTGTAGACTAGGCGTATCAACACCGTATTTTCTTAATAACCTCTTGACCGCTGCAAGACCATTCTGACCAGAACCTTGACCATTTTTTTTGAGTCCTATCATTTTTAATATTGCTTCTGTGTACAGATTATTACTTTCTGCATTGGCGCGCCTAATAATGGTAGAGAGGGGTGGACTATATAGCGTATCTATAGAATGGAATTTCATCCATTGTGCTCTAAAAACATTTTTAATCGAACCTGTCTGTATGTTGGCCTTATGCAATGTCGATTGTAAGATCTCGCCAAAAAATGTAGGCGGATCAGGTATAGCGCCTTTAATAGTGAAAGTTCCGGTGCCCTGTGGAATGGTGCCCACAATTCTTTTCTTGAAGTTGTATGGCCCACCAAAAATGTAAGCTTGATCTCCTGTGTGGGAGGAATCGACAACTATTTCGTTAGATAATTCTAGATTATTGATGATTGGTTCTGTGCTGTGTATGGATGGGCGCTGACCTATGACTCCTCTTTTTTTGAAATAGATGCGGTATTGGTTTTCATTGACATTGACTCCCCATGCTCCAGTTGCATAATAATTGCCTAAGTCATTCCATTGCCATGTAGGGGCGATAGGATAGCTGTCATAGATGGATTCATCGATTACAATATCCCCATCAATACAGTTGATACCTTGAGCTATAACTTGCGCTTTGATGTGGTCAAGAAGTGCAACCAAATCTTTGTTTCCTTTTATTTTGGAAGAGCCAAGAGTGGGATCTCCTCCTCCTTTGATAACAAGATTTCCTTTGAGTGTGCCGCTATCGTCAATTTTTCCTGTGTAGCCAATAATGGTCTTAAATCTATAGTCTTCTCCTAAGTAATGGACACCACTTAGGGTAGTAAAGAGCTTGAGTGAAGAGGCAGGAGAGGCGACTTTTTGAGAACGATGACTCGCAATTTCTGTATGTGAGTCAACATCATAGATGGATAAGGACAGATTAGCTGAATTGTAAAAGGAATGATCAGCAGCTTTGTCAAGGTAACTTTGTAGTGTTGTTTGTCCAGATAGGAAGGACATTGCAACAAAGCAACTTAATAAATTAGTTATCCAGAATTTCAGTTTCATAACCTAAATGAAATAAAGCGTCGCCTTGATTGACGACAGATGCATTATTGTGTCCGATAATATAACCATCCTTACTGGCGACTACGCTGACTGACTTCTGACCATTCGGGTCATTAATGGCGCCTAGCTTGTCTCCTTTAGTTACTTGTGTGCCGGACTTAATTGACCACAAAAATAGGCCAGAAAATGAAGCTCTTATCCAAGTTGTCTTTTTAATTAGAATTGGACGGTCCTTTTTGTCGGCCTTGACAGATGATGATAAGTACCCCATATGATGAAGGCATCTCATTAATCCATTATATCCCATAATGATTGCGCTCTCATTGAGCCTAGTGGATTCGCCACCTTCATAGACAAGTATAGGTATCTTAAAATCTCTTGCAATTTTCCTCAGTGACTTGACGATTATACCACTTTGGATGATATACCTTGCGCCAAATACCTGCGCTAGGTCTTTTGCTTTACTGTCTGCTCGTGAGTACCTTATTTGTGGGAAGTTATAGCGTGAGTCTCCACCAGTATGGAAGTCAAAGATGTAATCCACCAAAGGCAAAATATGTCTCGTTAATGTCCCTGCTATTCTAGAGGCGAGAGATCCATTTTTGGTACCAGGGAAACTCCTGTTGACATCCTTGCCATCTGGTACATATCTATTAAAATTGATAAACCCATAGACATTGAGTAGAGGTATAACGATGATGCTTCCTTTTGTAATGTCTTTACCCACTTTATTACTAAGTACTCTTCTGAGTATCTCGACGCCATTGATTTCGTCACCGTGTACACCTGCAAGCAGTAGGGTGGTTGGCCCAGGATTCTTTGACCTAAATACATATACCTGTACACTCAATAAAGTGTCTGAAGGTAGTCTACCTACTGCCAACTGTACTAATCCATTCTCACCAGGTTTAAATACCTTAGAGTCTATCACAAATTTCTCTGACATCTATTAGCTTACGGCTTGTGTTTTTATACTTCTTTCTATATAGTTGATAATGCGTCCAGCGATATCAACTTTAGTTGTCGTCTCGATTCCTTCTAACCCAGGAGAGGCATTGACCTCAAGGATGAGAGGGCCTCGCTTTGATCTAAGCATATCCACGCCAGCTATTTTGAGTCCTAGATGTTTGACAGCATCTAAGGCTACTTTCTTTTCTTGTTCTGAGATAGGCTCTACGGAAGAGCTACCTCCTCGGTGTAGATTAGACCTAAATTCTCCTGGCTTAGCTTGCCGTTTCATCGTACCTACTATTTCTTGGTCGACAACAAAGATTCTGATGTCGGCACCCTTAGCTTCAGCAATAAACTCCTGCATCATAGATTTTTGCTTAGTCTTGTTAAAGGCTTCTAGAATAGACTCGGCTTGCCCTTTACTTTCTGCCAGTACAACGCCGATACCATGTGTACCATTGATGAGCTTGATGACAATGTTATCATCAAAGGTGCTGAGCAATTCTCCATACATCAAAGAGTTATTGGAGACAATAGTTCTCGGTATCTGCAAGCCCTTAGAGGCTAGAATCTGAGAGCAAGTCAACTTATCTCTTGACATCAACAATGCATCAGAACTTAAGGTGGTTATTACTCCTTTCTGTTCAAATTGTCTGATGACAGCTGCTCCGTAATTCGTATGAGAAGCGCCTATCCGAGGTATTATGGCATCTATATCTTTGATGACCTGTCCGTGGTACATGATTGTCAGGTTACCATCTTCCATAATAAGATCACAATTGGTGTAATCTATGATTCTGACATAATGATGCTTAACTCTTGCTGCACGAGCTAGGCTCTGTGTGCTATAGAGGGCAGGATTTCTGGACAGAATTGCAATGTTCATTTGACAATTTTTGTGTGTAGGGTAGTGTTGACTCTTTTTAGACGATGATTATGGATTAAAGTACAATAATGAAGCAGTCATTTTTTCGAATTTGTAAAAATTATACTCGATAAAACTTAGCTTCACAGTTATGCATACTGTTATTAAAAAGAACGATAAAAGAGTCATAAGAGGTTGGTCCTTTTTTGACTGGGCCAATTCTGCTTATGCCTTGGTCATTTCCACGGCGGTGTTTCCACCTTTCTTTTCTGCTACGGCACCTGAGACGATGTCTTTTTTTGGTGTGCCCTTAACCAGTACAGCGCTCTACTCCTTTTCTATCTCTTTTGCATTTTTATTAAATGCAATTATGACGCCTTTTTTATCAGGATTGGCAGATTATTCTGGTAGAAGACTATTTTTCTTAAAATTCTTTACAATTCTGGGCTCTATTGCCTGTATGAGTTTGTTTTTCTTTGATGGACCTGAGACCGCATGGCTTGGATTGACTTCCTTTGTTTTAGGGACTATAGGCTTTGGAGCTTGTGTGGTTTTCTATAATTCTTATCTGCCAGATATAGTCACAGAAGACCAATTGGATAAAGTCAGTGCACAAGGATATGCTTATGGATATATCGGTAGTGTTATTTTGCTCCTGATCATATTAGCGCTGATACAGTTTAAAGATGTATTGGGTTTTACCTCCGATTCTTTACCAGTTCGGATTGGATTTCTTCTTGTTGGTATTTGGTGGTATGGATTTGCACTACTTACTTTCAGAGTCTTACCGAAGGAAAACAAACTAAAATTTCAGACAAGCTTCTTATCTAAAGGACTTAGTGAAGTGACTTCAGTCCTCAAGTTGCTACTAAAAAACAAGAACATAACTCTCTTTTTGATAGCGTATTTTTTCTTTATCGCTGGAGTTAATGTTGTTATTTATCTGGCAGCTGTATTTGCAGAGGATGTACTAGATTTTGGTAGGACAGAATTAATTATCTTAATCTTGTTATTACAGTTTCTCGCGATGATTGGCGCTTATTTCTTTGCCTTTCTATCTAGTAAGATCGGAAATAAGGTTTCCTTGCTGATACAAGTAGCCATATGGGTAGCTATCTGCACTACAGCTTACTTTGTAACAGGTAGTAAAGAGTTTTACATATTGTCTTGCTTTGTGGGATTGGTCTTTGGAGGTATTCAATCTTTATCACGATCCACATATAGTAAGATGCTTGATGATAATATCGATTCTATGGCTTCCTACTTTAGCTTTTATGATGTATTGACCAAGTTGGCAGTCGTAGCTGGGACATTTATATGGGGACTGGTTAATCAACTGACCAATAATATGCGCTATTCTATTTTGTCTATTGCCATCTTTTTTGTCATCAGCTTTTTTATTCTGATGGCAGTTAAGGTAGAGAAGAAGTAGGCTACAGGATTACTTTTGAAACTCATAGCAACCCACATCGACAAGATTTGTCTCTCGAGGATTTCCATCTAAGTCTTCAGTTACAAAGGGTAGATATAATCCTTGGTCTATCGCTATCGACATAGTGTCCAAGTGATAGTCTTGCATTGGCAAGTCTAAGAAAAGTGTGTCTTGACGAGTTACGGATATGCAGTTAGTGCAGTTGTCAAAAAAGTTGGGGTATTGATCAGCCTCTAGTATTTCGTTCACATTGAGGATACAGTTATCCATCTCAAATCTGAAAGCATTAGGGTCATCTCCTCCAGAGAGATCAAAAAATGATACCTCGTCATCATCATTCCCAGTTAAGATGCAATTTTTCATTGTGAGATTTAGGGGATTAAATAAGATTTCCTCCTGGCACAAAGGGTCGGTACATCTGATATTAGTGGCTGATAGAGCAGCACCTTGATTTTCGTAATTTGCAGACGTACAGTGGTTAAAAGTATATTCGCCACCATAGCCTAAGGATATAGCATTGGTCAGATTCTGATAAAAGAGGCAATTGGTAGCTGTGACGTTGGCGTGCTGAGCACTCAAGCCACTCCCACTCGTGAATCCTATTTCGCAACTATTCATTATAAGTGAAGCTGCTGAGTCTACAGAAACACCGACTATAGAATGTTGGATCAGGGTATGATTTAAGATATTGTTTCTGCTACCCGCTTGGATAAGAATACCTGCCCACTGGCCCGCTACTTCTTGAAACTCGGTTTCTAATCTATCAGATCTTATCCGGACAGGATTGTCCACTGTACCCTGTACTTCGATAGAGCTATTAGGTAAGACTACCAATATACCATCATTAAAGACACCAATATCCTCATTGATGCCCACGCCTCCATGGACATAGATATCAGTTCCCGGAGCGATGATAAGCCTACAGCCATCTAGACCTAATACGCCATATATGACATAAGGTCGTGGGTCATTCCAAGTAATTACTCCGCCATTACAGGAGAGGCTATTGATTTCGCTATCGGAAAATCTATTCGGCACATAATTGGCATTTTGGCCCCAAGCCTCTAAGTGAATGGTGTATTCCGATTGGCTTGCTTGAATGTTGATTAAGTCCTCAACGACAAACGGACTCACACTGAGAGGTTGATTAGGGTCTATCGTCGCTTCAATAAATACCCATATGCTATCAAGGCCTTCTATACGGGTGTTTTCTATTATATCTCCAGCTACACCGTCGACATTCATCCTAAAGAAGGATTCGCTATCATTAAGACCTATTCTGTCTATGATGACAGCGTCCTCTAGTTGATTGAATATCTTAAAAGAGCGAGTTACTGAGCCAACTTCAGTGAATACCGTATCAAACCTTAAGGTATCTAGAGAGAATTCCAAGGGTATTGTTTCACCTTCAAATATTCGGTCTTG
>CALBWK010000034.1 GCA_937969415.1 uncultured Saprospiraceae bacterium | reverse complement strand
AACCTGCGCCTTCTTCCTAACGGAGACCGGCACATCTGCCCCGTCCTTCATCTTGAGGTAGCCGCCCTCAGTCTTGATGTAGGCTGCTATCTGATCGCGATTGACCAAGTGGGATTGGTGGACACGTATAAAACTAGCTGGTAAGATCTTCTCGAACTCCTTCATCGTCTTAGTCACCAGAATCTTAGACCCGCCAGCAAGATGAAAATTGGTATAGTTGCTCATCGCCTCGAGTCTGATGATGTCGGTGATATTGACCAGTCTGATTTCTTCTTGGGTATTGAGTGCGATGGAGCCGGTGGTTGTAGATTTCTGTGGCGCCTTGGCACTGCGCGATTGCACCACTTTATCGATGGCTTGGTGCAGCAACTCGGGATCTATAGGCTTGAGCAGATAGTCTATGGCCTTAAACTGAAAGGCCTTGATAGCGTGGTCCTTGGAGGCGGTCGTAAATATAACAGCCAGGCCTTCGTCACTGATCATCTCTAGTAAGTCAAAACCATCACCATCGCCCATATGGATGTCGAGAAACAGAAGGTCAGGTTTCAGTTTCTTGATTTGCTTGGCAGCTTCCATCACGCCACTGGCCGTACCGACAACTTCTATACTCTCTACCTCCTCTAGGTCTGCTTGCAGATTGGCGATAGCGAGGGGCATATCATCGACAATAAGGGTCTTGATGGACATACGTATTATTATGTAGTTGTGAATATAATCAAAAGCGTAATGAGATGAGGGCACAAAAAAAGGCTGACCAAGTAGCTTGATCAGCCTCAAAACGAGATTGAGTAATGTTCGTTTTGAACTCTTATTCTTCGCGGTAATATTTTATCATAGCTTGTAGCTCTGGGTAGAGAGCTAATTCTGGTTCTATTCTAAAGATAATTTCGTGCTTAGAGAAATCTTCCATCAGACCCTCTTCAAAGCTATTCATAGCGGCAGGCTTATCATCTAGTTGATACTGTGCTACTGCCTTACAGAAAAGCAAATCTGCATCATAGGTGTAGTTGTCGGCTTCTTTGAGTGCTGTCAGAGCAACCCTATTCTTTCCGATCTTAAGAAGGAAAGTCACGAAGTCTGTCCAGTAGTATCCCTGCTCAGGTCCTAGTTCTACACACTTCAGATAAAAGATCTCTGCCTGATCGTAACTTCCTAGAGCTACATGGGCCTTAGCCATAGCGAGGTAGTAATCTTCACAATTTTCCTCTAGCGTTATCGCTTTGTGTAGTGCGCTGATGGCCTTAGACCATTTCTCAGCTTTGTTGTAACACAGTCCGAGCTTATAGTAGACCTCATCATTATATGGGTCTAATTTGAGCAGCTTATTCAGTAAGAGTTTAGCCTTATTAAGCTTACCTCTTTGAAACTGGCACTCTGCCATATTCATCAGGACCTCTTCATTGATACCGAAGTTCTCTGTGTAACTCTCATATATCTTGAGGGCCGTCACATACTCTTTCTCCTGAATACATAGATCAGCACAATCTAAGTAACCGTTAGAAAAATTCTTCTCGATAATAAAAGAATACTCTAGCGACTCTATCGCATCTGTATAATCACCCAGACAGTTTTGACACTGCCCTAGGTTGTACCACGCCAGATAATTGTAAGGCCTTTCGTTGAGAATGGTCTTGTAGAATTCTGCACTTCTTTCAAAGTTTTTGCAAAGTTGTGTTGCAAAACCCAATCGCTCAAGTGCCTCATCATTAGAGAGATCACTTATGACTGCCTTGCATAGATCCTCGTACATCGACTCGTAATCTTGCTCGTACTCTTTTATAAAAGATTCGCTCAGATATACATCAGACAGGTCAGAAGAAGCTATGTAGTTCTTCATCTTCTCTAGAATGTCCTTAGCCTCAGAAATTCTGCCTTGAAGGGCAAGAATTCTGATTTTAAGAACGAGTATATCGTGTTCGTAAGGGGAATTTCTTTCTGCTTGCTCTAAAAGCGCTAATGCTTCATTATGCAAATTGGTCTGAAATAAAAGTCTTGCCTTAATAATCATAAAGTCAGGGCTGTAGACATATTGCCCTAAAGCTATATCAGCGACTTCGATTGCCTTATCATACTGAAACTCCTCTTCGTAAAAACGAATTATTTCGAGATAGGTTTTTTCTGCGTACAGAATGGAATTCCCTTTCTCAAAGTTGGTTTCAAAGTCTGATAAGAGATTAAGGAACGAAACATCTCGTTTTGTTCGGTTCTCCATCAATTTGTTCAGATTATAATTCGTTGTAAATATACCGTTTTAGGTCTCTTTGCCGCTTAATTGCTTGTTTATATTAAACATACCAGAATTAATGAATGTATAACGCAGCATATTGATTATCAATGCATTAGAGACATATTGTATTTTGACGAATGCTTATTGCGTTCATACTCAAAGTCCTACTTTTTGATAAAAAAATGAAGAATTACACCAAAGGTTTAGATGACGCATAAAATATTTTTCTTATATGAGAAAAATTAGCGGCTGCTTTACATAAATAATCTCTACCCCAAGTCTAGAAAATTGCATCTTGTAAACTCAAATCTAGTGGCGGTGACAAAAAAGTTGGGCAAGTTTTTATTGAAATTAACGGGTTGGAAACTCACAGGAACCTATCCCTATGAGATAGACAAGAAGATAATTCTTGCAGCGCCACATACCTCCAATTGGGATTTTCCTATTGGCATTCTTATAAGAACCCAGATAGATGAGCCGATAAAATTTATCGGTAAGTCCTCCTTATTTAAGCCCCCTCATGGTTGGTTGTTTTCGTGGTTAGGCGGCATACCTGTAGACCGATCTAAGAGCAACAATTTTGTTGATGCCACAGTCCAAAAAATAAATGCTACAGATAAACTAACCATACTTATCTCAGGTGAGGGCAGCAGAAAAAAAGTAGACAAATTCAAAACAGGCTTTTACCATATGGCCAACCTGTCCAAAATTCCAATTATCCCTATGGTGCTCGATGGTATCAAAAAGGAATTCCGTTTCGAGGCCCCGTTCTATCCTTCTGGAGATGCCGCCAAAGAAATACCTCAGCTAGAAAAAATATTTGAAGGGGTGAGCGGTATAAAAAAAGATAAAAGCTTTAGAACCTAAAGCCGAAAGACAAAGAGATGTTCTGCGATATATCTCTATCATCTCTTTCGACAAAATTACCGTCGCTGTCTAAAGTGTTTCTGCTGAAATCGATGAGACTATTGGTCTTATCAAATAGCCCCAACTCTCCACGTACTCCGACATAGAATCCCTTATTGAGAAAGAAATTGGTACCCAAAATCACAGATGCATCTAATAAATTGTAGAGCTTACCTCTAGCTTCTATCTCTGCTGTGGTATAATCATAGTAAGCGCCTCGTACTCTAAAGATATTAGATGGCTCCCCGTCTATAAGCAGACTAGTGACTTGAGATCCAGAATTAAATGGAATCTCTCCTGCATTGTTGTTTCTATAGTTGTAGTCAAGTCTGAGCTCATATATAATGTTTTGAGGCTGTGAAGCACTCTCAAAAAACAAGGTGCCACCCGCCGAAGGGGCAAACAAGATATCCAAAGAGACACCTCCAAAGAGCTCCCACTTATTAGTCAGCTGTAGCTGTGCAGTGATAGGTAGGGAGAAGTAATTTTGCGTATGTCTTATGGCGAGATCGACCGTACCGCGTTCTAGAAAGTTGCCCGTATTGCCAGTTACAGTAATGATTTCCTGAAATGACTCCGTACTGAAATAGGTCTGTCGAGCACCTTTCTGCGTGTAGAGCAACTCACCTCTCAGGCCAAATATCTCGCTGAACTGGTAGGTATAATTGATGCCGAAATGAAAGCCTGAAGCCCATTCGTAGTTTTCTCCTGCTTCTAGCTCACCACTAAGATTGGCATAATTGAGCCCTGCTCTGACGCCAAATCGGTGCTGAGCAGAAAGATTAGTGCAGAGGGCAATAAGAAGTAGAAAGAATAGCTTTTTCAAAACTTGATTATTAGGAAGCGAAAATAGATATTTTTGAGGCTGATTGTGTTCTAACGCTAAAAGTGAGTCATATATATGAGCAGGAGGAACAAACTCCTCAAGTTTACAGAAAACTTAACACTTCCTAATGTCTACGAGAGCTTTACCTATGGAAGTGACGTATTGAGGGGTGCAGGAGGTGCCGAGATCGTGATGACTGGCAACTGGAAAAATGGACATTTTAACAATGAGCATCCGCTGACTCTAGAGCTGGCCTGCGGTCGTGGCGAGTATTGTTTAGGTCTAGCCGCCCGCTATCCTGAAAGAAACTTCCTCGGTGTGGATATCAAAGGGGCTCGAATCTGGCGCGGTGCCGTCAATGCGATAGACCAGAATCTCGACAATGTGGCTTTTCTAAGGACCAAAATTGAGTCCCTGGATAAGTTCTTTGAGCCAGGAGAGATATCGTCTATCTGGATCACCTTCCCCGATCCCTTCCTCAAGGACGCTAAAATCAACAGGAGACTTACCTCCCCCAACTTCCTTAATATGTACAAGAAGTTGCTCCCTGAGGACCACAGCATCCACCTCAAGACAGACTCACCTGAGTTCTATGCCCACACCAAGGAGATGATCCAACAAGAAGGCCACGAGCTCCTTGTCGACAGCCCCAATATCTATGAAGGCGACCTACCCCATTCTGATCTGGATATCTTGACCTTCTATGAGCGCATGCACCTGAAGGACAAGCGGATAATAAGGTATGTGGAGTTTCGGTTGAGGTAGGGAAAGAATTATCCAGCTCTATTAACAGCTGCTTGCAATAATCACGTAATCGAGAGAATCTTTATCAATCTCCTAATTTATTGTAACACATCGAGAAGGAAGGCACCCTTTAGGTACTGGGGTGAGAAAGCAACTATGCACCTAATCAACTATGCACTTATAAAGTAATAAAAGTAATATTCCTACCCACCCGATTCTGATGAATCGATTCCTTTATCAGGGACGGACAGGGACAAGTCAGTCATCTGTTCTCTATTAACTTTTATCTAAAGAAGCCCCTCGAGCAGAGCTAAAACTATTAACTCGTTCTGCCCTCGCTACCTTCTAACTTCATAAAGGAAGAACCGCTGCCCGCTTAGGGATCACATTAAAATCTATATTGTTATCTCTTCTCTATTATCTAAAGTAGCCCAGTCCTCGAGTAGAGCAAAAACTATGCACTAAGAAGAAATTCTATCTGATCACCAAGATCTTGGTCACATAAGTATCTATATCCTGAAAGAAATCTGTAGTAGAACTATACACCAAATAGACACCACCAGACACAGCATTGCCCTCCAAATTAAATCCATCCCATATAGCTTGCCCTCCTAAAGCATCCGTCTTGAAGACCAACTTGCCATCGATGTCAGTAATCGATACTTCTGCATCCTGTGCCAGACCTTTTATAGCGATAGGTCCACTATAATCTGGTCTTACTGGATTAGGAAAAGCATAGACGTCATTGGTATGGATAGGCCTGGCTCCAGTTGTTTCTGTACGGAGACTCTGAAGGCCATTATTGGTAGCGATATACATCACACCAGAGTTGGGCTCGAAAAACATATCCTGCACATTGTTATCAAACAAAGGACTTGTCTCCTCATCAAAACTGGCGATTTTTTCTTCTCCATTGGGCCCTTGTACAAAAATGCCATTACGTGTACCAAACCATTTTCTATTGGCACCATCCGTCTCTATGCTCAGGACTTCTTCGGATTCGAGTAGAAAGGCAGTAATGCTATCTGTCTGGGTCCGTCGTCGAGAACCGCGACAGGTTTCTACATCAAACGGTGAGCCACCACAATCAAAAACTACGGCTCCTGCACCTGTACCGACCCAGATAGCACCGTCATTATCTTTTTCTAAATCAAAAAGAAAATTGGATTCTAATTCTGAGTTGCTAATATTAAAAAATCGCTGCCTATCATCGCTAGGGTCCGCTAAGGTCTCTCCTCTATCTAGCACAACTAGGCCTCCTGCACTCCCCCATATATTGACCCATACAAAATCATTGTCATCAACAGCAATCTCTGTGACTTTGGTGTCTGGGGAACTTGGCAACTGAAATGAATGCCATACTCCCTCAGGCGTCAACACTGCAATAGGATCTTCTGCAGAAAAATTACTGATCCACAAATTGCCTTCACTATCAAAATCTAGTCCAGATATTCGTACACGTACGTCTCCTACCTGTCGTTGCAATGGACTATTGGTGTCGTCATAAATCACCATTTCTTCTGACACAGGATCGTACTCTAGGAGTCCTGCAAAAAAGGAAGCAAAGTATATTTTACTAACTCTCGGATGCGCAGCAACTTGATGCAACTCCAAAAAATCTTCAAGAAAATCTTCTTCAAACTCATTGACAAGCGTCCACTCATCTTCGTCTAGAATATAGAAGCCTTCTCTACTATTAGAGTTGAAAAAATTCTCTGTTACACCCCCAGACGCAAAATAAATTTTACCATCCTTTATGGCCATATCAGAGACTGTCGGGCCAAGAGGACTGTTGATATTATACAATTTGCACTCGTTGGGATTATTAATATTCTTGTAGCGTACAGTAAACCATTCGTCAGCTAGAAACAAACGATCTTCGTCATCCAGAGAAGCATCTAGTAGCCTTCTAGAACACTGTTCGTCTTGTGCCAACTGCTCATCGTTGTCGCTAAAGTAAGTCACATGGCTTCTAGGTCCTGTCTCCCCTTTATCACCAACTAAATAACCACCCTTCCCTACTTGATGAATGAAAATGATATCGAACTCGGCATCGTAGATAGGACTAAAGGCACTACCAGAATCCGACCTATATAAAGTTGTGGCATCCGCTACATAGATACTGCTTCCACGTTGATAGACATCAGCGGGCACCGCATCTTGCGGCAAGCCTTCTGTAAGTTTCTCCCATTCTTGGAAAAAGGCAGGTGCATTGGTCTGTGCTAAGTCTAATGCATAGGCCCCATCCTCTGTTGTAATAACTAGCGAGGTACCATCACCAGAGACACGATTGACCCGAGCAGAAATATCGAGAGTAAATCCAAACTCCAGAGTTGTCAGATCATACTGGACCAATCCAAATCCGGTCGCCAAATAGAGAAAATTATTATCATCTACATAGAGATCATATATACTTTTATCTCCTTGTATATCTGATTTGTCTCTTATGTCCTTAACCGTAAATACTTCAGAGCCCAGGACAATGTCTATAGCAGAACTAGTGTAAGCGATAATCAATTGATCTTCGCGATCGTCATATAGCATCTCGGAAATACTGGCATCAGATAATCCATCTACCTTAGAGAGAAATCGGAAAGACTGATCGTCTTGATCAACAATCAGAACCGATTCATCTGTGCCGTAAAATGTCTTTCCGTCACCTGTCTCTACATGCGTAATCGTCAAGTAAGGCAGATGAGAATTCCATTCTCCGATCCTAAGATCACTTTGCGCAGAGAGAAGACCTGCAACTGACAGTAGCAATAAGGCGTGTAAGAGTTTCATAAATTAGTAGTTCTTGATCGTTTCGTGCTATCTATAACGCAAGGTTAGTCCCCTAAGTTGTGGTACATCACACTATCCTTTAGATAGTCATGTACTTTGTCGGGAACTAAGTATTCTATTGGCTTACCTTCTTTTATCAGCTGTCTTATGTAAGATGAAGAGATATCTAGCATCGGTGCTTTACTGATTTTAACCCGTGGGTGATCTGCGAGATCAGGCAGATCGTGGGAAGGTCGCTTATAGACATAAATATCGTGTCGCTCGAGTAGGAGTTCATAGTTTTTCCACTTATGGAAAGAAGCGAGATTGTCGCCTCCCATAATCAATGCAAACTCTTTGCTAGGATATTTCTCTTGCAAGTGAGTCATCGTATCGATGGTATAGGACGGTTGCGGTAGATTAAATTCTATGTCAGAAGGTTCTATCCGTGGGTTCTCACCTATAGCCAACCGTACGAGGTGCAGCCTGTCGTGATTCCGAGCCAGTGACTTCTTTTGCTTAAAAGGATTGTGTGGAGTGACAACCATCCAGACCTTATCCAGATCAGAATTGTTGGCCATATGATTAGCAATTATCATGTGCCCGACGTGCACAGGATTAAAAGAACCAAAATAGAGGCCAATCTTCACAGAGTTATGATCTAGTGACTCATCATTACAGGCATCACCAACATCATAAGATGCTCACCTTCACCTTGTTCGCTCGGTGTGAGTATACCTGCTTTGTTGGGTGCTGATAATTCTAAGTTGATCTCATCATTGCCGATAACGCCAAGCATCTCGACGAGAAACTTAGCATTGAAACCAATACTCATCGGATCACTCTTATAACTACAACCGATCTGCTCAGTCGCTTCGTTAGAAAAATCTAGATCCTGTGCTGAAATCGTCAAGCTATCTTCTGCTAGATTAAGAACCACTTGATTGGTTGTCTTATTTGCATAGATCACGATACGCTTAAGAGAGTTCTGGAAGTCTCCTCTGTGTAGTGATAGATTCTTATCGTTGTTGGCCGGTATGACGGCGTTGTAATCAGGATACTTAGCGTCTATGAGTCTACTGACGACCAAGGTGTCTCCACATTTGAGGAAGACATTCTTTTTATTAAAGGATACCTTAACTGAAGCTTCGTCGGTATTGGCAACCGCATTCTTAAAGAGTGTCAATCCTTTTTTAGGGATGATGATCGATTCTTTGAGTTCCGTATTGATACCACCTATCGTGTACTTGACGAGCTTGTGGGCATCAGTCGCAACGAAGATGACTTTGTTGTAGTCTATTTCCATCAGCACACCCGTCATCGCCAACCTAAGCTCATCACTACTGGTTGCAAAGATTGTATTGTTGATGGCCTTGACAAGTGGGTCGGCGCCCAGATCCACCAAGCTGACATTCTCCTCGAAAGGTGTCTCTGGAAAATCATCAGGGCTATCACCAGCCAGCTTATATTCTCCATAAGCAGACTTGAGACTGATTGCATTATTTGAGGTATCTACCTTAAACTTAACAGGTTGTTCTGGTAGCGCTTTTAGCGTTTCTAATAGAATCTTAGCAGGTACAGCGACCTTACCATCCTTACTCCCAGAGACTTCTAGAGTCGAGATAATGGTAACTTCTAGATTGGTGGCAGAGATCGTCAACTCATTACCTGCTAGGTCAAAGAGGAAGTCCTCTAAGATTGGAATCACAGGATTTGAGCTAATCGCGCCTCCGGCAACTTGCAGTTTTTTTAGTAATTCACTCGACGAGACCTCGAAAATCATGGATTCAAATGGTTATGGGTTAATAATGCCCTCAGATATTTTGCCTAAGATTGCAATATATTGAAAATGGGGCAAAGATAATGATAGACAGGAAGAAGGGGCCGGAAATTAAGAGCGATTTTGACCTGGAGCTGAAAGGTGTCCAAGCTACTCGCCTCCCTAATGGCTTAGAGTTTTTAGAGTCCAATGCAGGCACCCAAGACATCGTCAAAATAGAGCTGGTCTACAGAACAGGCCGCATCCACGAGCGCCAGAGAGCAGTCGCCAAGGCAGCCCTTAGCCTTATAAGAGAAGGCTCTACCCGACACAATAGCGAAGAACTAGCCGAGCTCTATGACTTTTACGGGGCTGTCGTCAAGTCTGCTGCAGGTATGGAAACCAGTACCATTAGCTTGGTTGTCGTAGAACGCTATTTTGAAAAAATCTGGCCGATTTGGTTACATATGGTCTTTTATCCAGAATATGACCAGGATGAAATCGATAAATACCGTCAAGTAGTCTCCAGTAAATTTGTCAATCAACTCGCCAAAAACGATGTCCAAGGCTATCGGAAGCTGACAGAAGAGATATTTGGCGCTGACCACCCTTATGGATACAATACAGAGGTGGATGACATCCAAGCCCTCACTAGAGATAACATTCTTCACTATTACAACGAAAATTTTGGCCTAGATACAGCCTTAGTCGTTCTTTCTGGTCGCTACAGCAATCAGACACGAGATAGGATCAAGGAAGATCTAGGCGCCAAGCATAGACAACATCAATCACCAGAACCACAATTTCCACAAAAACCACTTTTCCAAAAGACCTACACCATACAAACAGACAATGAGGTCCAAGTCGCCATTAAATATGGCAGAAAGCTCTTTGACAGATTGCACCCGGACTATACGAGTGTCAGCTTTCTCAATACCATCCTAGGCGGTTATTTCGGTTCTAGACTGATGAAAAATATACGAGAAGAAAAAGGCTATACTTACGGCATCTATTCAGCTGTACACGGATGGCAAAAGGATGGGTTTCTCTACATTAGTGCCGATGTCGCCAATGAATATGTAGATGCCACACTGTCTGAGATACATAAGGAAATGGCTATCCTGAGAGAAGAACTGGTACCTGCTGAGGAACTAGAAATGGTTAGAAACTACCTCCTCGGACAGTCTTTGCACCTCTTAGATGGCCCCTTTGCGAAGGGGGAGCTCATCAAAAATTTAGCTTCTAAAAATCGAACTGTTGAAGACTTCAATCGGTCCATCCAAAAGTTTAAATCTATACAGTCGGAAGAGATCAGAGAGATGGCCCAGCGCTATTTAGCTGAAGATACCTTTATTACTGTGCTGGCTGGCTCATTTTAATATACTTGAGTCATAAGATTTATATGTTGTCTGCAAATACATAATTGACTGTATATCAGTATTTTATCCCGATTATCTGAGGTGCTGATTTAAGACAGAATAGTCAACTAAAATTTTAATTGAAAGAAGTGCCAGCGCATTGCCTATTGAGGCTCGTTTCTATAGGGAATATTGGTATTATTGTATTCGCAAATGGCGAGATTCTATCCCAAAGGCACGAAGTAATTCCAACCTTACAGTCTTTCGCAGATTATCATTCCATTTTTTGACACCCTCATCAAGGAGGGTATGTTTTTTGATATATGCTATAACCAACACCACTTTAAATAAAAAATGGGTTTATTCAGTTTTTTCAGACAGGAACTTGCTGTCGATCTCGGTACCGCCAACACGTTGATTATTCAGAATGGCGAGATTGTCATCAACGAGCCATCTATCGTAGCCATAGATCGCAAGACCAATCAGGTCCTTGCTGTTGGTACTAAGGCGATGTTGATGCATGAGAAAACCCACGCGAATCTAGAAACGATACGACCACTCAAGGATGGTGTTATTGCAGATTTCCAAGCAGCAGAATATCTTATACACGGACTCATAGGGATGATAGGAGAAAAGAGAAAATTCTTTTCGCATCTCAAAATGGTCGTCTGTATACCTTCCGGTATCACAGAAGTAGAAAAGAGGGCTGTGTTTGACTCTGCTGACCACGTAGATTCTAAAGAAACTTACCTGATACACGAACCTATGGCTGCCGCGCTCGGTATAGGATTAGATGTGATGGCGCCGCAAGGCAACATGATCGTCGATATAGGTGGAGGAACCACAGAGATAGCGGTTATCGCTTTATCAGGAATCATAACAGATCAGTCTATAAGGGTAGCCGGGGACGAGTTTACTAATGACATCGTGGATTATATGAAGCGGAAGCACAACCTACTTATAGGAGAGCGGACAGCAGAGATGATCAAGATCAATATAGGCTCAGCTCTAGAAACACTGCCTAACCCACCAGAGCCGATGGGAGTGAATGGGCGAGATCTTCTGACTGGTATCCCTAAGCAAGTTATGGCAGACTATACTGAAGTCGCTGAGGCTATAGATAAGTCTGTATCCAAAATAGAAGAAGCCGTGCTCAAAGCACTAGAAGATACACCACCCGAGCTAGCCTCGGACATCTATCAGAATGGAATCTATCTGACAGGAGGAGGTGCTTTATTACGTGGATTAGATGTGCGATTATCTCGCAAAACCAAGCTAAATGTCCACGTAGCTGAAGACCCACTGAAAGCTGTAGTAAGAGGAACAGGATTAGCTTTGTCTAATACGGAGAAATTCACGACCTTTCTGATGGATAGACAATCTCTCTGACCTTACCTTATAATACCAGATGCGGAATCTTCTTTACCTCATATTCCGATTCAGTGCCTTTTTGGCTTTTCTGGTTCTAGAACTTATATGCTTTCACCTGATTGTTAACTATAACAAGAGTCAAGGCGAAATATGGGCTCACTCTAGCAATCTTTTTGTGGGTAGTATCAATGCACGCAGTCAAAAAGTAGAAGACTTCTTTGAACTCAATCAAAAAAACGACAGCCTGCTTTTGGAAAATGCTAAACTCCTAGAGACCATTCTCAATTTTAGAATGACCTCAGAAAATAATGCATTTCAAGAGTTTGAAAAAACACTACAAGACAGCACCCTAGACTATCAATTGATCCCTGCTAATGTTGTCTCTAAAACAATCCATCTCAGAAACAATTATTTGACGCTATCCAAAGGAAAAAGCGATGGCTTGAAAGTGGGTATGGGTGTGCTCGGCAAAAACGGTGTCATAGGCATCATCAAATCGCTATCAGACAATTATGCAACAGTGCTCTTAATCCTGAATAGTCAAAGTCGAACGAGTGTAAAAATTCTGAATAAAGAATATCACGGCAACCTCGTCTGGGAATCAAGTGATCCTAGATTGATGAATCTCAAAGATGTCCCTCGGCACGCCAACATTAGTAAAGGAGATACCATTGTCACAAGTGGCTATTCTATCTCCTACCCTGCCAATGTGCACCTCGGGACCATAGATGCAATCAACTATGTAAAAGGAAGCAATAGCTACGATATAGATGTCAAGTTAGATTATGACTTGTCCAATATTTCTTATGCCTATGTAGTTACCTTTCAGAAAAAAGAAGAGAAAGAAACCATTGTAGAATTGCAAGATGAATAAACAGGTTACCAGAAATATCTTCAGAGCAGTTTTTATACTCGCTATCCAAGTTATTCTTCTGAAAAGAAATCTAACACTAGGAGAATTTAACTATGTCCACCTGACTGTATATTCGATTATCATTGCCATGTTGCCCTATAATTGGAATAGAACTCTCATTATACTTTTGGGCTTTGTCACAGGACTTTTTGTTGATCTCTTTTATGATTCTATAGGTGTACACGCTGGAGCCACAACCTTTATCGCTTACGTGCGCTATTATATTCTCAACTGGATGGCGCCGACAGAAGGCTACAAAAAAGATTCACTCACAGCTTATCAGTTAGGTGTACCTTGGTTCTTAACCTATATGTCTATCATAATTTTTCTACATCTGATATTTTTGTATAGCCTAGAGGCTTTTTCTTTTGTGTATCTTAAGGAAATTATACTTAGGACAGTTTTTAGTTTTATAGCTTCTCTATTTTTAGTGATGTTTGGAAGTTTAATTTTTAATCCAAAATATTAAAATTGTTTTCAGACTTTAGACAAACATCCATTATTCTTACTTTCATACTGAGTGCCAGTGTGCTGGTCTATAAGTTAGTAGAGCTACAGTTGATAGATGACAGTTATAAAAAAATAGCTGAAAGAACTGTACTCGATAAGCAAGTGCAATACCCTTCTCGAGGCAATGTCTATGATCGTAATGACAACATCCTCACTTACAACAAGCCCATCTATGATCTAGAGTGTATCTATCGAAATCTGGACGCAGATATGGATACTACTCTCTTCTGCCAACTCTTAGAAATTGACAGAGCAACCTTTATTAAAAACATAGAAAAAAATTGGCGCAGCAATCGATACAACAAAGCGCTACCTTTCACTTTTCTCTCTAAGATAAGTCCAGAGAAATATTCAAAATTTCAAGAGCAACTATTTCGCTTTCCCGGTTTCTATCCGGTGATCAGAAATATTAGAGCTTACCCCCACGAGAATGCGGCACACGTTCTAGGCTATCTTGGCGAGGCAGATATGAATCTTATCGCCAAAGAAGGCTCCGGTTATATAAGAGGGGATTTTGTCGGGCAGAGTGGCCTAGAGAAAGTCTATGAACAAGAGCTCAAAGGAGAAAAAGGCGTCAAGTTCCTTATGCGTGATAATGTCGGTAGAGAAGTCTCCTCCTTTAATGAAGGCAAGTTAGATTCTATATCCCAAGAGGGTACCGACCTCTACTCCACCCTAGATCTAGAGTTACAAGCTTATTGCGAAAAATTAATGACAAACAAACGTGGCAGTATTGTCGCAATAGAGCCTAGCTCGGGAGAAATCCTGACGATGGTTTCTTCTCCTGGCTACAACCCCAATGTGCTCAATCTAGATGAAGACAGAGGTAAGGCCTTTAAACAATTAATGACGGATAAGATTCAGAAACCGTTACTGGACAGATCAATTTCTGCTAAGTATCCACCTGGCTCTATTTTCAAACCTATTCTATCTCTGATTGCTTTCCAAGAAGGCGTATTTAGTCCGTGGAGTAGGGTTTCTTGTAATGGTTATTATGAGTATCGAACCTTTAAGTTTGGTTGCCATAATCACACCAGTGCAGATAATGTGAAGCAAGCACTGATGCATTCTTGCAATAGCTATTTCTTTGAGATGGTGCGGAAACTTATAGAAAAAGAGGGGTACAGTCAGCCCGATATTGGTCTCAACATTTTAAGGTCGCATCTCAATGACTTTGGCCTAGGAAGAAAACTGGGCATCGATATCCCGAATGAAAAAGCAGGCTTTGTCCCGACACCAGAATTCTATGACAACCTCTACAGAAATGCAGGAGGTAAGTGGAAGTCCACCTACATAATGTCCATAGGTATCGGTCAGGGAGAACTCGACCTCACCACACTCCAAATGGCCAATCTTGCCGCTATTATTGCCAACAGAGGCTATTGGATCAAACCACATCTTATCAAAGGCTTTTCGCAAGATCGTCAACTATCTGATGAGTTTACTGCTAAGCGACTAGTAAGAATAGATGCAGAACATTTTGACCCAGTGATAGAAGGTATGCGCAATACGATACTCTATGGTACGGGCTACCGTGCTAATACTGCAGGCATCACTATCTGTGGAAAGACAGGCACCTCTCAGAATCCACACGGGGATGACCACTCAGTATTCTATGCCTTTGCGCCTAAGGACGACCCGAAAATCGCACTCGCCGTATATGTAGAGAATGCGGGATTTGGTGGAGATATCGCAGCACCTATTGCTGGCTTGGTTATAGAAAAATATATCAAAGGAGAAGTCAAGCGACCACTCCTCGAAGAACAAATGACCAATATAGATCTCATCTCCAAAGACCTTCCTGAGCCAGAAGTCTTGGAAGAAGACAATAAAGAAATAGAAACTAACGACAATACATCTCAGCCCTCAAGTGCTGATGAATCGTCACAAGCAGACAAAACCCCAGGACAATGATTATATCAAGCATCGTCGCTATCAGCAACAACTACGCTATTGGCGTAGACAATGATTTGCCTTGGCATCTCCCAGCTGATCTAAAATATTTCAAAGAAAAGACACTAGGGCATTACGTGTTGATGGGTAGAAAGAGTTTTGACTCTGTGGGTAGGCCACTCCCAGGCAGAACCAATATTGTTGTAACACGAAATACAGATTTCTATCATAGCGGTATCCATATCGTCCACTCTCTTAGCGATGGGCTTTTAATGGCAGCTCAAGCTGGGGTAGAAGAATTGTTTATCCTAGGTGGTAGTAACATCTATTTCCAGACTCAGAACCTATGGGATAAGCTTTATCTTACTAAAGTAAATACGCATATCGACAATGCTACAGCTTTCTTTCCAAAAGTCGACAAGAGCCAATGGTCGCTTGTCAGTGAAGAAGCACATAAAGCCGACGATAAAAATCCGTATGACTATACTTTTTGTTTATACGAAAGACCTTCGTAATGAAAGAAGAACTGCTGCACCACGTATGGAAAACTAAAAGGTTTGATCTAGACAATCTAAAAACGGTTGATGGAGAATCTATTTCTATCAAAAATTTTGGCCTATACAATCATAATGCTGGCCCTGACTTCTTAGACGCCAGAGTGCAGATCGACAATAAGTTATGGGCTGGTCATATCGAAATACACATCAATGCTTCTGATTGGAAAAAACACTTACATCATAATGATGAAGCCTACAACAATGTAATCCTCCACGTCGTCTACAATAACGACAAACCCATAGCCAACGAAAATGGACAGCAACTCCCAACACTAGAACTCAAAGAAAGAATACCTAATCATTATCTTTCCGACTACAAGACCTTAACTCAGTCTCTGAGTTGGGTGCCGTGCGCTCAGCAGCTATCTAAACTGGATCAAAAAAAATGGCCCTTTTTTTTCGAAAGAGTATTGGTGAGTCGCCTAATGAAAAAGAAAGAGAGAATCGATGCGCT
>CALBWK010000033.1 GCA_937969415.1 uncultured Saprospiraceae bacterium | reverse complement strand
AGTAGAAGTAATTAAGGAAGTGGAGGTCATCAAAGAGGTAGAGATAGAGAAGATTGTAGAGAAGCCTGTAGAAGTGATTAAGGAAGTGGAAGTGATTAAAGAAGTTGAGGTCATCAAAGAGGTAGAGATAGAGAAGATTGTAGAGAAGCCTGTAGAAGTGATTAAGGAAGTGGAAGTGATTAAAGAAGTTGAGGTCATCAAAGAAGTGGAAGTAGAGAAAATCGTCGAGAAGCCTGTGGAAGTAATTAAGGAGGTAGAAGTAATTAAGGAGGTGGAAGTAATTAAGGAGGTGGAGAAGATTGTAGAGAAGCCTGTGGAAGTGATTAAGGAAGTAGAAGTGATCAAAGAAATTGAGGTTATCAAAGAAGTGCCAATTGAAATTATCAAAGAGGTAGAGGTTACGAGAACTCTAGATTTCGAAGCACTACAGATGATGATGGCTCAGATGGCTACAGAAAGTTCTAGAACAGTAGTCGGCACAACAACTAAGAAAGGAGAGGCTAAGACAATAGCTAGACAAGACAAAGCGATTACCAAAACAGGCGGCAGCACTACAACTTCTAAATCAAAAACAAAGAAAGCTAAGCCTGCCGCGAAGAAGGCTACGGCAACCAAGAAGACTGTAGCTAAGAAAACAGCGGTAAAGAAAACTGCAGCTAAAGCTAAAAAGGATGACCTGACTAAGATCGAAGGTATAGGACCAAAAATTGCTCAGATAATGAACAAGGGAGGCATCTACACTTTTGAGGAGTTAGGCAAAGCGAAAGTCAAAACTTTACAAGGTCTACTAGAAGATGCAGGACCAAGATTTAGAATGCACAACCCAGGCTCATGGCCTAAGCAATCTAAGCTAGCCGCAGCTGGAAAGTGGGACAAGCTTAAAAAGCTACAAGATGAGCTAGACGGTGGTAAGTAATCCACTGCTCATTTTGAGAAAATAAGAACAGGTGGATATGCATTGGTGTATCCACCTTTTTTTAACTGATTAAATGAAAATAACCACGTCCATTAAGATGGACTACTTTAGTATTTTCTATATTTTTATGCTATAATTCCTATATTTTTTATACCGTCTAATACAAATCAGATAATGATCGAAAAATCCAAGCTTATCAATGAAGTTGCAAAAAAATGCAAGATCTCAATTGAGAAAGCAACAATCGCCTATGATTGCATTCTTAAACAATCGCCTACTTTTAGAAAGCATAAACTAAAAGGTGGTGTAACCACTAAGCAAGTTGCTGTCAAGGTGGCGAGTAAGCCAAAGATCAAAACTGTAAAGCTTACAAAAACTAAAAATGTACCTGTTATCAAAACCGTTGAAAAACTAGTTAAAGTAACAGTTAAGAACAACGTTCCTGTTTACAAGAGAGAGCAGAAAATTAAGATTGTAGAAGTCATCAAAGAGGTACCTGTCATCCAGATCAAAGAAGTGATCAAAGAGGTTATCAAGGAAATACCTGTGATCCAAAAGCAAGAAGTGATCAAGGTGAAAGAAATCAAGGTTAAGGTTCCTGTGCCTGTCATTAGAGAAGTAATCAAGGAAATCAGAGTACCTGTACCTGTGATCAAAGAAGTGATCAAAGAAATCAAAGTGCAAGTGCCCGTTATCCAAACTGCAGAGAAGATCAAGCTAAAAACCATAAAGCAAAAGGTCAATGTCCCTGTCATAAAAGAGAAGATCAAAAAAGTAGAGGTAATCAAAGAGGTGCCTGTAATAGCTATAAAGGAGGTAGAGATCTTAAAAGAGGTCGTCAAAAAAGACCCTACTCCTCTCTACAAAACAAAGATCGAAAAGGTCAATGTCGAGACGATCAAAGAAGTACCTGTTATCGTAGAAGAGCAAGTCATCAAAGAGGTCAAAGTAGTAGAGAAAGTACCTGTAGAAGTGATCAAAGAAATCAACAACATCAGAGAAGTGATCAAAGAAGTAGAGGTGATCAAAGAAGTGCCTGTAGAAGTGATCAAAGAAGTAGAGGTTGTTAAAACATTTGATATGAGCAACTTTGAGAAGTTGCTAGGATCAATGACTACTGTCGAGTCCTCTAGAAAAGTAGTTGGCACAACGACGACTAGTGGTGAAGCAAAGATTGTAGACAGAAGAGAAATTACTTCTGGAGGTGGTACTAAGATTACTGGTAAGTCTATCCTGACAGGAAAGACAACCACTAAGACTACTGGTACAAAGACAAAAGCGAAAGCAAGCACCAAGAAAGTAACCGCTAAGTCAACAGCTAAGAAATCAACAGCCAAAAAAGTTGGATCTAAAGACGATTTGACTAAAATAGAGGGGATAGGCCCCAAAATCGCAGGTTTATTGAATGCAGATGGCATCCACACATTCAGCGATTTGGCTAAATCTAACTTTGGTAAACTGAAGAAAATTTTAGTTGCTGCAGGATCTCGTTACCAAATGCATGACCCTACTACATGGCCTAAGCAATCAGGAATGGCTGCCAAAGGTCAATGGAAGGAGCTTAAGAAATGGCAAGACGAGCTTGACGGTGGCAAATAGCCAAGAGCTTTACAATTAAGTATTAAAAAAGGGCAGTCACTCTAGTGATTGCCCTTTTCTGTTTACATTCATCTTCTAACCTACACCCGATGGATTGGACTTGCCTTTTATACTATGTATTGGCCTGCTTAGGCGGTGCCGTCTTGAGTTGGTTGCTCTTTGGCAACAAAAGCAAATTCCAAGAAACAGAAGACTCTCTCAGAAGAGAAAAAAACGCTAACGCTACCCTCCTTAAAGACTTTAGTGACTTCAGAATGGAAGCCAAAGCTAAAGTGCATACCAAAGACGCTGAAATCTCACTCCTAAAGAAAAAGTTAGAAGAACACAAACGAGTCAGCTCAAATGGCAACACCAATGATGAAATAAAAAAATGGAAGCAACAGGCTAAAGAACTAGAAGCCAAACTGATAAGTAGCTCAAAATCAGGAGGTTCTGAGTCCAAAATCATTAGCTCACTCAGGGCTCAGTTGACTCAAAAAGATCAACTCCTCCAAGAAAAAGAAGCCCAACTAAAAAAGACCAAAGGCCCTCTCCCACTCTTTGGTAGTAAAATGTCTCAGCTACAAAACGAAGAACTGACTCTACTTACCAAACAAGTCACTCAACAAAAGAAAAAGATAAAGAAGCTCAAAAAGCAACTTAAATCTTCTACTTCTAATCTAGAAATAGAAAACCTGATAAAGGCTCTCAAGAAAAAGTCGAAAAAGAAACAAGCAAAGAAAAAATCTAAAAAGACGCCTACATAAGATGCTTGAATCGAGGACGCTTCGGTTTGAACTCACCGACTTCCTCTCTTTTCTTAGCTTCATAAGCTGAGAAGTTGCCCTCAAAGAACCGAACCTTTCCCTCATCTTCAAAAGATAGTATATGCGTAGCCAGCCTATCGATAAACCATCTATCGTGTGAAATGACGAGTATACAGCCCGCAAAATTCTCTAATGCTTCCTCCAATGCCCTTAGGGTATTGACATCTATATCATTGGTTGGCTCATCAAGAAGTAGGACATTACCCCCTTCTCTCAACGTTATGGCCAGATGGACTCTATTGCGCTCTCCACCGGAAAGCACTTCCAGTTTCTTCTGTTGGTCTCCACCTGTAAAGTTGAATTTACTGAGATAGGCCCTTACATTGAGCTCTTTATTACCTACTTGCACGAGATCATTGCCACCGCCCACTACTTCAAATACAGATTTCTCCGGCAGCAAGTCTTTGTGTGATTGATCTACATAACTCAGGTCTACAGTCTGTCCGATCTTAATCTCTCCTGAGTCAGGCTTTTCCTCACCCATTATCATCCTGAATAAGGTAGATTTTCCAACTCCATTGGCACCTATGATACCAACAATGGCATTTTTAGGCACAGAAAAACTCAAATCTTCCATCAAAACTCGACCATCATAAGACTTAGTTATACCATTTATATCTATAACCTGATCTCCAAGTCTCTCCCCTGGTGGTATATACAGTTCTAGATTAAATTCTTTTTCTCTAGCCTCTTCACCTGCTAACTTTTCGTAAGCATTAAGTCTAGCTTTCCCCTTAGCCTGCTTGGCCTTAGGATTAAGTTTTGTCCACTCTAGTTCACGCTTAAGGGCTGCTTTCCTCTTCGATTCTTGCTTCTCTTCTCGGGCTAGTCTATCTGATTTTTGCTCTAGCCAAGAAGAGTAATTACCCTCCCAAGGTATCCCCTCTCCTCTATCTAGCTCCAATATCCACCCTGCTACATTATCTAAGAAGTATCTGTCGTGAGTTACTGCGATTACAGTACCAGGAAAACTCTTGAGAAACTGCTCTAACCAATGCACAGATTCCGCATCAAGGTGATTGGTCGGCTCATCGAGTAAGAGTATATCTGGCTTAGTCAATAAGAGTCGACAAAGGGCTACACGTCTCCTCTCCCCTCCTGACAAGACACTGATAACCTGATCATCAGGAGGTAGACGGAGATTCTCCATCGCCACTTCCAGCGTATGATCTAGTTCCCAAGCATTATACAAATCCATTTTTTCGGCCAGTTCTCCTTGTTTCTCGAGCAACTTATTCATCTCATCATCACTCATCGGCTCCATAAACTTCTCATTCACCTCATTGTACTCTGTTACAATATCAACGACCGATTGCATACCTTCTTGGACGACTTCCTTTACTGTCTTAGTTTCATCTAATTCGGGCTCTTGGGCGAGGTAGCCTATTTTATACTCTTTATCAAAAGTGACCTTGCCTTCATAATTGGTGTCGAGGCCTGCTATTATTTTGAGGAGACTAGATTTACCAGAGCCATTTAGACCTAGCACTCCGATCTTGGCGCCATAGTAAAAGGACAACCAGATATTATTGAGCACCTTCTTTTTAGGAGGATAGGTCTTAGACACTCCCTCCATCGCGAATATAATTTTGTTATCAGCCACCTCTTGTGTATTTCTTTTGAATTGAAAATAATAATCACCCTACAGATGATAAGGCTGCTAAAATACACAACTACCTGATTATCAAGTCGGATAGAGGATTTCAAAAAAAATCTTCTATAAAGGCAGCGCAATTTTCAGTGCAGCTTAGCCAGTGATCACTTTGCCCCTTCCAGTCATATTTCACAAAAAAAATATGTTGATATGCCTTTGATAAAGGCCAGTACAATAATACGTTGCAAAGTGCTGATTGTCAACCATTTATGTCGAAATAATTCTATTGTGTCGTGTCCGATTTCAACTTTTCTTAAGGATACGTAAGCAATATTTAACAGCCTTAGAGCAGCGTGCTAGGACGCTATCTAAAGTGTAGTGACGTATAGGCGATGTTAATATGATAGACCTGTACATCAGATCTATCATCAACCTAGACAAACAACACTTATTAAAATCTCAATGATGAAAAATATTTACCATATCTTCTACAGTATGAGCATTTTGCTCCTCTGTAGCTATGGAGCTAAAGCAGACAGCGGAAATGAAAATTTCTGCTTCGATGCAGATGTGCCTGAGGCCCAGATGGACCTTTCTGTCATGTGCCTTACTGCTCCGGTATTATTCTGTCCTCCCACTTATCTGGGATGCCCTTCAGATAATACAGATCCGACCAATACAGGATTTCCTACGGCAATGCCTGGCGACGCAAGTTGTCCGACGCCTGTAGTCAGTTTTACTGATCAGATCGTCAGCAATACTTCTTGTCTCAAGATAATCCATAGAACTTGGGAAGCCAGTTATCCACCTGGTTCAGCGAGTATTAAGCTGCATTCAACTTGTCAACAGACACTCTTCTTAGAAGACAATGTAGCCCCTACGATAATCAACTGCCCCAATGATTTGACGTTGGACTTATCTGTAAGCTGCGATAGCACAGCCATATGGGTTGTCCCAACGGCAGAAGACGATTGCGGAATACAATTTTTCATAACAACACACTTTAGTGGTGCCACTTTTCCGAGTGGCACAACACCGGTTGTCTATACTGCATCTGACCAGTGTGGCAATGAGACTACTTGCGAATTCGATGTGACCGTTACAGGTAATTGTTGTACAGCGCCAAATATTTCTTGCCCACAGGCAGCAACTGTATGCCCTGGAGGTGATTTTAGCCCAGCGACAACTGGTACAGCAATAGCGACAATGGCGAGCAGCGCTTGTCCTACACCTACAGTAAGCTTTACAGATGTGACCTTATCAACGGGTCCTTGTACAGGGGCATTCGTTGTACAACGTACTTGGACTGCGACAGTACCTACTGGCTCGGCTGCTTGTACACAACAGATAACTTCTACGGACACCAGTAATCCTATAATTACAAATGGACCTAGTGCTATCCAGTTATCAGCTACAGGAAATAATTGTAGTGCAATAGCGACTTGGGTAGAGCCAACAGTCAATGATAATTGTAATGCAACGGTGACTTCTACACATACTAGTGGGACTTCATTTCCAGAAGGAATGACAGCAGTCACTTATACAGCTGTAGACGATTGCGGCAATGTTGCTACTTATGTTTTTAATGTGACGGTGACTTGTATCTGTAGTACTCCACCAGTCATCACTTGTCCAGCAAATGTAGATCTGTGCATCGGCAGTAATACTGCACCTGCATTTACAGGAACAGCAACTGCTGTTGCAGGTGATCCATCATGTGGAACGCCAGCTATCAACTTTACAGATGTTATATCGACACCAGCAGGTGGTTGTGCAGGAGCGACGACCATAACAAGAACCTGGTCAGCCTCTGTAACCAATAACAATAGTCTATTAACTAGTTGTGTACAGACAATTAATGTCAACGATACTTCTGCACCAGTGATCTCTAATGTTCCTCAAAACATCAATGTACTTGGAAACGGAACAGGATGCTCTGCGATAGTAACTTGGTCTGAGCCATCAGCAACAGATAATTGTAGCTTGGCTACGCTAGTATCTACGCAATCAAGTGGATCATTATTCGCTGAAGGTACGACGACAGTAACTTATACTGCGGCTGATGCTTGTGGCAATACAACTGCAGTTAGCTTTACCGTTACGGTAGGTTGTGCTTGTAACACAGCACCTCAGATTACCTGCCCCACAAACATAGATGCTTGTCTCGGTGGGAATACAGATCCATCAACAACTGGTATAGCGACAGCTATTACAACCGACCCTAATTGTAGCGCACCAACAGTAACCTTTACCGATGTCAATGCAACACCTGTTGGAAATTGTACAGGAGCGGTTGCTATAACGAGAACGTGGACTGCAACAGATCCAAATAATAGCGGATTGACTAGCAGTTGTGTACAGACGATAAACCTAAATGATACATCTGCACCGGTTATTACCAATGTGCCACAAAATATTACTGTAAATGGGGCAGGTTCTTCTTGTTCTGCAAATGTGACTTGGATTGAACCCGTAGCTACAGATAATTGCGGTGTAATAACTTTAGTATCTACACAATCTAGTGGTTCTCTTTTTGCACAAGGAACGACAACTGTAACTTACACAGCAGCAGATGCTTGCGGACAGACTTCTACAGTTAGCTTTAATGTGACGGTAAATTGTTCTTGTAACTCTGCACCAGCCATCACTTGCCCTCCGAATTACACTTCTTGTCCAGGATCAGTAGATCCATCAATTGCAGGAAGTGCAACTGCAGTTGCAACAGATACAAATTGTGGAACACCTACAGTAAGTTTTACCGATCAGGTTATTGCTACGGGAAATTGTTCAGCTGAGCAAACAATACAAAGAACGTGGACTGCAACAGATGCCGGATCAGGATTGACGTCTAACTGCGTACAAACACTAACACTCCAAGATGATGGCACCGCGCCGACCCTTACAAATATCCCGACGGATCTTACAGTTCACGGCTCAGGAAATAATTGTAATGTCTTAGTAAAGTGGACAGAACCTATCACAGCAGACGGTTGTGGAACACCTACACTCACCTCAAGTGCTCAGTCAGGAGATAACTTTTCTGAAGGCACAACCAGCGTAACGTATACGGCAACAGATGCCTGTGGCAATAGTACAATTGCGAGCTTTAACGTGACTGTTCTTTGTACTGAAGGTTGCAATATTCCTCCAGTAATAAGTTGCCCTAATAGTTTTGCTAGTTGCGCAGGAGGGTCGATCCCTTCTCCATCTATATCAGGTGTAGCAAGTTCTGCTCCAGGAGCAACCGGATGTGGAGCACCCTTCGTGTTCTATAGCGATATGATTACTGGATTTGGTTCTTGTAATGGAGCTTATACAGTACAAAGAACATGGACAGCTTTTGATTTGAATTCTGCACAGATATCGAGTTGTATACAGACGATAGAATTAGGAGACAATAATGCGCCAGCATTTTCAAATGTGCCTGGTAATCTTACACTAAATGGAACTGGAACTAATTGTAATGCTGCTGCAACTTGGGAAGCACCTACTGCTACTGACGATTGCGGAATCAATACTGTAGTTTCAAATTTTAACTCAGGAGATGTATTCTCTCAGGGAACAACGACTGTAACTTATACGGCAACTGACAATTGCAATAATACCACTACAGTATCATTTACTGTAACTGTACAGTGTCTAGCAGCAACTTGTTCTGTACCGCCGACCATCTCTTGTCCTGCCAACTATAGTGCTTGTCCAGGAGCAGGTGCAATAGATTCATCTATAACAGGTCAAGCTGTTGCTATGCCAGGTGATGATAGTTGTAGCAATCCATTGGTAACTTTTACAGACCTATTGGTCGATGGAAGTAGTACTTGTACTGGAGCGGGTACTTATAATAGAACTTGGGTGGCCACTGATCCAAATAATGCCAGCTTATCTGCTTCTTGTATACAGACTATAACTCTACAGGATAATGCAAATCCAGTAATCAATAACTTACCAAGCAATATCAACCTAGAAGTGTCAGGCAGCAACTGTCAAGCTGTTGCGAACTGGGCAGCACCTGCAGCTACAGATGATTGTGGTGTAGCTTCTCTTACTTCTAACTTTGCATCAGGTACAACCTTTGATCAAGGTACATCGACAGTTACCTATATGGCAGTAGACAATTGTGGTCAAGTAACGACTGGATCATTTACAGTAACAGTAAATTGTATCAATACAACTTGTACAACACCACCGTCAATTTCGTGTCCAGAAAACTATACAGCTTGTGCTGACGGAACAGTACCAAGTTTTCTAGAGACAGGTTTTGCTTTTGGCATCATAAACGGAGACAACTGTTCAGGTACGCCTTACACTACCTTCTCAGATGTAGTCGTTAATACTGGATCTTGTGCTGGTGCACAAGTCATAGAAAGAACTTGGATCACAACCGACCCAGATAATAAATTACAAAGTAGTTGTGTACAAATTATCACCTTAGAAGATAATTCTCTTCCGGTAATTTCTAACATTCCGAATAATATTGTTGTGACTGGCTCTGGCTTTGGATGTCAAGTACCTGTAACTTGGAGTGAGCCTACGGCGACTGATGATTGTGGCCTAGCTTCATTGACAAGTAATATAAGGAGTGGAATAACCTTCTCTTCAGGTACGACAACAATAGTCTATACAGCAGTTGACAACTGTGGCAATATTGCTACAGCCTCATTCACTATAACTGTACAATGTGAAGGTTGTAACACACCGCCAACAATAAACTGTCCATCAAGCTATACGACTTGTATTAATGGCAACATAGAACCTATCAATGCAGGCACAGCAACTGGCGCTATATCAGGCCCTAATTGTAGTGGTGCACCATTTATCTCTCATATAGATAACGTTATCACTACAGGTCCTTGCGCCGGCGGACAAGTCATCCAAAGATTATGGATGGCTACTGACCCGACTAATAATCTTGCAGCAAGTTGTACACAAACTATCACACTAGAAGACAATAGTTTACCAGTAATCTCTAGTGTACCTGGAAATATTATTGTAACTGGCATAGGCTCAGGTTGCCAAGTACCAGTTACTTGGAATGCACCAGTGGCTAGTGATAACTGTGGAATTGATTTTGTCACTTCTAGTGCCACGAATGGTTCTAATTTCTCAGAAGGAACGACAACAGTTACTTACACTGCTGTGGATCTTTGCGGAAATTCTTCTACTGCATCATTTACCATTACAGTGAACTGTGAAGAATGTACGACACCTCCTTCTATAACTTGTCCAACAAATTATATTGCTTGTGTTGGTTCTAACACGAGCCCTTCATTTGCAGGTGTTGCATCGGGTGCGCCAGGAGCTAATTGTACTGGAACACCATCAATAACATTTACAGATAATCAGGTTTCTGCTGGCCCTTGCGCTGGTGCTTCAGTAACGGAAAGAACATGGATTGCTTATGATGCAAATAGCAGCTTAACTGCAAGTTGTGTTCAGACTATAACTCTAGGAGATAACACCAATCCTGTAATCCATAATCTACCTGCCAACTTGATAGTATCAGGCGATGGATCAGGCTGTCAAGTTGCTGCAACTTGGACTATTCCTACGGCGAGCGATAATTGTGGTACACCAGTAATGACATCAAACTACCCTAGCGGATACTCATTTGCGGAAGGTACTACGACAGTAACTTATACAGCAACAGATGCTTGCGGCAATGTAGCTATCGGTTCATTTACAGTAACAGTACAGTGTGCTGGTTGTAACACTGCACCGACAATCAATTGTCCTACAAATTATGTAGCGTGTGCTAATACAAATAGCAGTCCATCAGTAACAGGTTTTGCTTGGGCAACCAATAGTGGAGCGAACTGTAGCAACACACCGAATCTAAACTTCACTGATCTTATTGTAAGTACAGGTCCTTGCTTAGGCGCTAAGGAGATAGAAAGAACATGGACAGCAACGGATCCTTCTTCTGGATTGACAAACAGTTGTGTACAAGTGATCTCATTAGGAGATACTACACCTCCTACGTTCTCTAATGTACCAAACAACATTATCGTCTCAGGCACAGGATCAAATTGTCAGGTTCCAGTGACATGGAATCCACCTACAGCTTTTGATAACTGTAGCTCAGTAACTTTGACATCTAGTTATCCAGTAGGATCATTATTCAATCAAGGTCAGACGACAGTAACGTATACAGCAACAGATGCCTGTGGCAATCAATCATCATCTACATTTATTGTTACTGTACAATGTGTAGGATGTAATACGCCACAAGTAGTCGCTTGTCCACCAAACTACACAGCTTGTCCATCAGCAAGTACATCTCCAACTCTAACAGGATTTGCAACCGCTTATAACAATGGAGCCAACTGTAGTGCGACACCGACAATTACCTACAGTGACCAAGTAATGGCATCAGGCAATTGTGCAGGCGCTCAGACAGTAAACAGAACATGGACAGCAACTGATGCTAACTCTGGACTCAATTCAACTTGCGTACAGACTATCTCACTAATTGATAACACACCACCTGTACTGACCAATGTTCCAGCTGATATTACAGTAACTGGAGTCGGTGCTGGTTGTAGTGTACCTGTGACGTGGTTAGAGCCAACAGCTACAGACAATTGTACTGTTTTATCTTCTGGTTGTCAGTATGTCAATGGTAGCGTATTTAGCGAAGGAATTTATACAGCGATATATACCGCTACAGATAACTGTGGTAATTCAACTAATGCATCATTTACAATCACAGTACTTTGTGCAAGTTGTAATACGACACCGACGATCACTTGTCCTGCAGACTATGTGGCTTGTCCAACTGGATCCACTCAGCCTTCAGTTACAGGATTGGCCGTAGGGAATAATACTGGAGCAGGTTGTAACGCCAATCCAACTATTAGTCACTTCGATATAGTAGAAAGTACTGGACCTTGTATTGGCGCAACCGAAATCGAAAGAGTCTGGACAGCAACTGATCCTTCTTCTGGATTGAATGCTAGTTGTATTCAAACTATAACACTCGAGGATAATACGCCTCCAACTATAAGCAATATACCTACAGACCTAACTATTTCAGGAACAGGTCCTAATTGTACAGCTATTGCGACTTGGTCTGAGCCTACAACTACAGACAATTGTGGTACGGCTACCTATAGCTGTGATTATGCTAGTGGTGATGCATTTAATCAAGGTGTGACTACAATAACTTGCACAGCGACTGATGATTGCGGCAACCAAAGTACAGCAAGCTTTACAATCACTGTAGAATGTGAAGTATGTGGCGCTGCTCCATTGATCACTTGTCCAGATAATTTTGTTGATTGTCCTAATGGAACAGTACCAGATACAATAGCAGCTGGAATGCCAATAGTTGTCGCAGGTGAAACGGCTTGTGCTACACCAGTATTGACTTATGCGGATGTAATTGTGTCGGCAGGGCCATGTATTGACGAGCAAGTAATAGAAAGAACATTTACAGCAACTGATCCCCAAGATGCACTCTTGACAGTTAGTTGTGTACAGACAATAGAATTAATCGATACGACTGTACCAGAAATAGCAGGATGTCCTATAGGATTAATCCTCTTAGGTTCTGATATGACTGGTGGTGGCGGAGGAACTGGGTCTGGGACTGGATCTGGAACACCATCTGGAGGTGGGAATGCTGGAACAGGAACAATCTGTTCAGCTATTGCCAGTTGGTCTATACCGACGATAACAGATGATTGCAGTACAACGACACTGGTTGCAACGGATCATAATGGAAACATAGTTGCCTCAGGTGACATCTTTGATGAAGGAATGACAACAGTAACTTACACAGCAACAGATAATTGTGGCAATACAGCAACGTGTAGTTTTGACATCATCGTTTCTTGCAGTGACGTATGTGACATAGCACCGATAGCAGTATGTCCTGATGATGTGACTGTGTGTATAGGAAGTGATATCACACCGGCGACGACGGGTGAGGCAACATTCATAGCCTTCCCATTATGCATCGATATTGCTATCTCACATACAGATTCTCTAATCGCAACAGGCGCTTGTACTGGAGAGGCAACTATAGAAAGATCATTCTTGGTTGACTTACAAGAAGGTATAGGATATCAAGATAGTTGTACCCAGATCATTACTATAGAAAATGTAGTACCTACACTTGGTGCTTGTCCAGCAGATGTAGTAGTCATAGGAGACAATACTCCAGTCACGTGGACTGCACCTAGTATTACAGATGCTTGTGGTTCATCAACATTGACGAGTACACATAATAGTGGTGACACCTTCCCTTGTGGATTAACTACAGTCACCTATACATTGACAGATGCTTGTGGCACTGTAACTGAATGCAGCTTTGATGTACAAGTCGATTGCACTGCGAGTAATTCTGGATTTAATAACTGCCCATCGGATATCACTGTAGCGTGTGGCGAGGCAGCTAACTGGACACCACCTACATATACAACTGCATGTACAACATGTACGGTTGGCAGTCCTATAACTGGATTTATCTATATGGGTAACTTCAATGGATCTCACTACTACTGCTCTACTGCACCAGCAACTTGGCCTGTAGCTAAGACAGTGTGTGAGGCAAATGGTGGTTTCCTAGCAGATGTCAACAGTACAGAGGAAAATGAATTTATCGCAGATCAACTGTCTATATCATCGGCTTGGATCGGTCTGACAGATGTGAATGCTGAAGGACAATTTGAATGGTGCAATGGACAACCAGTAAGTTATACCAACTGGTTCCCTGGTCAGCCTAATAACTTCAATAATAGTCAAGACTATGTGGAGATGTTGAGCACAGGAGAATGGAATGACCAGTATAACCACTACTCTCTGGAATACATCTTGGAGATACCTTGTACAACGATCACACAGACTGGAGGACCTGCACCGGGAAGTGTTAATCCAGAAGGATCATACACAGTGACGTATACAGTAAATGATCCTTGTGGATCTACAGAGACTTGTAGCTTCGACATTACAGTAGGTGCTTGCAATACTGCACCGTGTGCTTCATCAGGACTGATTTCTACATTCGGTTACATAGACCAATGTGTATTTGGTGACATCAACAATACTTCTGGTAATGATGGTGGCTACGGAAACTACAGTTCGATGTGTACAGAGATAGAACCTGGACTGTTTGTACCGATAGAATTCCATCCTGGTTTTGGTGGCGGTAAGAGTCATACAATGTACTGGACTTGTTGGATAGATTTCAATCAAGATGGTGACTTCGAGGATAACCTAGAATTTGTCGCTTATGGAGCGGGTGCAGGTACGATAACTGGAGGAATAACAATTCCAGCAGGCATACCAAATGGCACTTGTGCAATGAGAGTGACTAGTAAACTAGGCGGTTATGCCACTAGTCCTTGTGGAACATATCTATACGGTGAGACGGAGGACTACTGTATCAATGTTGTCAATGGCACTTTGAAGCCAGAAGACACAGATACTAAGTCTGCCTTTGTAATCAATGAGCCGATAGAACTTACAGCGCAGACAACTGCAATGGATAGTGAAGAAGTAGAGCAAGCACAAGTGGTTGTGACTGAAGTACTAGAAACAAGAGAACAAGAGACAATAGAAAATGAAACTACTCAAGATGTAGCGCCTCTGGAAGTAAGGATTTTCCCTAACCCAGTATCACAGGTGATGAATCTTGAAATAAAAGATGTTTCTGAGGTTGACCAAATTGGATTATTTAGTCTATCAGGAATAGAGTTGAGATCTATAGCCGTAAAAGAAAGATCTAGAACAGACGTTTCCGATCTCAATGGAGGAATGTATATCGTCAGAATACTAAGAAGTGATGGCAGTACGAATACAGAAAAAGTGATCATTATGAACTAGTGATCTGAAAACAACATAGATAGTGTCGAGCAAGAGGCTGTCCCAAAAGAGGGATGGTCTCTTCTCATTTTATACTGCTTTGTTGTATGGTTCAATTATCCATACTGTCTTTAGCCCTTCGAATTATTAAAATCGAAAAAATCAATTCCACTACGCCACCTATGATTCCAAAGGTGTAAAATGGTTGATTTGAATTCAATCCGAAAAAACCCATACCAATTAGAATCAAACCTAAGATCCAATAGATTTTCAAGCCATAAATAGATTGAAATATGAGGTAACGAGCACCTATAAAGAATAGCATAATAGGAAAGAGCCAGTTTGGTTCTAGTTCAAATAATAAATAGACCAGATATAATCCTATAAATAATAGAACTGTGCTTTCTAAGGCTAGATTAGCTAATGGATTCTCCTTTGAATGTTTGCCTCTGCGATTAAATAACTTATCTAAAAGAACAGACAAAGGATGAATGAGCATCCCGCCAAAGAAAAACACCATAAAGCTTATTTGGTTAGTTGCGTAAATGGCTGTAACTCCTGCTATTACCCAAATTATTCCGGATATTAATACCCCCGAGCCGCCACACATATAGGCGTCTCGCATATCGCCTTGAGCTTCTTGAACCTTCATCTGAGATAATCTGATTTTTTTAGACTATAATAGAATACTTAGTTAAAATCCCCTTTCTCTACTCTTACCCCTATATTTTTCGACCTATCGCTATTAAAAATGTAAGTATTGCTAATGCATAGCTGAAGAATTTTTTAAAACATAGACGTCTTAAGCCAATCACTAATAAGCTCCATGACGCTTTCATTAAAGGTCTCAGTAGATTCATAATACTCGTTGGTATCCCAATTCTCGACTTTCTGGAACAGATGATTGATAGAATCTAATTGTATGACATCAAAGAAAGGCGCCTGACTAGCCAACAGATGTTTTTCGTAACTCGCCAGATTCTCTTTAGCGGAGACTTGTATATCCATAGTTCCATTTAGTACAAGCACTGGGCAGCTAATTTGAGTAATGTAATCGCCAGGATCGTGATTAATAAAATATCTCAGCCATGGTGTAAGGTAGCCACCCGCTATTCCCATATAAAATCCCATAGATGAGGGACCATACATTTTCTGATAAGTCGAATCACGGCTTTCATAAAAATCAAAGCACAATTCCTTTAAGGGATCATAAAGAGAATCTTTGGGGGATTCAATATCTATGAGATCGTAGGCCTCCTCGATAAAGATAACATACTCAGCCACTTCTTGCTCAGCGACACCTTGCTCTATTAAGATATTTCTATTCTGAATGCTTAACAATTGATCAGCTGGCAAGCCAACACCTGCTAGGGAAACCATCACCACTAGTCTATCATCCAATGCACAGGCCATATTTGCTATAAGTCCTCCTTCGCTATGTCCTATGAGTCCTATTTTTTTGTACCCTAGACTATCCAACTTATCCACGCAAGCCAGTACATCATTAAGAAAGTCCTCTGAAGTTGCATTAAAAAATGCACCTGATGACTCCCCTACCCCTCGCTCATCATAGCGAAAGACAGATATACCCTGTCTTGTGAGAAAATCTGATAAAACTAAAAATGGCTGATGTCCAAGCAATTCAGAGTTTCTGTTTTGCATACCTGAACCACTAATGAGAATTACGACCATAGAATCAAGATCATTATAAGGTGCTGTAAGTGTTCCACTTAACCAAAAATCTTCTAAACCTTGGTAGACACTTAGGTTTGATACCTCATAGGGATAAGGTGGTTCTGGGGTTTGTACTCTCTTTGGAGCGACAAAGCTGTCAACTTTTGTCAAGGTTATTGTTCGTTCGATACGTTCTTGTGTCCATATACCATCCAGTGTCCCTGTAGATCCATTATAATCAACTTTTAGATCTGCATCAGTCCTGCCATCAAGACTAAGACTTGCACTAAGCATGCTAGATTCTAAGTTATATTCTCTGATTCTGGCTTCGAGATTATTAGCGCTAGGGACCTCTACGCGTAGATTAGAATCTATGGTTACATTTAATCTGACACTAGACTCTATGCGTCCTGTCCACTTCCCCATTATTGTCTGAGAATGAAGCTGGCTGGCCAATAGCATACAAAAGGTTATAACTAATCGCATCATATATAGGTGGGTCTTGTACAAATAACTACATAATCATTGAGGACTAGGTATAAAAAAAGGACTGAGTGCAACACTCAGTCCTCCGTATCTTAAAATCTTGAAGTTTATCTTCTAGATTTTCTCTTCTTCTTAGTAGACTTTTTCTTAGCTGTGGTCTTCTTAGCAGCTTTTTTCTTAGCTGGCTTCTTCTTAGCAGCTTTCTTAGCCTTCTTAGCAGCAGCAGCGGCCTTCTTTCTAGCAGCAACTTCTCTCTTCTTGGCAGCAGCAGCTCTCTTTCTCTCAGCAGCAGCTCTCTTTCTAGCTTTTGCAGCAGCTTCTCTTTTCTTAGCGGCAGCAGCTCTCTTCTTTGCAGCAGCAGCAGCTTTCTTTTCTCTGGCCGCAGCCTTTCTAGCAGCAGCAGCAGCTCTTTTCTTAGCAGCAGCTTCCTTTTTTCTTGCAGCAACAGCAGCTTTTCTTACTCTAGCAGCTTCTCTCTTTTTGGTAGCAGCAGCTTTCTTTCTAGCAGCAGCAGCAGCTCTTTTTCTTGCAGCAGCTTCTCTCTTCTTCTCAGCAGCAGCAGCCTTTCTAGCTTTTGCAGCAGCTCTTTTCTTAGTAGTTGCAGCAGCCTTTCTTACTCTAGCAGCAGCTTTCTTAGCAGCAGTTGCCTCTCTTTTTCTTGCAGCAGCTTCTTTTTTCTTAGCAGCAGCGGCTTTCTTCTTAGCAGCAGCGGCTTTCTTTCTAGCAGCAGTTGCAGCAGCCTTTTTCTTAGCAGCAGCAGCTTTTTTCTTAGCAGCAGCAGCTTTACGCTTAGCAGCAGCTTCTCTCTTCTTATCAGCAGCAGCAGCTTTTCTAGCCTTAGCAGCTTCTCTTTTCTTAGCAACTGACTCTCTTTTCTTTTCTGCAGCAGCTTTACGCTTTGCAGCAGCAGCAGCTTTACGCTTTGCAGCAGCAGCAGCTTTTCTAGCTTTAGCAGCAGCTTTTCTTTCAGCAGCAGCAGCTCTTTTTCTTGCAGCAGCCTCTTTTTTCTTAGCAGCAGCAGCTTTCTTTCTAGCAGCAGCGGCAGCAGCACGCTTCTTAGCAGCAGCAGCCTTTTTCTTAGCAGCGGCAGCTTTACGTTTTTCAGCAGCAGCAGCACGTTTCTTGGCAGCAGCAGCCTTTTTCTTAGCAGCAGCTTCTTTACGCTTTGCAGCAGCAGCTTTTTTTCTAGCTGCAATTGCCGCTTTTTTCTCAGCCGCAGCTTTCTTTTTCGCAGCAGCTTTTTTCTTAGCAGCAGCAGAAGTTTTAGTTACCTTCCTTTTCATAATAATTATCGAATTTGTAGATCTCCTCTGAGTGAGTGGGTTTGTGAAAATTTAGAGAAGATTATTACGGAAAAAATAATTTTAATTTAAAAATGCAAAAATAGAACTTATTGTTAATAAAAGATACATTTTTTACTTGCTAAATAGAAAGTGCAAATTCTCAGAGATTTTTTTATTCAAATCGCTTTTTAGTCCTTTTCAAAAAATGTTCCACAAGTAATGTTTCTCGAAAATATAAATCGATTGATGCTAACGAGAAATTAATATTGGGTATATAACAGAGGATATTATAGTGATAAATACTCTTAAAATTCTAAAATCAACTCGACTCTACGATTCTGTTGACGTCCATATACTGTCATATTGTCTGCAATAGGAGCAGTAGAGCCTTTCCCTATCGCCTTAAAAGTTGTTTTTGATAAACCATCTAGTTTGCGAAGCAAGTCGATAAGATTTTGTGCTCTTTGCAAGGATAACTTTTGATTATGGTCGATACTTCCCGTTGAATCAGTGTGACCAATGACAGAAATTGTTTTTGGAATTTTTCCTTCAAACCCTGAAATTATTTGTTGTAATTCCTCTTCTGCTTCTTTCCTTAGTTCATATTCCCCAATTTCAAAAAAGAGATGACTCTCCAATACAACACTTTTTGAAGAGGCGATTTCTTCCTCTATTGGGCAAACAGAAGCTGGTCCTACTGCTCTTGAATCAAAATTCAAACCCATTTTTACTGGATAGCCTTGAAAATACCACAACTGTGCCTCGTAAGTCCCAGGAGTAAGGACGATAGAATCTTTTTTGAGTTTCATTCCGTGACTTCCATCATTATTGACAACGATCTCATCTTCTATCCATAATCTTGAACCATCATCAGAATTTAACGAAAACTCATAACAAGCAACGTCTTGGATGGTTACTTGAGACTTCAAGACTAAACCAAATTGGGTTTTATATTGCTCGTACCCAGGAAAACCATCCCTGCTATCACGTTCTGCTACATTTAATGTCTCAAACTCTACCTCTTCTTCTAAAACTCTGTAGCTGTATACTGTATCGCTAAAGTATTCTTGAACACCCACCTTGGTCCCGTGCTTGGTCTTTTGTTTTATTATGGGAAGTTTATAGATTTTTCCCTTGAATGTAGTAAATACAGGGTCAGAATATTCTTGCGCAAATAGATCTGGAGACAAAAAGATAGTGGAAATCAGCAAACTTATGGCGAAGATTCTATTCATCAGTAGGCATTTATAAAAAAAACGCTATCTGAAGTTTAAAAAGTGCATTGTCTCATACTTGAACTCCTTTATACGGTTTCACCCTATCGATTCGCTTCAACTAATTTATCGAAGGATAATTATATAGTCGCCGCGGATTTTGAAGGACCTTTATTATACTACTGAAACAAAGGCTACAACTATTGTCCTAAACTTAGCTATCAACAATAAAAAAAGGCCCAGTCCTAACGACTGAGCCTTTGATTTATAGTTTTTAGTTAATTCTCTCTTAGATAAAAGGTGCGATGACCAATGCAACTACTGACATTAACTTCAATAAGATATTCAATGAAGGACCAGAAGTATCTTTAAATGGATCTCCAACTGTATCCCCTACTACTGTTGCTTTATGCGCATCAGAACCTTTGTAGTACATCTTTCCTTTGATTTCTACGCCTTCTTCAAACATTTTCTTAGCGTTATCCCAAGCTCCACCAGCATTAGACTGGAAGATGGCCATCAATACACCACAAACCGTTACACCAGCCAATAAGCCACCCAACATCTCTGCGCCACCTAAGAAACCAACTAAGACTGGCGTTACTACTGCAATAACACCTGGAAGGACCATCTCCCTGATCGATGCCTTAGTAGATATATCCACACACTTATCATATTCTGCTTTTCCGTCAGCTGCTTCAAAAGTGGTGATGTCAGCTTGTGACCAGTCTTTCATGTCTTTTCCGTCATTCTTCTTCATGACAGCAAGGGCAGCGTTCAACTCTGGAATCGTTTTGAACTGTCTTCTTACCTCTTGAATCATATCCATCGCTGCTCTACCTACCGCATTCATAGAGAGTGCTGAGAATAGGAAAGGCAACATACCACCCACTAGAAGTGACGCCATGACCTTAGGATTCATAATATTGATACCACTTAGTGTTTCAGTAGGATTAGCTACGTTATAGGCAGTGATAAAGGCCGCAAATAAAGCCAACGTTGTCAATGCTGCAGATCCGATAGCAAATCCTTTTCCTATGGCTGCTGTTGTGTTTCCTACTGCATCCAGCTTATCTGTTCTTTGTCTTACTTCTTTAGGTAACTCCGCCATCTCTGCGATACCACCTGCGTTATCTGCGATAGGACCGTAAGCGTCTACAGCCAACTGTATACCTGTATTAGATAACATCCCTACTGCTGCGATGGCAATACCATACAAGCCTGCGAAGTGATGCGCTCCTATAATAGTTATAGCCAAGATGATGATAGGAATCGTTGTAGAGATCATCCCTACTCCTAATCCCGCAATAATATTGGTTGCTGCTCCTGTCAGTGATTGATCAACTATAGATTGTACTGGCTTGGTGCCTGTACCTGTATAGTGCTCTGTGACAAGACCAATAAGTAGGCCTGAAGCAAGACCGAAAAGTACAGCCCAGAATACACCGAGACTATTATAAGTGATACCATCAAACGTCCACTCACCTGGCAACATATATTTTACTAAAGCAAAAGTGGCTACCAACATGATAAAGGCAGAGATAAACTCTCCTCTGTTCAAGGCTTTTTGTGGATCTCCACCTTCCTTTACTTTTACAAAGACAGTACCTATAATAGACGTCACGATACCTACACTGGCCAATACTAATGGAAGCAAAACGGCAGAAAGTCCACCGAAGCCATCAGCCCAACCAGCGCCTCCTATCGTTGCCGTTGCCATAAAGGCAGCACCGAGTACCATCGTACCTATAATAGAACCTACATAAGACTCAAATAAATCCGCACCCATACCAGCAACATCTCCTACGTTATCCCCTACATTATCTGCAATCGTGGCAGGGTTAAGTGGGTGATCTTCCGGGATACCTGCCTCAACCTTTCCTACGAGGTCAGCGCCTACATCGGCAGCCTTAGTATAGATACCACCACCTACTCTTGCAAAGAGTGCAATAGAAGAGGCTCCAAAAGAAAATCCTGTCAATACAGTTACAACTTTAGATACTTCCATCGCTGTAGAAATACCAAACATCTTAGAGTAAATCAAAAAGAGCACACTCAAGCCTAAGACACCTAGACCAACAACTCCCATTCCCATAACCGCTCCTCCACCGAAGGCGACCTCTAGGGCTTTAGCTAAGCCAGTCCTAGCAGCATTGGTTGTTCTTACATTGGCCTTAGTAGCGACTTTCATCCCTATAAATCCTGCAAGAGCAGAACAGATAGCGCCTAAGACAAAGGATAAGGCAACTATGGGCGCAGAGCCAGCAGTTACAGAACCACCCCAAGCCATTAATACGGCTACAACAACAACAAAAATGGATAAGACTTTATATTCAGCCTTGAGGAAGGCCATAGCGCCGTCTGCGATATTAGTCGCGATACGTTCCATCTTTGGTGAACCTATCTCTTGCCTTCCGACCCATCCTGATTTGATGAAGGTGAAAATCAAAGCCAGCACTCCGAATGCCGGCAAGATGTAAATGATATTTAATCCCATTTGTAAAAAGTAGTTTTGATTATCGTATAAATAGCGTGCAAAGGTACATTGAAATATAGACCTGACCAATAAATAGCACTTGTGATAAAATGCAGCTACTTACACCTAACCTATTGATTATAAAGACATTGTATGCAGCTGCGCTAGCCTATTCGGTAAATAGTCTTCTAAATGCACTTCTTATATGGATATTAACTCCATTATTCTTCCTTTTCTGAGAAGAAAATGAACTTTTTTCCTTGACGCCATTTATTTACAATTTAAAGTTGCAAAAATAAATATTTAGGGTACTCTAAAAATCATTACCTTTACAATACAATCAGCCTATGGCAAGCGAAACAGAGGAAAACTACATTAAAGCCATCTTTAAAATTACAGAGAAGAATCAAGGCGCAGCCAATACCAATGCTATTGCAGCTCACCTCTCGACGTCAGCTGCTTCTGTAACGGATATGCTGAAGCGCCTTTCTAGCAAGGACTATTTTCACTACGAAAAGTACAAGGGTGTCTACCTGACCTCCAAAGGTATAGAAATGGCGACCCAGCTCATCCGCAAACACAGGCTATGGGAAGTATTTCTGGTCGATAAGCTAGGCTTCTCTTGGGATCAAGTGCATGATATCGCAGAGCAACTAGAGCATGTCGATTCTGATGAACTCATTATCAAATTAGATGCTTACCTAGGCCACCCTAAGTATGATCCACACGGTGACCCCATACCCAATGCGGAAGGGAAGTTTACGCTTAGAAATCAAGTGACATTGCAAAGCCTCGAAAAAAACGAAAAAGGCACAGTAGTAGGTGTTAGAGAAAATGACACACCGTTTCTGCAATATCTCAATCATTTTAACATTAAGCTTGGTACTAAAATGCAGGTCCTCTCACATATTGATTACGATCACTCGATGAAAGTACTTGTAGATGACACCGTGGAACTTCTGCTATCACACAAGGCCTGCTCCAATTTATTTATCAAAAAAACCACTCTCTGAGAATGATTATACGTCTGTCATTAATCGCTCTACTTTCATTAGTCCTAAGCAATACCAGCACCGCTCAAAAGAAGGTCGTCATCTCTTCTGCCTCTATGATATGGGATATGGTCGACAACATTGCCGGTGACAAAATCGAGAATAGATTAATCGTTCCCATCGGAGGCGATCCACACACTTACAGCCCTACACCCAGAGATGCGCAAAAGGTAGCTTCCTCAGATCTTATTTTTATCAATGGGCTCACCTTTGAAGGATGGATAACGGAATTAATTGAAAATTCTGGCACCAAAGGCAAAACTATAACTGTTACCGAAGGTCTCACGCCTATCGCCAGCTCACAGTACAAAAATGCATACGACCCGCACGCGTGGATGGACCTAGCTAAAGCACAAACATATATCACAAACATACTCCAAGGCCTCATCGAAATAGACCCCGTCAATAAAGGTTATTACGAAGAGAACTATCGCAATTACTCTCAAGAGCTAAAAGACCTTGACGCATATATCTCAAAACGTATTCTGGAAATCCCTGAAGAAAAAAGACTCATCGTCACCTCACACGATGCCTTCTCTTACTACGGAAAACGTTACGGACTAGATGTCCAAGGTATAATAGGTATATCAACAGAATCGGAAGCACAAACCTCCGATATCGTCAGAATTTCGAATTCAATAAAATCGTCTGGAGTGCCGGCCATATTTGTAGAAAGTACTATCAATCCAAAACTCATTAAACAAATAGCTACCGACAATGGTGTCGCTATCGGCGGTTCCTTATATGCAGATTCTATAGGCGAAAAAGGGAGTAACGGAAGTACTTATCTAAAGATGATGAAATCTAATACAGATGTTATTGTCGATGCACTAAGCGGCACACGCAATACTGCAACTGCCCACACACAAACAGGTGGGTCTGGAGGCTTAAAAATGTATCTTATTCTAGGTGGCATTATGTTGCTAGGCTTAATCTTTTTCATTACAAAAATGAATAAGTAGTGAGCCCTACGCCTAATACCCACATCAAAGTCAGAGGGCTCTCTGTCAACTACGGAACCAAAAGAGTTCTGACCAATATCCACCTTGATATAAGAGCAGGTAATGTGTATGGTGTGATAGGGCCTAATGGCGCCGGAAAATCTACACTGTTTAAATCTATACTAGGTCTCATCGATTATAACGCAGGAGATATAGAAGTTCTAGGTGATGAGATAGATGATGTAAGAAAGCAAATCGCCTATGTTCCGCAAAAGGACGAAGTAGATTGGCAGTTTCCAGCAACGGTGCGAGACATCGTCTTGATGGGCCGATATCCATATAAGAAACTGCTCCAAAGAATATCAAAAGAGGATAATGCCATTGCAGATGATGCTATGAACAAGATCGGCATCCTTGACTTAGCCAATCGGCAAATCGGGAAGCTCTCCGGCGGACAACAACAACGTGTATTCATTGCCCGTGCGCTGTGCCAGCAAGCTGACATATTTTTTCTTGACGAACCCTTTGTCGGTGTAGATATTACAACCGAAGAAAAGATCATCAGCATATTAAAAGAACTTGCTAAAGCAGGTAAAACAATTTTGGTTGTCCACCACGATCTTTCTACAGTGGAATCCTATTTTGATAAAGTCATTTTACTTAATCAAAGGTTGATCGTTTATGGTGACACTGAAACGACCTTTACACAAGCCAATATTGCAAAGGCCTACGGTCCACAATTAACCATACTGCACAAAACGGGTCTCATTTGATAGGGCTATTTATAACTTCCAAACGTTTAGTTTTTTATGTTGCCTAGAATCTTGGTATTCTTCATTGTTTGTTTTCTTTCGGATGTGTGCCTCGCCCAGATTTCTGGAATTGCAGGCACCAAACTGGTGACCTTCAATACTGTTCCACTTCCAAATAAAACGGCAGAATTCGAACCGACTTATAATGTGAGTAGAAGTAGTGGTTTCTGGAATGACAGTGGATTTGTAGGAGAGGATACTATCAGTATTGCCTCCAATCTTTCTTGGCGAATTACATACGGCTTGAGCGATAAAGTAGAGCTTGGGATGAATTATCAGTCAGATGTGGCCTTTGGAAATTTTGATTTTAAGGTACAGGTCAAGGATGGAGATTTATTTAAGTTGGGGGTAATGGGTGGCCTCGGTGTCCCTCTCGGTAATAGAACGTATGCCCACTCCAATCCTAGCATAGACGATGTATCTAACTTTTCTATTGGTGCGATTGCCTCTTATGATATCGATACGATTACGTCTATAGATATCAATATTCAGATGACGGATTTCTTTAGAGATGCCTTTGAAACGAGAATTATTCCTTCTCCCTTTCCTTCTATGCCCAATCAGATTATAACCACTCGACAAACAGGTACAACCTACAATATTGCTGCAGAGGTTGGCTCGTATTTTCTTGCCGATGGTGTGCAGCTTGTGGGTGGCGTAGGCTATTATACGACAGATATTGATGGCCTTTGGGAGGCGGGATTATTCGGAATAGGCGGGATTATCTTTGAGCTCTACGATAGGTATGTTCTCAATTTTGGTGCGACTTATATGTTATATGGAATCAACCAACCGAGAACTTTAGGCCTAGGATTCTCATTTACAACTATCTGGGATTAGAAAAATAGGCAGCCATAAGACTTGATAATGCTCGTAATCTTGCTATTTTCGACAAGCAATAGTTAATGATCTGTCTGAGTAACTGACAGATCCCGATTTATAATGGCGAAACCTCGATACGGACAAAAGCGTTCCAATCCTCTTCTTAAGTGGGGATATATGATTCTATTTGGTCTTGTGACCATATGGCTACTCGTATCTATCATCACACAACAGAGCCCCACGAATGTGCTCTCGTCATTTTTTTCTAAACTACCCAATCCTGTAACAAAGAATCAAGAGCTGCTTATCATTCAAAAAGACTCGCTCATTACAGCCTTAGAAACAAAACTGGCCGATTGTGAAGGCACTACGAAGTTTAAAAGAGGTATGGTCATCATCGATAGCGCAACGATGAATATGCGCTCTAAGCCCTCTCTCATCTCTGAAATCGTGATGCGTATACCTGCCAATTCTGAAGTCGAAGTGATGTATTACGACACGGAGACCTTCTTCCTTGAAGGAAAAGCTGGCAAGTGGTGTAAAATCAAATACGCCGGTACAGAAGGATGGGTCTGGGGGAACTTCATAGAAGAATTCTAAAATTTCATTCTCATTTAGTAACACTGAAACTTCTTGAACTAAAGTTGCTCTTTCAGCATACCTTGCAATCCTATGAGCACAGACAAAAATGAAGCCATCTGGGAAATACTAGAAGAAACAGATGTCTCACCTAGCCCTTGGTTTCCCATAAAAAAGCACAAGGTAAAATTACCCGATCATACTATAGTCAACGATTATTATATCACGACAATGGCAGACGCGGCTATGGTGGTGGCATTCTTAAAAGATACTGGCCATATAGTCCTCGTCAATCAATACAAACACGGCCAGAGAAAACACATCTTAGAATTGCCAGCTGGCTTTGTACAAACAGGAAAAACACCTATCCAATCCGCTATCGCAGAACTCCGCGAAGAGACGGGTATCCTTACTACTGAAGACCAACTTATACCCCTAGGTGTCATCTCCAATATCCCCACCAAGGCTACCCATAAGACTTATGGATACTTAGCGACAGGCTTAAGCTTTAATGCGACCCAAGACTTAGACCTCACCGAAGATATTGAGGTCATCACCAAATCTCCACAACAAGTCATTCGGATGATTAAGCAAGGAGAGTTGTGGGTAGGTGATTCTGTTTCTTTTGTAATGAAGGCTTATTTGCTCTATCCAGAGTTGTTTAAAACATAACCATAACATATACTTAATTGACTCCATAAT